>NZ_JAMYUY010000004.1:0-435265 GCF_040323385.1 Mesorhizobium sp. M0045
GGAAGGCGTCGAGCAAGCCAAGCAGGTCGCCGCCGAAGCATATGAGACTGTAAAGGAAGAGGCTGACCGACAGGGTTCCAGTGGCAACGCCGAGACGTTGGTCGACCGCGTCGATAAAGTCGTGAAAAAGACGGCAAGCAAAACCGAGGAAGCCATTCGCGATCGTTTGCCGGAGACCGACGAGGCTCCCAAACCGAACGAGTCTCCCGAAACGACGTGATTGCGCTACGGTCGTTCGTGGCGACTCCGACCGCGGTCGCCTCGCGGTTGGAACATCGAAGTCGGCTAGGAGCCCGCAACCTTCCGCTGACAAATGTGATTGCGACGCTCAAGTCATTAGCCGAGGCGCTCCGGTCCGTTCCGATTCTTCGCTCTAAATCCGTTCGGTTCTTCGGCTCCATGAGGCGTGTCTGCCCACGGCGTGGCACGCAATTCTCAGCAGCACTGTCCAATTCTGAAAAAAACAACCACCCCGTCAATTCGACTGGGACGACGACGTCGAGATTGCACTCGGCCCACTCGCCAAAGAAGCTCATATCCGAGATGCCCGCGAAACAATCCGCACAGCAGATTACCGGGCATAGCGGCGCTTGGCGATGTCCGACTGATCGCGGGCAGCCTCGCCGATGCGGGCCGGTTCCGAAAGGTTCGTCGGCAACTAAGGCATCGAGCCGAAGGCGGTGACGATTGCCGGTCCCGGCAAACCGGCATCGGTAGACTGCCGGCAGGGTTTGATCTCGACTAGGCGAGCAACGATGTCATTTCAGCGAATAGAGGTAGGCAGCGACGTCCCGCGCCTCCTGCTCGGAAATCCTTGTCGAAGGCATTGCCGCGTGCGGATTGATCTCCCTTGCGGCCCGTATCCAACGGACCATGTTTCGCGGGTTGTTGGACAATACGCCGCCGATATAGACCCGGGTGGCCAAGCTGGCGTCGAGGCGTGGACCGACCATTCCCTGCGCGCCGGGAACGCCGGTGATCGTGTGGCATCCAGCACAGCCATTGGCCATCATGATGGGTATAGCGCGGGCGCCAACACCGCCGGTTGCATTGTCGGCCTTCTGCTCCACTCGACGGCTTTGCTCGAAGTACAACGCGATCCCGGCCAGGACTGCAACGAGCAAGACAATTGCTGCGGCGCCGAGTATGGGTCCGGACGGAGTAAAGCGCGATGTGGCGCGCACACCGATGCTGCTGGTGGCATTGTCCGTTTTATGCGCGACCCTGATGAGGCGCTCCGGCCACAACGTCAGCGCCGTCCAAGCTGCGGCCAGCACGACAATTGCCGTCCCGGCACCAATGACCAGCTTAGACAGCTTGGAGCGCATGCGACGTCTCCCATCTTCTCTGTCCACTGGAGCGGATCCACAGGCCGGCCAGCAGCAAAGCCGCGCCGCCATAGATCAGGCCGGCCGGAACCCACATCACCAGACCGGCGAGCTGCTGGTCCTCGAGCGGACTAAGGTTCCACAATTTCGCACCGGCTGCGTTCACCGGATACCACAGCCTTGGCGAGACCAGCAGCAGCACCCCGAGCAGGCCGGTATGCAGCGAGGTGAAGAAGAGGTGCATGACTGCGCTGCCATAGGCTTGTTCGCGGCCTGAACGCGGCAGCAGCACCCACCAGAACAGCAGCCCTGTGCCGAAGAAGCAGGCATGTTGCGCATAATGCAGGACACCCCGTGCAAGCGCCGCCTCGAACAGCGCCGGAACGTGCCACGCCCATATCGCGACGCCGTGCAGGAAGGTCGCGGCAACAGGGCGGCTGATGGCGGCCCAAACGGTTCGAAGCATCTTCGCCTGCCCGGCTGCGCCAAATGCCAGCCGCAGCTTGATCGGCAATGCCCACATCATCGCCGCCGCCGGACGGGAGGCGACCAGCAGGGGTGCCACCACCGCCATCAACAGCTCATGCTCGATCATGTGGGCGGTGAAGACGCGCTCACCCAATGCATGGAGCGGACTGACCAGTGCTGCCGCCAAAATGGCCCAGCCGGTCGCAAACAGCAGGGCTTGCCGCATCCGCAACGGGCGGCTGCGGGCGCTCCGCCGCCACAGCCGAAAGGCGCCTGCTGCGTAAAGCAGTGCGACCATGGTTAGCGGCAGCGTGATCGGCAACGCCAGCGTCCAGCCGGCCTGCGGGGCACCGGCACCGTAGCAGATCGAGGTCGAGAAAAGCGCGTCGAAGTTCATCGCAGACAGCCGTCGAGAATGAGCGAGGCGGCGCCTTGCATGACGATTACCAGCGCAAACAGCAACGCGCTGAGAATGCCGATATTGGCGACGAAACCTTCAGTGCCGCGCGCACGGTCCGGTTTAAAGGCGGCGCCACCTTGCTGTCGCGCCCGCCACGACAGCGCCCCGCCGAGCAAGGCCAGCACTGTCAGCATCAGCGCAACGACCGGTATGACAGGAATGCCGTGGGCGCACTGCCACTCCACGACCGCGTAATTCAGCTGCGTCGACACCGCCCAGGCCAAAGGCCCGGACAACAGCCCGCCCCATGATGTGCCCAAGCGAAGCGCACGCATCTCAGTCAAGCCTCGGCATCCAATAGATCAACAGATAGATCGGGATCCAGGTCGCGACCACGAAATCCCAGTAGAAGACGTTGTCGCCAACATCCCCGAAACGCCGCCCGCTATAGCCATGTCGCGTGAACATCAGGACCGTCAGCACCAGCGTGTCGCCGACGTCGGTGATCAGGTGTGTGGTGTGGAGGCCGAGCAGGACCCACAGCATTGAGCCGTACGCATTGGTATCCCAATAGATGTTGAGGGCCGGAAATTCGAACCACCGCACGACAAGCGGTGCGATACCGAGCAGCGTCATGACGATCAGGCCGATGCGCACGGGCACCATGGCACACGCTTCGGCGTAGCGGTTCAGTATGTGATTGGGCACCACGCTGGCGAGCAGCAACAGCGTGACGATGGTGCCCGGCCAATGGTTGGGCGGCGGCACGCCCAATGGCCATTCGGGCGACAGATAGGCGAGGTAAAGATAGGCGCCTGCGGCGAGCGCGAAGCCGGTGCCCTCCAGCGCCATGAAGGCGAGAGTGCCCCACCAGGTCGGGCTGCGCGGTCCGATCCCGAAGGTCGGGAGTTTGGAAAGATCGGCGGCAGGACGCTGTTTCATTCCTCATCCTCCGGATCGCCTTTCGGCCAGAACCAACCGATCAAAGTGATGGCGATTGGCCCGGCTCCCCAGACCACCGCCCACGGGCTGAAGATCGAATAAAGAAAGGTGGCGCCGACGGCGAGCGCGGCGAACAATGGCCAGATCGACGGCGTCGCCGACTTCTCGCGCACATCTGGATGCGCTTCTGCCACAGTCGAAATGACAAGTTCGCGCGCGTCGACGCGAAGCCCGGTCGCGACAGGCAGCGTGTCACGTTCGGCCCAGAGCGGCTCGGAGTGGGTAACCACCGGAATCCGAGCGAAATTATAGCTCGGCGGCGGAGAGCTTGTCGCCCATTCAAGCGTGCCCGCATTCCAGGGATTGTCCCCGGCCGGGGCGCCCCTCGAGGCGCTGTACACCAGGTTTATGGTGAACAGAACGAAGCTTAGGAACAGAACGACCGCGCCGGCTGTGATGAACAGGTTGATGTTGCCCCAGCCGACCTCCACCGGATAGGTGTAGACTCGGCGCGGCATGCCCCACAGGCCGACAATGTGCATCGGAAAGAACGCCGCATTGAAGCCTATGAAGGCAAGCCAGAAATGCCAGCGTCCAAGACGCTCGCTCATCATCCGGCCGGTGATCTTGGGGAACCAGAAATAGGTCGCGCCGAGCAGCGGGAATACGGACCCGCCGATCAGCACGTAGTGGAAATGCGCGGTAACGAAATAGGTGTCGTGTACTTGCAGGTCCAATGGCACCGACGCCAGCATCACGCCGGTCAGGCCGCCCGCGACGAACGTGAAGAAGAAGCCGAACACGAACAGCAGCGGCGTCCTGATTATCGGGCGTCCGTCCCACAATGTCGCCAGCCAGCAGAAGATCTGCAGCCCGTTCGGGATGGCGATCAGCATGCTCGAGGCGGTGAAGAAGCTCGCGCCGAGTTTGGGCAGGCCAGTTGCGAACATGTGGTGAACCCACAGGCCGAACGACAGGAAGCCGACCGAAATCAGCGACAGAACCATGCCCAGATAGCCGAATACCGGACGCCGGGCGAAAGCGGCGATGATCGAGGACACCATGCCGGTGGCCGGCAGGAAAATGATGTAGACTTCGGGGTGGCCGAAGAACCAGAACAGGTGCTGGAACAGCAGGACGTCGCCACCCTCGGCGGGATTGAAGATATGGGTGCCGACCAGACGGTCGAGGATCAGGAAGGTCGACGTGATCATGACTGCCGGCATGGCGAACACGATGACGAAAGAGGTGACCAGCATCGCCCAGACATAGAGCGGAATCTTGTCCAGCGACATGCCCGGCGCGCGTTGCTTCAGCACGGTGACGATGGTGGCAACCGCGACCGCCAACGACGACACTTCGGTATAGGTGATCATCTGCGCCCACACGTCGGAGCGTTTGCCTGGCCCGAATTCAGGACCGGACAGCGGCACGTAAGAAAACCAGCCGACGTCGGGCGCCATGTCGAGTGCAAACGACACCCAGGCGAAGAGGCCACCGGAGAGATAAATCCAGAAGCTGAATGCATTGAGGCGCGCAAAGGCGATGTTGCGGGTGCCGACCATCAGCGGCACGAGATAGATGCCGGTCGCCTGAACGATCGGCACTGCAAACAGGAACATCATGGTCACGCCATGCATTGTGAACAGCTGGTTGTAGCGGTCCGGCCCGATCAGCCCGCGCTCCGGCCCCGACAGTTGGATGCGCATGGCAACGGCGCTGAGGCCACCGAGGCACAGGAAGACGAAAGCGGTGATCAGGTACCGCCGCGCGACAATTTTGTGGTCGACGCTCGAGAGCGCACCGATGATGCCCGGCACGGTCTGCCATGTCCGCGCCAGCCAGCGCTCGAGGCTGGCGTCGTCGAGGCCGGTATCGCGAGGGCCGTCGCGCTCGGGAGCCAGGTCACCCTTTTGTGCTGCGGCGCGTTGCTGGGCGAGGTCTCGCCCATGGGCTAGGTCGGCGCTACTCATTTCAAGCCCTCGAGATAGGCTACCATCGCATTCAGCTCGTCCCCGTTCAGTCCCACCACGGGCATGTGGGCACCTGGCTTGATCCCTTGCGGATCGGCTATCCAGGCTGCGAGATTGCCGCGGCTCATCGCCAGCGTTCCGGCAGCGAGCGTCCGCCGGCTTGCGATATGTGTAAGGTCGGGAGCGACCGTACCGCCGGCGATGGTGCCGCCGATCTTGTGGCACATCACGCATGGCCGTTTAAGGAACAGGTCGTGGCCGGTTTTGGCCTCGGTCGACAAGGGGGCAGCTGCCGGCCGCAGCTGATCGTTCAGCCACGCGTCGAAGACGGGCCGAGGTTCGGCGATGATGAAGGTGCTCATATTGGCGTGCTGCGCGCCGCAGAACTCGGCGCACTGGCCGCGATAGACGCCGGGCTTGTCAGCCTTCAGATCGAGAACGTTCTCGTGGCCTGGAATGAGGTCCAGCTTGCCCGAGAGGTTCGGCACCCAGAAGGAATGGATGACGTCGGTCGAGGTTACTACAAGCCGCACCGGCTCGCCCGCCGGGATGTGGATTTCATTGGCGGTCGTCAGGATGCGGTTCGGCTGATCGTTTTCGTAGCGCACCTCCCACCACCATTGATGCCCGGTCACCCGGATCGTCAGCGCCGCATCCGAGCCGATGGCGGCGAGCGTCCGGTTAGCGAAGTAGCTCAGCAGCGTCAGGCCGACCAGGATCAGGGCGGTAGCGGCGAGTGCGGCGACGACAATTCGCATCTTGCCGCGCTCGGCGGCAGCGTCGAGGACAAGCGGATCGCCGACCGGCGCGGGGCGTCGGGCCAATGGCAGGATCAGCACGGCCATCACCAAAAGCCAGACCACCGTGCACAGTGCTGTGAAGAACCAGATCAGCCATGCAAGCTCGCCCGCGGCCGGGCCTTTTGGGTCAAGCGCGGATTGCCAGCCGCTGCATCCTGCAAGGAGCAGCATGCAGGCTGCGCCGCAGCACACGCTGCAGACAAGGCGGTTCACGGCGACTTCCCCAGAGTCGCGGCATCCGGCAGGCGATTTTCGGACGGATGGGGCATCATGTCGTCGTCGCGGCTCGGCGCAGCCGATTTTGGCGCGTTGCCGCTCAACGCGCGGACGAAGGCGGCAAGCTCCCAGATCTGGTCGTCCGGGATCTTGTCCCGAAAGCTCGGCATGCCGTTTGGCCGACCGTCCCTGATCGTGGCGTGGATGCTTTCGATCGAGCTGCCATAGAGCCACTTCTGGTCCATGAGCGCCGGGCCCATGCCGCCACCGCCATTGGCATGGCAGCCGGAACAGTTGAACCAGTTGAACAGACGCTTGCCCTCGCTGAGGTGGAAGGCGTTGGCCTCGAACACTCCGGCCTTGTTGTTGGACGAGGCTGGCCGCTGGCCGCCCGGCTCGAGGGCTGTGACGGCTGCCGGTTGGTCGCCCGAGCCGAGCGCCGACTGTGGACGCGTGTCGCGTTCCTCACGCTGGCAACCGGCAAGAACGAGCATCGCCGACAGCACGCATGGAAGGCCGCGGTTCATCGCGCTGCCGCCCCGGCGACGTCGAGGCGAGGCACGTCATATGCCGCCAGGATTGCATCGATCTCGGCGCGGTGTTTGGCGAGCGCTGCGTCTACCTCGCTGCGCAGCGCATCGTCGTCGTGGCGCACGCCCATCGAGATGTCGTAGATCATCGGCAGCAGCGGACCGTCGATGCGCGGTGCAACCGGCGTAATCCGCAGCGGTACTTTTTGCCTGGCACCGAAGTAGCCGGCCAACGGTCCCCAGACGACGGCCATGTCGATGTCGCCATTCGCGACCGCCTCAATGATGCGCGCTGGCGGGTTCGGCGCCGAATAGTCGCCATAGACGGGGAAACCGACGAGATGACCGACGATGCCGCGACTGCCGAGCGCCTGGACGGGTGGCGAGTTGGCGCCGTCGTCGCCGATCAGCTGGACGCCGATGTGCAGATCGCGCAGGCGAGGATCGTTGAAGGACGCGATTTCCGGCGCATCCCTGCGTGTCACGAAGACGTAGGAAGACCGGTAGTAGGGCGCCGTGGTGCGCAGCATCTCGAGATTGGCGGGCGTGCCGGGCACCAGATCGCACAGGCCGGCTTTCAGCGTGTTGCGGACGAAGCCGCGCCGCTGTGCCCACCACGTGTAGGAAACAGTCGCACCCAGCTCCCGGGCGACGAGTTCGGCAATCTTGTTTTCAAAGCCTTCCCGGGCGGCATTGGAGAACGGCATGTTGTTGGGATCTGCGCAGATCCTCAACTCGCGCGCATCGGCAACGGCGGCCACAAGCGAGAGCGCCAGTGCGCCAACCGCGGCGGCAAGCCGCCGCGAACGCGTTTTCCGTGAGCACATAACGCGGCCGATCGTCTCAAGGCAGCCGGAACACATACAGCGTACCTCCCGGCGTGGTTACATCCTTCAGATCCTTCATGACGTTGACGAAGCCGAGCGCGGCGGTGGCGTCGCGCGGGTCGAGATCGCCGGATACGATCGCACCGGCCCAGCCACCGACGCCCGAAAGAACCGCAACATATTGGTGCCCGTCCGGGCCGCGATAGGTGATCGGCTGGCCGATGATGCCGGACGACGTCTTGAACTGCCAAAGCAGTTCGCCGGTCCTGGCGCTGACCGCCTTGAACCAGCCTTCCATCGTGCCATAGAATACGACGTTGCCGGCGGTGGCGACGGCGCCGCTCCACACCGGAAAGTTCTCCTTCAGGCTCCACGCCGGTTTGGCGGCGGCGACATCCCAGGCAGTAAATGCACCGCGATTGCCGCCCGGCCCGGGAATCATGCGCACGTTCATGCCGACATAGGGCGTGCCGGCGATGTAATTCACCTCGACGCCTTCTTCGTCCATGCACATGTTATTATGCGGGATGTAGAGCAGGCCGGTCTTGGGCGAGAACGCCGAAGGTTGCCAGTCCTTGAGGCCCGATGCGGTGGGACAGATGTCGCGGACGACCTTGCCGGTGCCGGTCTTCTTATCCGGATTTACAATCAGTCGGCCGGTCTTCAGGTCGACGCCCTTGCTGGAATTGACAGGCCCGAACGGCACTGCCGACAGTACTTCGCCCGTAGTGCGGTCCAACAGATAGACGTAGCCGTTGCGTTCCGGTCGGACCAGCACCTTGCGGGGCTTGCCCTGCCAGGTCATGTCGAGCAGCACCTGTTCGTTGATGCCGTCGTAGTCGTGCAAATCGTGCGGGGTCCATTGGTAAAACCATTTGGCTGCGCCGGTGTCGGGATCGCGGGCAAAGATGCCGGCGGTCCATTTGTTGTCGCCGGGCCGCAGATCCGGATTCCACGGACCGGGATTTCCGGTGCCGTGGAAGATCAGGTTGAGGTCCGGGTCATAGGAGATCCAGCCCCACACATTGCCGCCGCCGATCTTCCAGGCGTCGGGCGGCCACGATGTCACCCCGAGATCCTTGCCCTTGTCCATGTCGTAATGCGGCTTGAAATCGGGGCCGATCAGCACCTCGGCGTCCGGGCCGGTATTGTAGGCCGTCCAGACGACGTGCCCGTCGCCGGCGTCGAGCGCCTTGATCCAGCCGCGTACGCCCATTTCGCCGCCGGAATTGCCGACCAGTACCTTCCCCTTCACCACCAGCGGCGCCATCGTGATGGTCTCGCCGATATTGATGTTGCCGATATGGGTGTTCCAGACCGGTTTGCCGGTTGCCGCATCGACGGCGATGGCATGACCATCGAGCGTGTTGAAATAGATGCGCCCGTCGAAAAAGGCCGCACCGCGGTTGACCACGTCGCAACAGGCAACGCCCTGCGCGGCGGGCTCGGGGTTGGGCTCGAATTTCCACTTCATCGGCGCGCCGGGCTTGGTGAGGTCAAGCGCATAGAGGATGTTGGGAAACGGCGTCACGATGTACATCGCGTTGCCGACGACCAGGGGCGCAGCCTCCTGACCCTTGTTGACGCCGGTCGAGAAGGTGAAGGCCACCTGCAGGTTTTTGACGTTGTCTTCGGTGATCTCCGCAAGTTCGCTGTAGCGGGTCGAGGCGTAGTTCTTTGCCGGCATCGCCCACTGGCCGTCGTCGGGCGGAGCAGCTGCGGCCGGCGGATTTATCGCAGGGCCTGATAAAGACTGAGCAACCGCCGCCGTCATCAGTGCAAACCCCGCCAGCAGCGTCCATCCCAGCCTCGCAGCCATTGGCCTGTTTCCGCCTTTGGCTGACACACGAGTTTTCGCCGCCACCTGTCGCCCTTTCCTCATTTGCGTATCGAGCCGCCGACCCCGGCGCCAAGCTCCGCCGCCACGTCTGCCTCGCTTCCGGCACACAATGGATGGCCCCAGCCGGAGGCGCTCTTGCCGCCGGGATCGAGGTCGTAAATGATAGCGTCCTTGCGGTTTGGGTTGACGCCTGCCGGGACCTTGTCCAGCCCGAGCGCGGCGCGCACACGCCAGGCGACATTGTGGTCGGCACAGGAGGAATCGCCGCTTATCCCCAGGGCCCCGACGATCCCCTTGCCGTCGTAGAGAGCCAGGCCGCCGCCAAACACGACGACACCGCCGATAGACTTTCCCAGCAATGGATCGCTGGAGCTTCCAAACGTCGAAGGATCGCCGGCATAGGCCACCGCTGGATTGACCGGATTGGTGGCCTGCAGGCCGAATAGAGGACCGCCGGGCTGCACCGGCGCATAGAGGTTCGCGGTGGACAACGCCATGTGGGCGAGGCTGAGCCCGTTGGCGGTATTGGCTTTTTCGGCGGCGATCAGCCGGCTGCCAGGCCACTGGGCGTCGGCGGTGGGCCCACTGAAGGCGACGGCGCAGACAGTTCCGTCGCGAGCCACGACTGCCGCCCATTCATTAGTGTCGAAGCCGCCATTGCCGGGACCGCCGCTGGATTTGACGTTGGCCTTGAGGGCGGCCAGCAACTTGTCATGGTCGGCCGGGCAAGGTGCTTGAGCCCAAGCCTTTTGCTGGACGGCGCCGATCGTAAGCAGGAACAGACATAATGCTACCGAGACAATCCGATGGCGATCCATTAGCTGCGCTGTCTTTGTTGAACACTCTCCAACGCGTAGGAGGCGCAGAAGTGCCAAAGGGAACGAAATAAATATCGGATTCGGTCGGACAAACTCGGGGACCGGAACTCGGGACAGCCGATCTGGGTGTTGGCACTCAACCGGAAATCGGAGTTATTCTTGCGATGGTCCATGCGCCGTCGGAACAGAGCAGCACTTCTGGCAGTTGTGTCGAATGCTGTCCGCAGTCGAGCAACTGGCTCAATCGGTGAAAGAGCGACGAGCTATCTTGTTCGTTGGAGCCGGGGTGTCGATGAGCGTCGGCTTGCCGTCTTGGCAAAAGCTCATCGAACACATGCAAAACGAGCTCGGCCTTGACGAGGACATGATCGGCGCACCGGAGGCCAGCTATCAGGCGCTTGCCGAATATTACCGGCTGAAGCAGGGGAGCCTCGGCCCTTTGCGCAGTTGGATGGATCGTGAATGGAGCGTCTCGCGGGAAGAAGTGCAGCGGTCGGCAATCCACAAGCTCATCGTATCGCTCGATTTTCCGATCATCTACACCACCAATTATGATCGCAACCTCGAGGTTGCCTTCGAGATTCATGGCCGGCCCTTTGTGAAGGTGGCCAACGCAAAGGACTTGCCCAAGACGACCGGCGAGGTGACGCAGATCATCAAATTCCACGGCGATTTCGACGACGACAAATCGCTGGTCCTGGCGGAGACCGACTATTTCGACCGGCTTTCGTTCGATTCGCCGCTCGACGTGAAGTTTCGCGCCGACGCACTGGGGCGCACCATCCTGTTCATCGGCTACAGCATGTCTGATATGAACATCCGTCTGCTGTTGCACAGGCTTTGGCAGACCTGGCGGCGGTCGGGCTACGAGAAGAGCCGCCCGAAATCCTTCATCTTCATGTCGCAGCCGAGCATCGTCCAGGAGGCTGTTCTTGGCCACTGGGGCATCGATATGCTGACCGAAGAGGCCGACGATCCTGAGGACGCGCTGCTCGCGTTCCTGAACGAACTCAAGGATAGGGTGGGCCGGCCAGACAGCGCGTGAGAAAACCTGCGGAAAGCGGATTGGTCCGGCAGTGGAACCGACTGATCCGATGTGAGTTCGGGAGGACTAACGTATCCGGGACCGAGCCTGAATGGGCGCACGCAAACACAAGCGAAGAATGCATGCCAAACACGACCTGTCGGCCGAGTTGGCCTATGAGATCGATTTTTTTGCCCGCAGGTGCGGCCTGACGAGGGACGAAGCACTCAAGACGATGCGAGATGCCGGCCGGTTGAAGGACAGCGCGAAGGCATCTTACGAAACCGGGGCGAAGTAGCGGCGTGGATCCCGCTTCGTGGACGGCTTTTGTCGGAACGGTCATCCTGATGCAGATGCCGCCGGGGCCCGACAGTCTGCTGGTGATTGCGCGCGGCATCGGGCAGGGCCGTGATATTGCCCTGTTCACCGTCCTCGGAATGACTCTCGGCGCCGGTATGGTCCAGCTGCCGCTCCTTGCCCTCGGCATATCGTCGCTGCTTCAGGCATCGCCGCTTGCCTTTGCCATGCTTCGCTGGGCGGGTGCAGCTTATCTCGTTTGGCTTGGATCGCGTCTGGTGCTGTTGCCCTCAGCCAGCGTCGCCGTCGAGGAGGCGCGCAATGTCGGACCGCTTGTGGCCGCACGCGAAGGAATGATCGCCAATCTGATAAATCCTTGGCCGATAACCTTTATGGTGGCATTCCTTCCGCAGTTCGTCGATCCTGCTCGCGGATCGGTCACGCTGCAATTGCTGCTGCTCGGTGGCACCCAGAAAATGACCGGTGTGCTGGTGCTGGGCACATATGCACTCGCATCCGGCACGCTCGGGGCCTGGATTATGAAACGACCGAAGGTAAGGCTCTGGCAGCAGCGGGTGGCAGGCTGCGTCGTCGTCGGTCTCGGTATCCGCATGGCAGTCGGTGGTGGCGCGCACCGCTGAGGATCGAGCGATGCAGCGGCCGCCGATGGAACATCCGCCGACAATTTTCGTTGACATGCTCCACAAGGCGAAGAGGTCGAGCATGTCGAAGTTCCAAGCCGCTACCCCGGAGCGTTTGCAGCAGCTCAGGCTTGAGGCCACGGCGCACTTTGCGCCACTCATACTGCGCGAGGCGCTGGTGCGTCTCTGCCGGGCTTGCGGAAGCGATAGCCTCGAACGTTTCGAGAAGACCATGGTCGACCAAATCGAGGCATTGCGTGACGAAAAGGCCGATTTCGACACGATGAAGGAATTTGCCATCGAACAGCTCTATGGCTGGATTCGAGAAGTCAGGTCTTCACCGGACATGACACAGCCCCTGGAGAGCGTAGATACCCGAAGGACCCCCGGCCGCTCTGAAGAGCCGCAAACGCTGGAAGACCAGTTGCAGGCAGGCCTGGAAGATTCCTTCCCGGCAAGCGACCCACCGGCTGTTGTGTCCACCGCGATTCCCGGCGGATCGAAGAAGCTGGTCGGAACCGACGAGGTCCTCAGGCAACAGCGCGAGAAAAAGGCCGAGAACGCCAATCATTCGCGATAAACCAAGCTTTGGGCGGAACTGCAGGGAGGCAGCCTGCCGCTTCACCCGCAGTCCGATATGAAGGCTGTCGTGGCATGCCCGTCATGCGGCTCGCCTTCGACGAGAATGTTTGCCTCCCACGCGGCGTCGACAAACGCTTGCCGCGCTTTGCCGGCCGTAATTTCACCGGTTCGGGCGCGATTCAATACATCAGCGGCCGCCAGCGCCAGTGGGGCATTGCGCGCCGGCCATTTCTCGCTTTTCAGGCAATGCACTGCTTCGAAAACGGAACTGACCAATCGCGATCGCCCAGGCTTGCCGAAATAGATGCAAACAGGTGTATCGAACTCTATTCTCTGCACCGTATTCCTCCCGGTTCAAGCAAGGTGTCGCTTCAAGCAAGCTGCGTGTCTTCAGGGTCTACACGACTGTCCGATGGGCGTTTCAGCCAAACGTCGTAGGCCTTCGCAGCTGTTTTGGCGCGTGCTGGTGTTTCGGCTGCGATATCGTAGGCCAGAATGCCCGCCTTGCGGGCGAATTTATCGAACGCCGCGCGCACCGTCTCGACGTCGACCTCGTCAGCCAGCCCAGCGCGACAGGCGTCGAACGCCGCCTTGTGCGCCGGACCGCGGCTCGGCCATTCATTTAAGACGTCATAGGCCTGCCAGATATTTTCGACATAGCGAGGGAAACCAAGGCCGACGAGAATTGGAACGGGGCGGCCAAACAATTTTTTTGTCATCTGTGTCTCCGCGAAAGAGCCTGTCGCATCAACGCCCGGGGCGGACCCGAGGCTCATGCTCTTTAACGCGGGATTGCTGCACGGGTTGCAGCAGGTTTGTTCGATCGTGCGCGGCCGGTCACTTGTTGGTCCGCATCTTTTGCCGAGGATTGATACCGCCTTGCGGCGTGGTGTCGTTCTCGACATCGCCTTCGAACGTATTGGTGCCCTGATCGAGCCGGTCGCCCTCCTTGATCGTGCCCCTGGAACTGCCGATGCCGGGATCGTTGGCAAGATCGCTATCGGCCGGCGTTTTGCCTTTGGCGTGCTTGTTTCCTGTCATGGACTCCTCCTGTTTCTTGAGGTGGCAGGCCGCCCTTGAGGTCGCGGCCAAGGCTCGCTGCGAATCGCATTTCGACGCGCCAAATGGCGGCGCCCGAATTGTCGGACGACCTTGATTTTGAACTCCGCGATCCCGATGGTTGTTCCGTCAAAAATATCGCCGTCGGCCGGGATTGCTCAGCCAAGCCCTCTCCGGTTTTCTGGAGTCGGGTGATTTTCGCCAACCGGAACGATCTTTCGCCCAATGCATTTAACTGGTCTGCGCTCGCGAACTCATTCTGGACGGGAGCTGGACCATTGCCACCCACAGCCTACGCCTTAGCGACCCGCGAAACCGAAGACGTTTCCATCGTCGACCTCATACCCGCTTTGAGGGCTTTCGCCCGCACCTTCTGCCGCACTCCCGATGATGCCGACGACCTGGTCCAGGAGACGCTGACCAAGGGCCTGGCCAACATTGACAAGTTCGAAGCTGGAACGCGTATGAAGTCATGGCTCTTCACGATCATGCGCAACACCTACTACACGCGTGTCAGGGCCGCCGTGAGGGAAGCGCCTGGCCTGCTCGACTGTGCTTCGCTGCGGCCGATCTCGGAAGCGACGCAGGAATGGTCCGTACAGGGCAAGGAAGTCCACCAGGCCATCCAGAGCCTTCCCGAGCATCAGCGCGAGGTTCTGATGCTGATAGGCGTGCTGGGCGTCAGTTATGAGGAAACCGCCGAAATATGCGGTTGCGCGGTGGGAACCGTGAAGAGCCGGCTCAACAGGGCCCGCGCCGGCGTGCTTGAATACCTAGGCGAAAGTTCCTCGCAAACCCTGATGGAAAGGCGCAGCTATCTGTCCGAAGGACAACTGGACTTCGAAGCCGAGAGGCGCCGCTAATATATGTCACGTTAGTTACTGGTTCCGCGCAAGCGTCTTTCGACAAGCGCATGCTGCAATTCGATCGCAAGTTTGGTCAGCCGGTCAGGAACCCTTTCCTGCTCGATTGCCGCAAGCAAGGAAGCGATTTCCCGGTCTATCGTCAGATCGGCGCGCGTGCCGACGGAATCTTCCCTTGCGCGAGACATCGCGTTCTCTTGGCAAATGTTGGTCCCTTCATCTCACTCTGGTGGCAACAGTGCGAGTTTGCAAGAATTTGCAGGCCATCCATGCGACCGGCTTCGGTCCTTGCACAGCTTCGTCAGCGGTTGGGCTCTCGCTGCGTTTCAATTGCTCACCGGCTGCAAGCCATATGCTGCCGCAACGATCAGTCTTCAGGCCGCCGATCCGCTGAATGATCCTGGTACTGCTCGGATTTGACCCGATTGCCGTCGAGCCCACGCTCCTTGGTGTGCTGCTTCTTGTCTCTGTTGGACAGAACGGCGTTCTCTCCGATCTTGTCCTTGGGAAGATCGGTCATCGCGCCAGCGCCGGCGCCTTTGCCGTGACTGCCGCGACCGATGTGCTTCTTGCTGCCGGACGCCATCTCGTCCTCCTTCCTGCTGTCGAATAGCGGCTTTTCCCGTTCGGCATCCGAACCTGCGTTGGGCCGCAATGTTCCGCCGGAAATCGTAAGCAGGAAGGCATCGCCATCCCAGTGCCGGAACGGCTTTTCGCCGTCGACGACAACTTGCATGCTATTTTCATTGGCGAAGTTATGAACGTCGGCGCGATCCAGCGCCGGCGATCCGCGATATGAATAATTCAAAAGCGCGGCCATGCCTGGCCTCTTCAGCACGCGTGCGATTTCCACGAAATGTCGTTCCGCGAGGCCGGCCAGCACCAGATAGGGAAAGCTGTCGACGGCCAGCACGCGGTCGAAGCTGGCATCCTGAAAATCGGCAAGATCGAAACCGCGGGTAGGGCGGAATTCTACATTGCCGAGCCCGGCGCATCGCCGGCGGGCGATCGAGATCATCGCCGGGGATATATCGCTGCCGACGATCCGGTGCGACAGAGCGGAGAGCGCCTGTTCGAACCGACCGATGCCACAGCCGATATCCAGTATGTCGCGGCCGCTTCCGGTAAAGCCTCGCCCCTCCAGCCATGCAACGATTTCAGCCGTAGCGGCCGCGAGCTTTTCCTCGTCGCCCAGCGACGACAGCTGGACGCTCGCCGCCGGGGAGATCGCCGCCGCCGCGTCAAACCCTGCCGCCAGCCGGTTGACGACCGCATCGTCGGTCTCGCCATCGCCACGCTCGTGCCGAACGGCAGCACCTGTTTTGCGCAGCGTGGCGAAGATCTCAGGCCTGCGCTGAAGCAGGTCCGCAATCCGTCGTAGTTTTGCCGTCTTTCGCGGATCGGCCGAATGCGTGTTTTGTGCAATCTTCGCCAGTTCTGCGGCTTCGATTCCTGTCTCGAAACGGAGAGCCAGCCTGGCGATGACGGCTTCGACGCTGGCACCGTCTGCCATGCAGTCCTCCAGCACCCGCCTTGCTGATGTCGACCGCCGAGATCCTGGCTGGGTCGCGCTCATCGCCCTTTGCTCCGCGTCCAGATCTTGCGCATCGTCCACCGGTCGACGGCGCCCCAACTGTATTTGTAGGCCTCTTGTCCGCGCAGAAAATCGAACTCTTCCGCGCCTTCGCAGATCGCCTGCCTTATCGCCTGGCCGATGAGCAGCGCGCCGGGACTTTCCTCAGCATAGGCCGGATCGAAGCCACCGAGGTAAGCGTAAGCGCGGCCCCGATGATGGAACCCGTAATAGGCGCCCACGATCGCGTCACCGATGGTGATAAGCCAGCATCGGGCAAGCACTTGTGCGACCAGCTGCGGCAGCGCCTGACGGTGGAATGCTTCCACGCGGGAATCGGACAGAACGCCGTCGCCGTGTCCGGCCCAGCGCGCGCGGTGAAGGCGGATCAGGTGATCGAGGAATGTCTGCGGATCGGACAAAGCGGATTCGATGGAAACCTTGCCGCGTCTCGACGCGGCCCTGAGGGCGCGGCGCAATTGGCGCCTCCGCCGCGCCGGAACACAGCCCTGAAGCGTCTGGTCGCCGGCGAGAGCGAGCACCGGGCAAGCGGCATGACTGACGGCTTGGCACGATTCGAGCGCGGCATGCCTGATGGCAAGGCCAGCGCCGCCGGGAGGCAGGTCCTGCAAGATCCACTGCGACCAGCCGAGAGAAAGAACCGTGTCGGCGATGGCGACGGCGACCGGTTCGGCGGTTTCGGGAATACAGAGGACGTCCAGATAGTCGCTCAACGAAATGCCGAGCGGAAGCAGCCGCGCGCCGGAGCCCTGGCGTTCCAGATAGAGTGGCGCCAGGCCGACCAGATCGTCGCCATGCCAAACGGCGACCGTCGCTAGCTCGCCGGGAGCGAATGTCCGCCACCATGGCAGCAACCATGCGGGAGACTGGAACGGCGTCGCCGGGCGGCTGAGCGACCAGAGTTCCCACCAGTGCGGCTCAAGGGCTTCGAGGCCGGCCGGATCGTCGATGATCTCACCGCGAAGCATGTTCCGCTCACTTCGCCGTCGCGAGCTGCCCGCTGTCTGTGCCGAGCCGTGCCAGCGCCCGATAGGCGTCCATGTAGGAGGAAACCATGCGGTCGAGTGAAAAGCGCCGCTGCGCCTCGGCCCGGCAGGTCTCGGGATCCAGGCCGGACGCGGCAAGGATGGCCTGCGCCATCTCGTCGACATCCCCGACCAGATACCCGGTCTTGCCGTGCTCGACCACATCCGGCAGTGCGCCATTCGGGAAGGCCACCACGGGTGTGCCGCAGGCGAGCGCCTCCATGGCGACCAGCGAACTGGTTTCCGCGGCAAGGCTCGGGATGACCAGGCATCGGGCTGTGTTCAGCAGGTGCCGCTTGGCGACAAAGCGGACCGGACCAAGGAAGCGGCGCCGGTCGTCCAGCCGAGGTCCGACCTCGTCGCGAAAATACGCGGTGTGGGTTTCGTAAGGATAGACTTTGCCGCCGATGACCAACGGCACACCGGCCCTCTTGGCTGCGTCCAGCGCCAGATGGATGCCCTTCTCCGGGCAGACGCGGCTGAGCACGAGGGCAAAGTCGCGCTTGGTCTGCCGCTCGCTGAGCGCGTCGATGTCCACTCCGTTCGGGATCGGTTCGATGAGCCTGGCTCCCGGCGGCGCGGTTCTTTGCTGAGCCGCTGATACCGCATGCAGCCACAGATCCTCCCGTGTCGGATTGAGAGCGTCGGCCGGATACCAGTCGAGCGGCAAATGCAGGGTCACCAATGTCGGCCCGTCGCCCGGCAGATAGGCGTCGAAATCGATGCCGTGCAAATGAACCACGTCGATTGGCCAGCGAGCGCGTGCGGTAGCAATTGCAGCGCGATGAGCACGCTGCGCCCGGCGCTTCGCCGCTTCATCGAGCACGCCCGGTTCGGCCGGCGTCTCGATGAGAGTGCCCGCAGCGCTCGAGCCCTGGCAGCCGATCACGATCGAGCGGTGTCCGGCCTGTACGAGCGCCTGGTCGAGCATCGACAGCACCTGCTCGGCGCCGCCGACCGCATCCGGCCCGACCTGGGCGAGGGGATAGGCGACGTTGAGGACGGTAAGCGTCATGGCTGGAGAGCCGAAGCTCCTCACGCCGCGGAGGCGCGTAGCCTGCCGACGGAAGGGGCAGCGATGCTGCCGGCATAGCGGCGCGTCATTGCCGCGCAGAACTCGGCGAATTCCTCCGGCACCAGCGGCGGACTGCTGTGGTGCGGCATCATTCCGCGATGCTCCGGCGTGAAGCAGAAAGTAACGGTAACGTCGAAGTCGGCCAACGCCTCCATCTGCCGGTCGAACCAGTCAAGCGCGTTCGGCCTGAAGCTGTCGGCCCAGGAAAGTCCGGTACGCAGATTGGTGACGCCGAGGCGTTTCATCCAGGCAACGGCGTCATCAAGCCGGTGATCTTCGAAATGGAACCACTGCACCAGTCCTAATGCCGGCGTGTGGTGCAGGAACTCCTCGAGCGCGGGCTTTGGCGTGCCGTCCTGGCGAAGCAGGCCCATGTAGAAATGGCGATAGTAAGACGAGCCTTCCGCCTCGCGATGGCGCGTCGTCGCTTCCCACTCGCGCGGCAGGTCGTAGAGGCTGTACCATTGGATGCGCGGTGCGTTGCCGATCAGCAATTCCGCGGTCCGGCGCAGGCCCCAGACCTGTACCTCCTCGGCGCCGAAGGTCGACACGCCGACCTCACTGACCCATACCGGAAGATCGGTGACAGCCGAGATCTCGCCGATCTTCTGCGGCCATTCGTGGATCTGCCAGAGGTTCCAGTCGAGCGGAAAGCCGTGTACGGCGACCGCGTCTACGTGATCGAGCACGCCGAATTCCTTCATCCGTGTCATGAAGCCGGCATCGATCGGCGAGATGCCGCCCAGCACCTTGGTCAAGGCGGGATTCTCCGCCGCGATTGCGTCGGCGGCCATGATTGCCGTAGCGGCGAAGCCGCTCCAGTCGGGGTCGAGCTCGGGATCCCAGTGGGATTTGTTATTGGGCTCGTTCCAGATCATCGCGGCTTCAATCATTTATCTGTCCTTTCGATGGGTAGACGGCGCCGCCGCCGGCCGGCACGTCGGCGGTGCGGCAGAAATAGACCTCCTGTTCCGGTTGCAGCACGATCTTGAAGCCGGCGCTGCGAAGCATGGCTTCGGTGCATGCGCGATTGGGAATCCACCAGTTGGTCGGGTCGTCGGCGTAACGATGCTCGATGAAATGCAGCTTTGGGAATTCCGGCCGGTCGAAAAGGTCGTGGGTCCAGAAATGATAGTTCTGCTCGAGCGCCGGCACGTTGGTGCTGCCGCGTTGCATCGACTGGAAGATCATCAGGTCGTCGGCGACGTGCTCCCGGATCAGATCGAGTGCGAGCAGAGGATGGCGCAAATGGTAGAGCACGCCCATGAACAGCACGATGTCGAACCGCTCATGCAGTGCGCCAACGTCGTAGACCGAGAGCTGCCGGAATTCGATGTCGCAGTCTGCGACCTCGGCGGCAAAGCGCGCCTGCGCCAGGTAAGCTTCATCGAAGTCGATGCCTAGCACGCGGCCGGCGCCGCGACGTTTCATCTCGATCGAGTAGAAACCCGCATTGCAGCCTATGTCGAGCACCGCCTTACCGGAAAGATCGGCGGGAATCGCGTCGGCGAATTTGCGCCATTTGATCAGCGGATAATTGCCAAGGAAATGGTCGGGAGCGGTTTCGATGCCGGCCAGTTCCATATTGTGGAACCATGGGCCGAGCGCATCGATACGGCGGCGGATCTCGGCATCGGAATGCAGCATGGCTAGCCTCCTTCGCCTGCGAGGATAGGGACGTGCTGGTGGCCGGGCAGCGTAATGGCGGCTTGGTCGTCCTTGGTACCGGCGGCGCTTTCAAGCAGCCGCAATGCGGTGCGGTAGCCGTTGAAGGTGCCGACATCGACATAGGCGATGCCAGCCTTGATGCCATAGGCTTCGCCCCCGGCGGCGAGATAGGCGTTGACCAGTGTGCCGATATATTCGTCGCACCGGTCCCGTTCCCGCCACAGCGCGGCGAGCTGATGAAGGGTGCGGCCGGGCATCTTGAACGCACCCCAGATCCAGTTTGACGCGGCATTCTGTTGCTTGACCTGGATTTGCCTCACCCGGCCGTCCGGGTCGACAACGACGGCATCGAAGAACTCCGGCTGGTCCACCGGAAACAGCAGGAAGGACAGGCCGTCGTCCGGGAGGGCCAGGAACCCGTCTTCGGGAAACCAGATCGTGTCGGGCAACCCGACCAGAACGGTCTCGTCGGCCGCCGCGACGAGCGGTGCGGCGCGGAAGATGGCGTCGCAAAGGCCGACCGGAGAGGGCTGCACCACAAACAGAGCGGCCGCGTCGGCATAGCCGGCAGAATAATATTCCAGGATATCCGACTTACCCGAGCCGATGACGAAGCAGATCTTGTCGGCGCCGGCGCGCACCATGCGGCGCACCAGGTATTCGCTGACCGCGCAAGGCCGCTCGGTGTTGCCGTCGATGCGGCTGCCGACCGGCAGAAGCTCCTTCGAAAAGCCGAGCGGCTGGATGCGGCTCCCCCGTCCGGCTGCGGGCACGATGCCCAACATCAAACTGCCTCCTTCAACGGCTCGCCATGCGTGGAGCCGTGCAGTGCATCGGACAGGATGCGGTCGAATTCCTTCGCGCGTCGCGCCGAGGTGTGTTCGTCCAGCACCCGCTCGCGCGCACGGCGGCGGATCGCGTCAAGCTCGGCGTCGGACAGGTCGAGCGCGCCGATCACGTCGTCGGTGCTGTTGGCCACGACGATCTCTTCACCGGGCCGGAAAAAGGCCTCCAGTCCGGGCCATGTGTCGCTCACCATCGCAGCCCCGCAAGCGGCGGCTTCGAACAGCCGGCCGGAAGGACACCAGCCCCGTTCGGCCATCGCCTCGCGGGTCACGTTCAGGGTCAGTCGTGATGATGAAAAGAAGGCGGGGTGGTCGGCCGGCGGCAGATGCCGGACGAAGAAGATATTGTCGCTCCACGGGAATTCCTGCGGATATTGTGCGCCGCCAATAATGAAACGGCGATCCGGCAGGCGCGCAGCCGGGCTGACCAGCAACCTCTCGACCCCGGCCTGGCGGTCTGCCGCATAGGTTCCAAGATAGGACAGGTCGCCGGCAAACTCCGGCCTGGGCGGGGCGGGCCGGTGTCGCTCTGGATCGACATGGCCGTAGAGCGGCATGACGCGGCGTGCACCCAGCGTCGACCTCAATGCGTCGATCGCGGTTCCTCCCGTGTAGCTCAGCACGAGATCGAAATCGCGAAGCCCTTCCGGCCCGAAATAGGCCGGAGGCTCGCCTTGTTCGATCCGAGCCAGCGTCACCGGCGTGTCCAGATCGTAGAAGACCTTCAGCCCGCGACAGGCCTGGTGAGCAAGGCGCGACGCGCTCACGGCATCGGGACAATAGGAGGTGACGATGACGACATCGGCCTCTTTCATCGCCTGCTCGGCAACGCGCTGGATGTCGTTCCAATCCGGGTAAAGGACAAGGTTGCCGCCATCCAACTGGTCGAGATCGCGTGTACCGGCATAATAGGGGGTGTTGCGTTCGAAGAAGGTGATGGACCAGCCCAGCCCGGCCATCGCCCGGATCAATCCGCGCCACAGCGTGGCGTGGCCGTTGCCCCACGACGATGTCACGGTAAGACCGAAAATGACCATGCGCATCCGGCAAATTCCTCGTCAGGCAGCTTCGTTGAGTCTGATCAGCTTCGACCCCCACTCCCCCCAAACAACCGTGGTGATCGACGCTGGGTCGATATCGAAGCGAAAGCAGTTCCCCAGCGACAGGCCGAGCACTTTGCACACCGCGGCCTTGATGACGTCGGCATGGCTGACCAGTGCAACGCACTGGTTCTGGTAGGTGCCGCGGACCTGTTCGATCAGCAAGACGACGCGTTGCTGCACGTCCAGCATGGTCTCGCCGCTCGGCGTTCTCGCCTGCTGACGCTGGTCGTTCCACGCTCGCCAGTCGGCATCCTTGTTCAGCTCCTCGAAGGTCTTTCCCGACCAAGTGCCGAAGTCGATCTCATCGAGTTCCTCGCGGATCACGATTTCACCGGCATTACAGGCGAGCGCCATCGGATTGGCAGTCTCCTGCGTGCGTTCGCGCGGGCTGCAGAAGATTGCCGCTACCGGCTCGCGTGCCATACGGTCAGCCAGATGCGAGGCCTGTGCCCTGCCGGCTTCGCCGAGGCAAACGCCGGCCATCCGCCCGGCAAGATAACAGCCGACATTGTGGTGCGCGGCGTGGCGCACCAGAAAAAACGTCGTCGTCATTCCGCCGCATCGAGCATCGGCTCGTCCTTGCCGGCGATGAAAGAGAGCGTGCGCTGGCGGGCTTCCGCGTCGGTGAACTGCTCGGGCGGCGATTTCATGAAATAGCTGCAGGGGCCGGTCAGCGCGCCCGCGATGCCGCGGTCGAGCGCCAGCTTGGCGCAACGCACCGCATCGATGACGACTCCGGCCGAATTGGGCGAATCCCACACTTCCAGCTTGAGCTCGGCATTCAGCGGCACGCCGCCGAAGGTCGTGCCTTCGACCCGGATATAGGCCCACTTGCGGTCGGTCAGCCACGGGACATGGTCGCTCGGCCCGACGTGAATGTTGCCGGGCTCCAGGGGGACGTCGATCTGGCTGGTGACGGATTGCGTCTTTGAGATCTTCTTTGATTCCAGCCGCTCGCGTTCCAGCATGTTGAGGAAGTCGGTGTTGCCGCCGAAATTGAGCTGGTAGGTGCGATCGATGCGCACGCCGCGCTCGCGGAACAGGTTGGCGAGCAGCCGGTGGACGATCGTCGCACCAACCTGGCTCTTGATGTCGTCGCCGATCAGCGGCAGCCCGTGCTGCTCGAAGCGCCGGCGCCACTCCGGCCGCGAGGCGATGAAGACTGGTATGCAGTTGACGAAGGCGCAGCCCGCCTCGAGCGCGCACTCGGCGTAAAAGCGTGTTGCCTCCTCCGAACCGACAGGCAGATAGGACACCAGGATCTCGGCGCCGCTTTCGGCGAGGATGTTGCCGACATTGGCGACCGGCTCGTCGGACTCCTCGATCTCGTCGCGCAGATATTTGCCGATGCCGTCCAGCGTCGGTCCGCGTTCGACGCGAACGCCGGTAGGCGCAACGTTGGCAAAGCGGAAAGTATTGTTGGGCGCGCTGTAGATCGCGTCTGCCACATCACGTCCGACCTTGCCCTTGGCGACGTCGAAAGCGCAGACCACCTCGATGTCCTTGACATGGTAGCCGCCAAGATCGGCATGCATCAGCCCGGGTATGGGCTCATTGCTCCTTGCGTCGCGGTAATAGGTGATGCCCTGAACAAGGGAGGAGGCGCAGTTACCGACGCCGACTATTCCGATCCGAACTTTCTTCGATCCCACGAAACCGCTGCCTATGCTGTTGAAGGTAAGTTCTTCGTGCCAAACCGCCTTCCTCCCGGATTGTTCCTTGCCGGCTGTAAAAATCGTGCAACCGACGGTGGATCAAAGTAGCGCCCGCCGAGTTGTGCAGCCGGGGGGTGAGGCCAACCGGGACGAGACAATGATCGTCTATGGCGACCACAAGCAAACTGAGAGCGCGCGATATGTTCTCGCCTCGGCTTGCGATGCGGCCGGGCACATCGCGGACATGCCAAGCGGGATCGGACGGCACGCAGCCCTGGTCGGCCTGTTCATCAAGGTCTCGGAATTGGTCCAGGGCCTTGCCGACGCGGAATTCGAGGCCAGGGGCACGGACAGGAATTCCCCACAAAGGATCGCGGGCGCAAATCTCCTGGTCGGCTTGGCCCGGGACGTGGGCAGATCGTGGAGGGCCGGATTCGCCGTCGACGGCCCGGTCGATGCCGAAGTGCCGCGAATGTTGGCCGAACTCGAATGCGATGGCGACATTCTGACCGGCGCGGCTGAGGGCTACGCTCACTACGCGCTTTATCCGGAGAGCTATTTCGTCGCCGCGCGGCAGTCGGGTCTCGATGCGAACACATGCGTAATCGGCATCCGCAGCATCGGCCTTGGGCTTGCAGCGATGGTGGCTGCAGCCATCGGCGCGCCAGCACCCGTCAGCGTCCGTCCGACCGGCCACCCGTTTCGCAGGCGGCTTGCCGCCGATCCGGAGCTGATCAGCGGCTGGATGACGAAGCCGTCGGCCCGCTTTGCCATCGTCGATGAGGGCCCGGGTCTGTCCGGCAGCTCGTTCCATGCCGTCGTCGCATGGCTACAAGCGCTGGGCATCGATACCAGGCGCATCCATCTGTTCCCAAGTCATTTGGGTGGCCCGGGCCCCGAGACGTCGGCGGACATCCGTGAGGCATGGACGGTGTGCCAAAAACACACCGCGGATTTCGAACGGACTTTCCCCGCTGGATCCGCTCTGCCGGCGCTGCGGGATTGGGTGGCTAGAATGATCGGCCGCACAGCGGTCAGCCTGATGGAAATATCCGCCGGAGAGTGGCGTCGCTTGCATTATGGCTCGCAGGATCAGTGGCCGCCCGTTCATCGCGGCTTCGAGCGGCGGAAGTTCCTCGCTTCCGCCGGCCAGGAAAAATGGTCGGTCAAATTCGTCGGCCTCGGTGAAATCGGAATGCACAAGGCCGAGACCGCCAGGAGGCTGCACGACGCAGCCTTTGGCCCGGAAGTCGCCGGGCTGTGCCATGGCTTTCTGGTCGAACGCTGGATCGACGGCACAACGCTGGACCGGGCAACGCTTTCGAAAGAAAAATTGGTCGCTCACCTGGCGCGCTATCTCGCTTGGCGCGCAGCCAATCTGCCGGCCTCGGAGCCAGGCGCCTCGCTGGAGGCGCTTGCGGACATGGCCGTGCGGAATATAAGTGAAGCGCTGGGCGAACGCCGCGCGGCGGAGCTGCAGACCTGGTTCTCGAGACAGGCTCCAGCCAAGACCATGCAGCGGGTCGAGATCGACGGGCGGCTTCATCCGTGGGAGTTCATCCTTTCGCGCAGTGGAACGCTGGTCAAGACGGACGCCCTCGATCATTGCCGATCGCACGATCTGATCGGCTGCCAGGACATCGCCTGGGACATTGCCGGCGCCCGTGTCGAGTACAGCCTCTCCGACCCGGCGACTGGGGCGCTTTGCAAGGCCGTGGAAGCGAGAGCCTCCCGTCCCGTCGATGCCAATCTGGTCCAATACTATGAGCCCTGCTATCTTGCGTTCCAGCTTGGCTTGTGGAGCATGGCTGCACGATCTGGCGATGATAGGGAACAGATCCGGCTGGCGGTCGCGGCAAGACGTTATACCTCGATGTTGCTTCGTTTCCTGGAGAACCAAGGGGAGCTGCGGCCCTTCGACCAGGATCAGTCCAGCCGGCGAAGCATGTCCGCTTCCTTTTCGAGGATGGCGACTACCTCCTCCCGCTGAAGATGCGTCATCATCAGGCTCACGCAACATTCCAGATAGGTGATGGAGGCGCGCCGCAGGAAGGCAGCCGTCTCCTTTGCGGCCATTTGCTCGATGTCTTTGGCGGATCGCTTCGGATGCACAATCGTCTCCATGCCGGTACCTTGGCAGAACCAGAAGCTGGACGGGTTGTTCCCGCGACGAGAAAAAGTGACCAAATCCGAAACGACCGCGCGATCATGCAGCGGCCAGACGCTCCCCGCCTCAGGCCGGCAGGTTTTGCAGCCGGCCTGAGGCAGAACGCACGGTGGCGGCAATTTGACGTCTTCTGTCGATCATCTGCGCCGTCTCAAGCTCGGCAAAATAGCCGATCGTGCGCATCAAACCTTGCCTGAGCGGCACTTTTGGCGACCAGCCGAGAAGCTTCTTTGCGCGGGAAATGTCGGGTTGCCGACGACGAGGATCGTCTTGCGGCAGCGGCAGGAATTTCAGGCCCGATTTGGTTGCGGTCATGCCTCTCACCAAGCTCGCCAGTTGCAGGATGGTGAACTCCCCCGGATTGCCCAGATTGACCGGCTGGCGTGGATTGGGATCGACGTCCATCAACCGGATCAAGCCGTCGACCAGATCGGAAACGTAGCAGAACGACCTGGTCTGCAGCCCGTCGCCGAATATCGTCAGCGGCCGTCTCTCGAGTGCCTGCATGATCAGATTGGAAACGATCCGTCCGTCCGCAGGGTCCATCCTGGGGCCGTAGGTGTTGAAGATGCGCGCGACACGGATATCGGCTTTTCCCATTCTCAAATAATCGAAGCATAAGGTTTCGGCGGTGCGCTTACCTTCGTCATAGCAGGCGCGGGGGCCGATACAGTTCACGTGGCCGACATAGTCTTCCTTCTGCGGATGCTGTTCGGGATCGCCATAAATTTCGCTGGTGGACGCCTGCAGGAAGCGGGCGCCACTACGGGCGGCGAGCTCCAGCAGATTGAGCGTCCCGATCACACAAGTCCGCGTCGTGTGGACCGGGTCGGCCTGGTAACGCGGCGGCGATGCCGCGCATGCCATGTTGAAGATGCGATCCACCGGTTCGCCAAGCTCCAACGGCCGGCAAATGTCTTGCTTGATCAGCCGAAAATCCGGACGATCGGCGATCGATGCTATGTTCTCCATGCGGCCGGTAAGGAAATTGTCGACGCAGATCACGCGCCAGCCGGCCTGGAGCATTGTCTCGCAAAGATGCGAACCGAGGAAGCCGGCGCCGCCGGCGACAAGCACGGTCCTGGTCCGTTGCGCCTTTCTTGATAGCTGCATCTCTATCTTCTCCCGTCTGCGGGTCATGCTGCGCTCTCGACGTCCAGATCGAGAACAGAACGTGGCGATTTGGCCTGCGCCAGCAGCGCAACGAATTCGCGGGCTCTTGCGATGCTTGTGTGAGCTGCCAGGATGAGCACGCGCGCCTGCGTGGCCATGGCAAGCCGGGCGCCGTCGGATTCTCCAGACAGGATACCGATTATGTCCTCGGTCCTGCGCGCCGTGTGAATCGTCCGCCCTGGAAACAGGCTGTCCAGTCCGGCCCAGCTATCGCTGATGATCGCCGTGCCGCAGGCCGCTGCCTCGAAGAGTCGCACGCTGGGCGACCATCCGGCCGCGATCATGGAACTGCGCGTGACGTTCAACGTGTAGCGTTGGCGGCTGTAAAAGGCGGCATGGTCTGCCGGCGGCAGGTGTTCGATGCGATCGACATTGTCCGGCCAGGCGATTTCGCGCGGATATTGCGAGCCGGCAACGACGAAGCGACGCTCCGGCATGCGACGCGCCGGTTCGAACAGCAGGGCCTCCAGCGCCGCCTGGCGGTCGGGGCTGTACGTGCCGAGATAGCCGAGATCCCAGCGGATTGGGTCACCGGTTCCGTGATGCCGTTCCGGGTCGACGGAGCAGTAGAGCGGCTCGGCCCGCCTCGCGCCGAATTCCGCCGTCAGACGGGCAAGCGTCGGCCCGCCGGTGAAAGAGAAGTAGACATCGAAATACGGGACCTGCCGCCTGGCAATATACTCGCAATCATCGGTTGAAAGCCTTGCCAGCGTGACCGGCGTGTCGACGTCGTAGAAGCAGAACTGACCTGTGCACAGTGATGCCACGACGTCGATGATTTCAGGGCCTTCGGGAACGAAGGAGCCGACGACCACGATATCGGCATCGCGCAGGCAGCGCGCAAAATTGCGGCGAAGATCGTCGGTCGTTTCATAGTAGCGCAACGCGCAGAAATCGGGATCGCGCAGATCCCGGTGACTTGCGTACCACGGCACGTCGCGTTCGAGAAAGGTGACGCGGTGACCGAGTTCGTGGAGACCTTTAAGCAGCCCCCGAAAGGTGGTGGCGTGGCCGTTTCCCCAGGATGAGGAGAGCGAGAGGCCAAGAAAGACGATGTCGAGCGGCTTCGTCATTCGGCCGCCTCCACGGTCGGACGCTCGAAATGGCGCCTGAAAATGGCGTCGGCCAAAACGGCCCGTGTCGTATAGGTATGTTCGCCAAGTACCCGCCGAAGCGCGGATGCCCCGATCGCCTTGGCCCGTTCAGCGCTAAGGCTTTGCATGATCTCGGCGACATCCTCGCCATCGCGCGCGACCAGGATTTCCTCGCCGGGTTTCAGGAACAGGTCCACACCGAGCCAGGCGTCGGTGATGAGGCATGCGCCGGCGCCGGCTGCCTCGAACACGCGCGTCGCCGGTGAGAAGCCATTGGCCGCCATGCTGTCGCGGCTGATGTTGAGCACCGCCTTGGCCGTGACGTTCAGTGCATTGTGATCACGCGTGCCGACATGGCCGAGCCATCGGACATTGGCGGGCATCTGCTTGTCGCCCCAGCCAGATCCGCCGAGCAGGAAGCGCTGATCGGCCGAGCGGCCGGCCGGGTCGAGGAAGAAGGCCTCGACGCGCGCCTCGCGGTCCGGCAGCCGGTTGCCGAGGAAGGCGAGATCGCAGGCGAAACGCATATCCTTGCCGACCGGATGATGCGTTTCCGGATCGAGCGCATTGTAGATCGGCACGCATTCGGCCGCCCCCATGGCCCGATAGGCCCAGACCACCGGGTCGCCGCCGCCATAGGTCAGCACGAGGTCGATTTCCTGCAACGCGCGATGCAGCGGATGGTCGGGTTCATCGCGCAACTGGCCGAGCGTCGCCGGCGCATCGACATCCCAGAATACGGTCAGCGCATCGGCACGGGCGTGATCGAGCACCGCCCGCAACAGCGCGTCGTCGGCGAAACCGACGCCACTCGCCTTGACGACGATATCCGCCTCCGCCGCCCACGCGGCCACCTGCATCATGGCATGCGGGGTGGCCTCGTAGACGACCACGGCACACCAGTCCGGCGCCTCCATGTCGCGGTTTTTCTGGCGATCGTAGACGTCCGGCTCGTAGAAGGTGATGTCATAGCCGAGCCTTGCCAGGGCCTTGAGCAATCCGCGGTAATAGGTTGCCGCGCCGTTCCAATAGGACGACAGCAGGCTCGATCCGTAGAATGCGATCTTCATTCGGCTGCCTCCTTTGCAAGGATCGTGTCGGCGGCTCGGCGGTGCCCGCATTCGGCGAGCACGCCGAACAATTCATCCGCCCGGTGCCGGCATGTGTGCCGCAGGCGGATGGTCTCGAGGCCCGACGTCGCCAGAGAAGCGGCGAGATCCGCATCATGCAGCACGGCGCGAAGATGACGCCGCATCTCGAAGCCATTATTTGCAAACAGGAAATCGGTGCCGGGCCTGAACAAGCGTTCGACATCGGACCAGGGCGCCGAAACAAGCGGAATGCCGCAGGCGAGCGCCTCGAACATGCGGATGGTCGGGATGCCGGGCAGGCTTTCGCGATATGGACGCCGCGGGATGTGAACCGTGATGCGGTTCGCCGCGAATGCCTTCGGCACGTCGGCATTGGCGATCCAGCCTTCGTAGCGCAGGCCGGCGGCCGCAAGGTCGGCGAGCGCCTCCGGCGGATAGCGAACGCCGTGGACGGTTCCGCTCAGGCCGAGCTCACGTACCGGGCCGACCAGGAACTCCCTGATTTCGGCGCTGCGCTCGTCGTCGCCCCAATTGCCGATCCAGATAAGGTCGGAACTACGCTCGATTTCAGGATGCGGCTGGAACAGGTGGTCATCGGCTGCCTCGTGCCAGGTGAAGACCCGCTTGCCCCATCCGGCGCGGAGATAGCTTTCCCGCAGCGCCTCGCCGAAGGCGAGCACGCCGTCATAATGTTCAAGCCGCAAGGAGGAGATCGCTTGCGTGGCTGATATGGCGCGATGGTGCGTGTCGTGGAACAGCAGCGTGAAACGCCCGCCATTCGCTTTCGCCCTGCCCAGCCGCGCGACAAGACCCGGCTCGGTCCACTCATGCACGATCACCACATCGGCATCGGAGATCCAGGCTTCGTGGTCGAAGGCGGCGTCATAGGTGACCGGCATCAACTCGGGAAAGTCCTTCCGGAATCGTTCGATCGCGAAGGATCCTTTCTCGGCCAGCAGGTTCGACCGGCTCCAGCCGTCGGCGGGCTCCAGCGCGATAGCCTGGTGCCCGCGCACGACCAGCTCACGCATGATGCCGCGCAGGAAATGTGCGTTGCCGTGGTTCCAGTCGGAAACGATCGAATGGGTGTAGAACAAAAACCGCATAATCAACTATCCGCCATGGTGGCCAGGGCCGCCTTGTCGTAGACGCCGCGCATGGCGGTCGCCTGTCTTGCCAGTGAAAACCTGCGGCTTCGGCGGGCCGCTGCCTCACCGAGTTCTCGCCGGCGCTGCGCGTCGCTGCAAAGGCTGCTGATGCATCTGGCGAGATCGCCCGGATCGCGCGCGTCGTAGAACATGGCCGCGTCGTCCCACAGTTCGCGATAGGTCGAAATATCGGCGAGCACCAAAGGCGTCTTCGACATCGCGGCTTCCAGCGTGGCCAGGCCGAACGGTTCGTAGAGCGACGGCGATACGAAAATGCCGGCCCGCGCCATCAGCAAGCGCACTTCCTCATGCGGTACCGGCCCGACGGGAACGGCGTGGCTGAAGCCAACATGCTGGCCGTCCGGCCCTTGCAGCGAGCCGGCGACGAAGATCGGCCATTGCGTCAGTGAGGCGGCCCGGTCCAGCACCGCCGCATTCTTTCCTTCGTCCCACCAGCGCGCAGCGGCGAAAACGACCGATTCCCGCCTTTCGCTCTTCGGCCCGGGCCGTGCACCGTTGCCGACGACGCTCAGGCGGGCGATCGGCCCGTAGCAGGTTTCCAGCATGTCGGCATGGCTGCGGCTGGGTGCAACGACCATGCCTGCGTCGTCGAGACCGCGCCGGTTGCGGTCCTTCTGCCAAGCCCAATCGCCGTCCGCCGCCTGTCCTTTGACGGCGTGGAACCATGTCACCACGCAGGAATGCGACACCGCCACGACCGGGCAGGGCACGTCGAGCCCCGCAGCCTGCGTCGGCGCGTTGAGATGGACGATTTCGATGGCGTAGTCACGGATGAGCGGGAGCAGCTCCTGCTGCAATGTGTCGAGGTCGTGCTCGTTGCGGGTCATCCAGTCGGGCGGCGTGTTGAGCCAGGTCAGCGCCGCGAATGACTGGGCCTCCTCGGCCTGCTGCCTGGACGGTTCCGGACCAAGCCCGGCAAGCACGACGCTATCGCCGCCGGCGACCAGTTGCCTGGCCAGATCGAGCGCATAGCGCCAGACGCCGCCGACGGCATCGACAGTCATCAGGATGCGACGCGGCGGGCTCAGTGTCCGCAACATGTGGCCTCCAATTCAGCCAGCGGACGCGGACGCTTCTCCTGGATGTCGCTGAACGTCCGGAAGGATGCGAGGTAATGTTCATGCGCGCGCTCCCAGGCGAGATCGTCCGGCTCGCCCCAAAGTTCGCGGTAGCTGGGCGAACTCGGATAGGGATAAAGCGGCACCGGTTCGTTGGCCCAAACGCCGTTGTCGATCAGGTGCTTTCGCCAATAGTCGACCAGCGCGGGATCGTCTTCGACCACGCCGATGAGATTGGCCTGAACGAACGGCACATGGCGCCTTGCGTCGACCAGCAACGCAGCCAGTTCCTCGGTTCCCAGCCGGCAGCGTTTTGCCAGCATGGCGCGGCCTTCCACCGTCAGGCTTTCGAGCCCCGCCTCGATCGAGACGCAGCCGGCTGCGCCGAGCAGTTTCAGCAGTTCCGGTTTCCAGAGGTCGATGCGCGTCTGCACGCCGAACTTCACACCGCGATCGACCAGCGCTTCCAGCAATGCCTTTTGCGGCAGGAATATCTCGTCGATGAAGTAGATGTAGCCGACGCCCTGTGCGATCAGCCGGTCGATCTCGGCGATCACCGCTTCGTGGTTCCGGCGGCGATAGGCGTCGCGGAAATCGATCTTGGCGCAGAAGCTGCAATTATACGGGCAGCCGCGCGAAGCCTCGACCTCGGCGCCAAAGCCGACCTGGTTGTCGTCGAAGCGGTGATGGTGGTGCGAATGGGCGGCAATCCAGTCCGATGGCCATTCGAGCGCTGGGTGATCGATGAACGAGCTCGCACGCACGCCGCCGTTCGAAACCAGTTCTCCATCCTCAAAATGGGCGGTGGACGGCACAGCATTCCAGTCGTTGCGCCGGGCGAGTTCCGCGACCACTTCCTCGCATTCGCCGCGCACGACAATGTCGACGCCAAGCTTGCGCAAAGTCGGCGCCGGCGTCGCCGAGCCATGCGGCCCGACGGCGACGGTGCGGCCGCCGCACCCGGCAAGATGGTTGAGGAACTCAGCTGGCACGCGCAACTCGGGCGGTGCGCAGCGCCAGAACAGGTAGGTCGGCGCGGTGCTGACGACGGTCATATCAGGCTCGAAAGTGGCGACGCGATCGGCAAGCGCGGCATTGTCGAGCTTCTGGATCTGCCCGTCCAGCATCAGTACCTCGTGGCCGGCGGCTTCGAGCAAGGCTTTCGAATAGCCGAGTTCGAGCGGCAGATGCGGCTGGCGGCAGCCGAAATAGATGCTGTCCTGGTAGGTCCAGGACGGATTGACCAGAGCGACCTTCATGCCACGTACCTCGCCGGTTCGGGATGCGGGTCGACGCGATGACGATGCAGCCAGTCGGCGAGGTCGCGGATGCCGTTTCGCCACGAGACATGCGCTTTCCATCCTAGCGCCGCCTCGATCGCGCGTGTGTCGGCGACGAAGAATGGTTGGTCGCCGGTGCGTTCGCGGTCGTAACGGATCGAAACGTCCCGTTTCGTTATGTCGCAAATCTCGTTCAGTAGTATGCGCAGGCTGACGGCGTTTTCCGGTCCGCCGCCGAGATTGAATGCCTGGCCCTTGATTTCTTCGATCCGGTCGAGCACCGCGCGGTAGGCCGCTACCGCGTCGGCAACATGCAGGATGTCGCGCACCTGCTTGCCGTCGCCATAGATAGTGATCGGCCGGTCGGAGAACGCGCTAAGCAGGAAATGGGCGACCCAGCCCTGATCCTCCGTCCCGAACTGGCGCGGTCCATAGATGCAGCTCATGCGCAGCACCGCCGTCGGAAGATCGTATGACTTGGCGTAGTCGAGGACATACTGGTCCGCCGCGCCCTTGGAGCAGCCATAGGGCGTGCAGAAATCAAGGCCGCGCGTCTCGTCAATGCCGTGCGCCTGGATGCTGGCGTCGCAAGGCGCATATTTGCCGTCGTCTTCGCGCATCGCAATGTCAGCGAGCCGCCCATAGACCTTGTTGGTGCTGGCGAAAACGACGGGGATGCGTTTGCCGCTGCGGCGAGCGGCTTCCAGGACGTTGAACGTTCCGCGCAGGTTGATGTCGAAATCCTCGTCCGGCCGAACCAGGCTCGTGGTGACGGCGGTCTGCGCGGCAAAGTGGAAAACCGCCTTCGAACCAGCCACCAGCGGCATCAGCGCCTCGGCCTCGCGGATATCGACGATTTCAATGATGAGACGGCTGCCGTGCTTTTGCGTCAGCCATTCCAAGTTCTGCTCGACGCCGGGACGGCTCAGATTATCGATGACCAGAACCGGTTCGCCATCCGACAACAGGCTGTCGGCGAGGTTGGAGCCGATGAAGCCGCTGCCGCCGATAATGGCGACAGGCGCTTCGCGAAAATCGGGTGAATCCGGTCTCATGATACCAGCCCTCGCGCTTCGAGTTCCCGCTTCATCTCGGCGCTGCGATCGATGGCGACGGTGTTGCGCACCCATGCGACGAAATCGCCGAGCGAATGCTCCAGCCGGAATTGCGGCTGGAAGCCGAGCAGTTCGCGCGCCTTCGATATGTCGGCAAAGCAATTGCGGATATCGCCGGAGCGTGCCTTGCCGAGGATTTCCGGCTGGCGGCCAGGCACGCCCATTGCTTCGGCGAGCAGCCGGGCGACGTCGCTGACTGCGTACGCCCGCCCGCTGCCGATGTTGATGACGTGGCTGCGCGCCTGGGGCTGTTCCAGCGCCAGCCGGAAGGCGCGGGCAACGTCGCGCACGTGCACGAAATCGCGCTGCTGTTCGCCGTCCTCGAAAATCAGCGGCCGCTGGCCATTGGCGATGCGCGAGGCGAAGTTCGCCAGGACGCCGGTATACGGGTTCGAGAGCGCCTGTCCGGCGCCGAAGACATTGAACAGGCGCAGTGCCACTGCGTCGACGCCATAGGCATCACCGAAGATCAGCACGGCGCGTTCCTGGGCGTATTTTGTCAGCGCGTAGATCGAGGCGAGGTCGACCGGTTTCTGCTCGTCGGTCGGCAGCGGCGATAGGACTTCGCCTTCCGGCGACAGGGGATTCCATTGGCCATTGCGGATGTCGTCCGGCTGCCGTCTTGCATTGTCGATGCGCCGGCCGTCCGGCGTGGCATAGAGACCCTCGCCATAGACGCTCATCGACGAAGCAACGACGATCCGTTCGATCGGGCGTTTGATCAGCGCTTCCAGCAGCGTGGCGGTGCCGAGGTCGTTGGCGCCGACATAGCGGGCGATCTCGTACATGGACTGGCCGACGCCGACTTCGGCCGCCAGGTGAATGATCGCGTCGACATCGTCGACCGCCTCTGCGATGGCCTCGCGATCGCGAACGTCGCCTTTGATCAGCTTGGCGCCTGGCGGCAGGCTGATTGCCTCGCCGCCATGCACCTGGTCCAGCAACGCATCGAGAATTGAAACCCCATAGCCATGTTCAACGAGTTCCTGGGCGACGTGGCGGCCGATAAAACCGCAGCCTCCCGTGACCAGTATACGTTTCACGACAACTCCTCATACGAATGGCTTTGCCGCCCCAAACTTCCGGGCGAAAGGTTTGTTCCCTTGCTTCAACAAAGTTCCCGAGCGCTGCGCTCCGGAAGCGACCGCCTTGGGCTGGGCGCGGGAACATCGAAGCGCGCTTGGTGTTAGGAGCCATAATCGACCAACCGCGCGCATATGCTCGGCAGCAATGCATCTGCTGGTTGTACGAAGGCAGACCGGGATCTCGCGGTGTGCGGTGGAATCGAAGGGAGATTGGAATGTCTGAATCGAAGACGACCACCGATCATGATGAAATCCGCCGTTGGGCCGAGGATCGCGATGGCCGGCCGGCGGTGGTGCGCACCAAGGGCGAGGGCGGCATACTGCGCATCGACTTCGGCGAGCCTGAAGAGACGTTCGAGCCCGTCGAGTGGGACGAGTTCTTCAGGATATTCGATGAGAACGAACTGGCCTTCCTCTACCAGGAAGAGACCAGCGGCGGCAAAACCAGCCGCTTCAACAAATTCGTCGAGCGCAGCCGGAAAGGCTGACCTCGTCCGATTGCCGGCAACTGCCGCGGTCAGTGCAGCAGGTTCGCTCCACGTGCCCTGACGATGTTTCGCATGATGCCGTTGAGCCAGTCCTCGGTGGAGGAGCCGGATCGCCTGCTGTCGATCTCGCCGATCGCCTGCTCCAGCGTCCGCTCGACCAGCCGGTCGGAAGCGTCCACGTCTCCCAGCAGCAGACGTGCCGCGAGCCTGAGCTTCGGCAGAAGCGAAAATACGTCATCGGACGGCTCCGGCACCTGGCCCTCTTTCGATGTTGACGTCTCGGGCGGGAAAAGAGCATCGAACACGGCTTGGCCGTCCGAGGATTTTCTCAGGCTGCTGGCGTGGCGAAGCCGCTCCGGAATGATGATGTCTTCGTCGCCGCTGAAAAACACGAATGGCACGCCGCGGCGCATCAGTTCGTCCGCGATCGGGAATACCCGTCGTCCGTTGAGATTGACGTCCAGGATCGCGGCTTCCGCCTCATCCGTATGTTTCGATGCCTGTTCGACCGTCGCCACGGGGCCAAGCACCACGGCGCCCATCTTGCTGAAATAGCGTGCAAGATCGCCCGCCAGCATCCATTCGTCCTCGACGATCAGAATATGCAAGCCTTGCAGGTCGCGCACCTCATTGTTCCTTCTTGCTACGGGGATCTACGGCTGTCGGCGCGGACTTGTCCAAAATGGCGGGCCATAGCCTCTTGCAACCGTTCCGCGAGCGCGAGCAGGCGAGGCGGGATTTCTTCGGATACCGGGACCTTGGCCAGATCCGGCGAGCGTAACGAGATTTGTTTTGCCGGCTTTGTCTCAGATGGTCGTTTTGCCATTGGAACCGCCACGAAAACCGGATGTTAATGCCCACCGGCGGTGCTTTGTTCCGTTCGTGGACTATTTACTGGCCCGAGGCTCGGCCCGGTTCTAGTCTGAGGGCCGATTTGGCGGTTTCGCGGGCGCGGCTGTTACCGGGGCATGGCATGGTGTTCCAGAATGGAAGATTTCCTATTGTCGGCGTCGGCGCATCCGCTGGCGGCATTCCCGCGATGGAGGGCCTGTTCAAAGGACTGACCGGCGGCACCGGCATGGCGTTTGTCGTCGTCACGCATCTCAGCCCGGAACGGGAGAGCCTGCTGCACGAGGTCATCCGACATTACACCGAAATGCCGGTCGTCGTGGCCGAGGAGGGCGTGGCGGTGCAACCGGACCAGGTCTATGTGATGCCGCAAAACGTCGTCCTCACCATCCGTAACGGCGCGCTTTCGCTGCGCCGGCCGAACACGCTCAACCGCGAACGCAAGCCGATCGACATCTTCTTCAGCGCATTGGCCGAGGACCAGGGCGAGTATGCCGTCGGCGTTATCCTGTCGGGTGGCGATTCGGACGGCACGCTCGGCGCCCGGGCCATCAAGGAGCATGGCGGGCTGACCATTGCCCAGGCCTCCAACGGCTACGGCCCCCGCAATCCAGATATGCCGCAGAGTGCGATTTCGAGCGGCCTGATCGACATAGCGGCGCCCGCCGAGCAGATCGGCGCAAAGCTTCAGGCGTTTGCCCGCGGCTTCGATGTGCTGAACGGCCTCGTCGAAGCGGACGACGAGCACAAGGCAGAGATGGATCGGGCCCGCGATGAAATCTACGCCATTTTGCGCAGCCATTCCGGTCACGACTTTTCCGGCTACAAACCCAAGACGTTCCTGCGTCGCGTAAGGCGGCGCATGCAGATCACGCAGCTACAGTCGATCACCACCTATATAGAGCGGCTGAAGAGGGATCCCGACGAGGTGGCGAAGCTGTTTCGCGACCTGCTCATCAATGTCACCAGCTTTTTTCGCGACGCCGAAGCGTTCAAATTGCTGGAGGACAAGATCATACCGCAGATTTTCGAAGGCAAGAGCGCCTCCGATGCGGTGCGCGTCTGGGTGCCCGGCTGCGCCACCGGCGAGGAAGTATTCTCGATCGGCATGCTGATGCGCGAGCGTATTGACAAGCTTTCGGCGCCGCCGCGCGTCCAGATATTCGCGACCGACATCGTCGAGCCGGCGCTCGCGGTGGCGCGTGCGGCGCGTTATCCCGAAGCGTTGCTGCACGGGCTATCGCCACAGCGCAGGCAACGCTTTTTCCACAGCGACGGCGAGAGCTATGTGCTGGGTCCAGAGGTGCGGGAACTCTGCATTTTTTCACCGCACAGCGTAATCCGCGATCCTCCCTTCTCGCGCATCGACATGATTTCGTGCCGCAACCTGCTGATCTATTTCGGCCCGCAGATCCAGAACCGGGTCATTCCGATCTTCCATTACGCGCTGAGGCCGGGCGGTTATCTGTTCCTGGGCACGTCGGAAAGCGTCGGTCAGTACAGCGACCTGTTTGCCACGGTCGACAAGAAGCACCGGATATTCCAGGCGCGGGAACATGCCACGCCACGGCCGCCGGTCCTGGTCGGCAATGGCCGCACGGCTGCCTTTCCGGTCGCAAGCGGCGGCTCGAAGAAGGATGCCGCCGGCCGTTCTCTCCGCCAGGCGATCGAGGCTCAGGTGCTGGAGCGGTTCGCCCCGCCTCACGTGCTGGTCAATGGCGATGGCGACATCGTCTACTATTCGGCGCGGACGGGCAAATATCTGGAAGCGCCGCAAGGCGCCCCGAGCCGGCAGTTGCTGACCCTGGCCCGTCGTGGGCTGAGACTTGATCTGCGCGCCGCGTTGCGGGAAGCAGTCACGACGCGCCGCACGGTCGTGCGGGAGAACATAGCTGTCGAGGAAGACGACGGACAGCTTCAGTTCATTACGCTGACGGTCGAACCGTACACCGGGCGCGGCAATGGCGAGTCCCTCTACCTCGTCCTGTTCAATCCGGTGGCACAGGCCCAGCTACGCCTCGAGCCGGCAGGCAAAAGCAGTGGCACCGACGGCGCGTCTGAACTCGAACGGGAGTTGCGCGACACGCGCGATCGGCTGCAGTCGACCATCGAGGAATATGAAACCGCGCTGGAGGAAGTAAAGTCTTCGAACGAGGAGCTCGTCTCCGTCAATGAAGAGGCGCAGTCGACAAACGAAGAGCTTGAGGCCTCGAAGGAGGAGATGCAGTCGCTCAACGAAGAGCTCAACACCATCAACGCCGAGTTGACTGGCAAGATAGAGGAGCTCGATCGCGCAAACAACGATCTCAAAAACCTGTTCGAAAGCACAGAAATCGCGACCATCTTCCTCGACCGCAACCTTGTGGTGCGGACTTTTACGCCCGCGGCATCGTCCTTCTTCAACTTGCGTCCATCCGATGTCGGCCGGCCGCTGACCGATCTTTCGAGCCGGCTCGACTACCCCGAGCTGAAGGGGCACATCCAGGCTGTGTTCGAGTCGGGAGAGACCCTGAACCATCATCTTGCGCGCGACGACAACGACCGCTCTCACCTGGTTCGCATCAACCCCTATCGGGACAAGAGCGGCAGCATCCACGGCGTGGTCGTGACACTGATCGACGTGACGACACTGGCGCAGGCTGAAGAGCGTCAGCAGGTGCTCATCTCCGAGCTGAACCACCGGGTCAAGAACATGCTGGCGGTTGTCGCCAGCATCACCAACCGTACGCGTGAATACTCGGCGTCGAAAGACGAGTTCGCCGACGCCTTGATAGGTCGCCTGCATGCAATGTCACGTGCCTACAGTCTGCTCTCGCGTGAGAGCTGGACGGAAGCCTCCGTCGAGGAATTGCTGCGCCAGGAACTCGACCCCTTCGGGCCTGAACGGTTTAAGCTTGATGGCGAGAGGGTAAGCCTCAAGCCGGCACAAGGGCTTTCGTTCGGCATGGCGATTCATGAGCTGGCGACCAATGCCGCCAAATATGGCGCATTGTCGAAGCCAGCCGGGCGGATAGTTGTTAAATGGTCGGTGGCGGACGGGACCTTCAGGTTCGTCTGGCGCGAGAAGGGCGGCCCTCGCATCAAGCAGCCAACCGACAGCGGCTTCGGCCTTACCCTTCTACGCGGAGAAATCGGTTACCGACTGGGCGGAAAGGTTGAAACAACTTTCCACTCGAATGGTTTGGAGGCGGAAATCGCATTCCCACTGACCCGCGAGGGCTCGTCGTGACCGGACAGATGCGCGTGCTGATTGTCGAGGACGAATGGCTGATCGCCGACGACGCGGCGGTTTACCTGCGCAAAGCCGGCCATCAGGTGGTTGGACCGGTGTCGTCGGTGACGGCGGCACTTCGGCTCGTTGGCGAAGGCGGCATCGACGCGGCGTTGTTGGATATCCAGTTGAACGACGAAACCAGCTATCCGATCGCGGAAGCGTTGCAAACGCGCGGTGTTCCGTTCGCCTTCCTCTCCGGGTACGGCGAACGCGAAATTCCGGCCGAGTTCCGCACTTGCAGGATCGTGCAGAAGCCGGCGAGCCAGAGTGCGATCCTGAATGCCGTGGATGAGCTCGCGCGCGCCGGCTGAATTCCTGTCATTCCAGCGGCCCGCCCTTTCAATCCAGCGGCTTGTCGGTCGGGCGCGGCGTGGTGCCAGCCTGCCGCCGCCGATTCCGGGTCGAGGCCTGCCGGAACCATTTCCGCCATCGTTTGTTCGGCTCGAAGAAAGGAGCCGCGCGAAATGGAGCGACGTAACGCGTTAATTGCGATGGTGATTTCGGCCATCATCATCGTCGGCTTTCTCATAGGCTTTTTGTACGGCGATATGGGCTGGCAAACCTCGCCGCTCAAAAGAGCCCCTGAACAGAACCAGGGTGGCAATGCTCCGGCCGATACTTCGCCTGCCGCCGGCATCAAGAAGAACCCCAAGGAAAATACCGAAATGCCAGGCCAGCAATGAAGGCCGGTCCAGCAATGAAGTTAGCCAATGCCACGAACTGAAACAGGTTCCTGTTTTTGCGGCGCCATAACGGCGCAAATGCGCGGCGAGCCTTTCTGGATTTGCTCCGATCACGATGACGACTGTCGCAAGGCGATAGGAAGCCCGCTAACGGTGTGGGTCGGCTATCGGCCTTCTGAATTCACATTGCTCACCGGCACACCGAAGACCTTTTCGAAGTCCCGAGGCGTGCTCCGGTCCTTCTGCGCGGATTGCGGGACATCGATCGGCTATGTCGACCAGGGCCTGCCGGACGAACTCTATCTGACGATCGGCTTCCTCGATCATCCCGAACGATTTCCGCCACAGGCCCACGCATATTGGGACATGAGGCTGCCCTGGGTCGACTTTCCAGACGATCTGCCGCGGGTGGGGACGTATTCGAGGCGGCGAGATCCTGCCTTCGGAAATCCGGCGGACCGCTAGCCTGCAATCCGTTGCAGGTTGGAAAACGTGCCATTCGGGGCTTGGTACGAAAACAACAATTGGCGCGCGGCCGAAAACGCGCCATGATGCGCCGATGGGCCGCCGTTTGGATGACAAGCTCGATTGCAAGGCATGCGGGACGATCCTGATGGAGATTCCCGACAATCCGAAGGATTCGACGCCGATCTATTGCAGCAATTGCGGCGCCTATCTCGGCGAATGGGGCGAACTGCAGCAGGATTTCTACAGGCAGGCTTTCGGTACCGAGGCCTTCGATCTGAACCACGGAACCATCATCAAGAAATAACCCCGGATGTGCAGGCGTCCCTTGGCCTCAAGCCGTGGTCCGGGACCTGGCTCGTTGCGACAAGCGCCGTTCGTATCGGACCCTCGGGAACCTTTCTCCCGAGCCGCTTGTTTGGGTGGCGGAAGGAGAAACGCCATGAGCACAAAACCTCCCCCTGTTCCACCGGAGAATCTGAGCCCAAAAGGAGCCGGTGACAAAAAACCGGTAGCCGCCGACCAAGCACCGCACGGCCAATCGACCGTGCCGGATCCCGACAAGCAGGGCCAGCAAGGCAATACGAAGGTCAACACCACCCATCAAGGCAACGTCCAGGATCGCTAGGCCATGTCCACGTCGAAGAAGACTCCTGCCAGCATCCGCCAGGGTGGTCCCGGCGCAGCGCACGAAAACGCCAAGAAGCCGCTGAGCATCGAAAAGCCGCCGGCCGATTCCGACCGGCGCAGCCACAGCAAGGTCTCCGGTGGTGGCGGCGAACGCGACAGCCACCATACCCACGACCCCGAAAAGAAAGGCGACACCCGGCCTGCGCATCAGGGCAAGTGAAATCGGGTGGCGACGCGAAGATCGGTGGCTCGAACGAAATTTCAGCGGGGACGGCGCGCCGAGGCGAACGGCACGACATTGTCGACATTTGCCGCCGGCAAATCAAACAGCATCGGAAGCCCTCGCGTCGCGGCCATCTCTACGATCAGCTCTTCGATGGAGTGATTGGTCAGACGCGTCTCGACGCCCTGTCGGATCATCGCCGCCAACTTGTGCACCGGCACCGGCACGGACTTCGCCCGGTCGTCGAGCAGCTTGCTGATTTCGATCACGACGTCTGCGTCGATATCCCTGGGCAAGTCTCGCATAAGCGCCTCCCCGCCAAACGAAACGAAAAGCCCGCCGCACCTTTCGATACGGCGGGCGATCCAGTAATGCGCACCGGCGAGGGGATCGGGTGGGCGTGCCGGCGCGCGCAGATCGCAAGTATCTTTAGTTAAATCCGCCAGCTTCGATGTGTCACGCGAAAACGTCTGTATGTTTTTTACCGAACCGCGCGGATCGCTGGCTCTCCCCCGCCGTCGCGCGGACGCGACCGCACGGATGGCGTGACCCTCTGCCTTCCGGACAACGAACCCAAACAGTATACATTATAAACTTAAAACATCTTGCCAGGCGATCCAGCCTGTGCTCCACTTCGCACTGGAACGTGGCCTGCAGGTCGAATTCTATCGATATGTAGCTGCATTTCAACGGATACTGCGAGGACACCAGCCTCAAACAATATACGAAATCTTCGCATGGGAAGGCGTGGATGACGGAAACGATAGAGCTCAAACGGGTTGGCGATGGCAATCTGCGTGCCCAGGTCTATCAACAAATCCGTCTGACCATACAGCATGGCGAATTGGCGCCTGGCCAGAAGCTCGTCGATGTCGACATTGCCGCCCAGCTCGGCATTTCCAGAATGCCTGTCCGCGACGCCTTGATGCAGTTGGTGCATGAGGGCTATCTCGTCGGCACCACACGCGGCTTCACCCTGCCCACGCTTACCGCGACGGATGTCGCCGACATCTTCGAGGTCCGCCGCTTGCTCGAGCCGCGGGCCGCCGCACACGCTGCGCGGACACTCGACGCCGCTGGCCTCAAGACGCTTGCGGCCGCGCTTCGGGAGGCGGAGGCTGCGGCCGCCGCCGGCGATGCCGACCGCTTCTTCCAGGCCAATTCGGCATTCAGGAATTGTTGGCTCGGCGCTGTCGCGAACCAGCGCCTTTCACAAACCATTGCAAGGTTCGCCGACCATGTCCTCGTCGTCCGTTTAAGGACGCTGTCGCACCAGCCGACGCAGGCCGTCGTCGTGGCCGGCATGCGCGCAATCTATGAGGCATTCGTCAAGCGCGACGCCGTCGCCGCTTACGACCGCATGACCCATTTCATTCAGAACGCCGAGGAGCGTTTCATGAAGCTGAGCCCACCGTCTCAACATTCCACCGGTGAAGGTGAGAGCATGTCGCAGCCGGGGAAACCATGATCAGGAAGCAGCACCCGCTGAAAGGGCCGAACAGGTTCAAGCTCGGCGTCTTTTCCATGAACGCCGATGGCGGCCTGGCAATGACCACGGTTCCCGAGCGCTGGCGTGCCCGCTGGGAAGACAACCTCAATTCCGCCTGCATCGCCGACCGCGCCGGCCTCGAGTTTCTGCTGCCGATCGCCCGCTGGCGCGGCTTCGGCGGTTTGACGCATGTCCGGGAATGGTCGTTCGAGACGTTCACCTGGGCGGCGGGTCTTGCTGTCGCCACGGAAAACATCGGCCTGTTCATGACGGTGCATGTGCCGCTGGTTCATCCGCTGCAGGCTGCCAAAGCGCTTGCGACGGTCGACCACATCTCCAACGGGCGTGCCGGCTTGAACATCGTCTGCGGCTGGAACCCGGACGAGTTCGCTATGTTCGGGCAGACGGTCGGCGAGCGGACCTACGATCAGGCCGAGGAATGGATCAACATCATCGTGCGTGCCTATCAATCGAGGGAGCCGTTCGACTTCAGCGGCGAGTTCTATGATCTGAAGAGTGTCGTTAGCCGCCCGCCAAGCTTGCAAGTGCCACGACCGGTGACCATGAACGCCGCCTTCGGCGCGCCGGGGCGCAACTACGCGGCGCGCCACTGTGACTATCTGTTTTCGACGTTTTCCGAAATTGCCGACGGCCGTGCGCATGTAGTCGACATTACCAACCGCGCGGCCGAAGTCGGGCGCGAAGTCGGCGTCTATACGGTCTGTCACGTCGTTTGCCGGGAGACCCAGCAGGAAGCCGAGGATTACTACCGGCACTACGCGCTCGAATGCGCGGACGAGGGTGCGGTCGACGAGCATATGCGCAAGAAGAAGGAATTCGCGAACTCGCATGACGCGAAGGCCTTCACCGAGTATCGGCAGAGGTTCGCCGGCGGTGCCGGGACCTTCCCGCTCATCGGCACGCCGGAAAAGATCGTCGACGACCTCACCGAGATCATGGAACAGGGTTATTCCGGCGCCGCCCTCACATTCGTCAACTACACCTACGAACTGCCCTTCTTCTGCGACCGCGTGCTGCCGCTGATGCGCCAGGCCGGGCTTCGAGTAAACTGATGCCGGCCGCCGCCATTCCGACGCTATGGGTGGATGGGCACAGCGCCATCGATCCGCGCGCGTTCAAGCAGGCTATGCGGGCCGTGGCGGGCTCCGTCGCCATCCTCGCGTCGGAGCATGACGAGATCGGCTTTTGCGGCATCACGGCGACGGCTCTCTGCTCGTTCAGTGCCGAGCCGCCTTCGCTGCTTGCCTGTGTCAACCGCGGCAGCACCTTTGCCTCGGCCATTCGCGAAGGTTTGCCTTTTTCGGTCAATCTTCCCGCCGGCGACCAGGAGAACGTTGTGCGTGCCTTTGGCGGCATGACCAAAGCCAAGGGCGCCGCGCGGTTCTCGTCCGGATCATGGGTGCGCGGCGAAACCGGCGCGCCCTTGCTTGTCGGCGCGCGGGCAATGTTCGAGTGCGTGGTGGCCGAAATCATCGTGCGGGCGTCGCACATGATCGTCATCGGCATCGTCTCGGCCGTTGCGCTGGATCGCGCTCACCGATCGCCGGTCTTCTACGCGCATGGGCGGTTCCTGACAGTAGGAGATGATGTCAACTAACCGCCGTTCGTGTGGCGGCGTAGCGTGCAATTTCAGATCGGCCCGATGATGGGCCCCGGCGAAGTGAATCTATCGGAGGGAATACTGCAATGCGCATTTGGAAATCCCTTGTTCTGGCTGCACTCATGTCGGGCGTGGCGGGTATCGCCATGGCCGAAGAGGTCGTCCTCAACGCCGTGCATTTTACGCCGACGCAGAACGGCTACGCCCAGAGCTTCCTGAAGTTCGTTCAGAAGGTGAACGAAAAGGGCAAGGGCGTGGTCCAGATCAACGTGCGTGGCGGGCCGGAGGTCATTCCGCCGATCCAGCAGGGCGCGGCGCTCAGGAGCGGCCTGATCGATGTGATCGACACACCGGCAGGGCAGTTCCTCGAACTCGTGCCCGAAGGGGAGGTTTTCTCCGCATCGACCAAGACGCCCTGGGAGGTTCGCGACAATGGCGGCTGGGACTTCATCAGCGCAATTTTCGAGAAGAAGGCCAATGCCCATCTGCTGGCGCATGTCGACGCGGGCTCGGGCTTCAACGTCTTCACCGTCGACGAACCCAAGCTCAACGATGAAGGCAGCATCGACTGGGGCAGTTTGAAGATCCGTTCGTCGCCGCTCTATCGCGATTTCCTCGAATCCCTGGGCGCGACAGTGATCGTGCAAGCGCCGGGGGATGTCTATACCTCGCTCGAGCGCGGCGTCGTCAATGCCAACGCCTATACCGTATTTGGCTATGCATCCTTCGGCTGGGACAAATTCACCAAATACCGTGTCGATCCGCAATTCTTCAAAACCGACGTGCTGATCTCGATCAACAAGGCCAGATGGGACACGCTGTCGCCCGAGGCGCAGAAGCTGCTTGCCGACACGGCCGTCGAATACGAGCGCGCGAGCTATGACGCCAACCTTGCCGAATCCGAAAAACAGGCACAGGCGATGATCGACGGCGGGCAGAAGGTTGTCAGCTTGACCGGCGCCGGGCGCGACAAATTCCTGGCGGCTGCCACGCAGGCGAGCTGGGCGAGAATGGCCAAACGCGATCCCACCAACATCGATCAGTTGAAGAAATTCTTTCAGTAGCCCGAGCCGAGGGTGCCTCGTGCGCCCTCCGTCAAAGCTGGGCCAAGGGCAAAAGGTGGACATGAGGGTCGTCGGGCATGGACAGATTGTTTGCAGCGATTGGGAAGCTGAGCCTTGCGTTGGCGGCGGTGGCAAAAGTGGTGCTTGGCCTCATCATTGTCGCGGTGGTTGCTGATGTATGCGTCCGCAATCTGGGCCTGAGGCCGCTTGCCTGGGCAGTATCCGCGACGGAATACGGCCTGCTTTACGCGGCATTTCTGCCGATGCCCTGGCTGGTCCACAGCAAGGGCCATGTCTTCGTCGAGTTCCTGCGCAAGGCGCTGCCGGTGCGGGCACGGGCGGTGCTTGAAAAGCTGGTCTATCTCGCCTGCATTGCCGTCAGCCTCTACCTCGGCAGCGTCGCTCTGTCGTCCCTGACCAGTGCCGTGGCGGGCGGCGAATATGAAACGCGCAGCTTCGACATGCCGAAATGGCTGGTCTTTCTGCCCATCATGCTCGCCTTCTACCTCTCGGCGCTGGAATGGCTCAGATATCTGCTCGGCCCTGACACGCTGTACACGCTGGATCCTCTGGAAATGGAAGGGCTCTGACCGGTGGCCTGGCTGTTTCCATTCGCCGTGCTCGTTGGCACCATCCTGGTGTTGATGGGGCTGGGGCTGCCGGTCGCCTTCGCGTTCTTCGTCACCAATGTGATCGGGCTGTACCTGTTCTTCGGCGGTTCGATCGGCGTGACGCAGATGGTCGCCAACTTCTCCGACGCTGTCTCGACCTACGCGCTTGCCCCGCTGCCGATGTTTCTTGTCATGGGCAGCCTGTTCTTCCGCTCCGGCCTCGGCGAGAAGGTCATCTACGCGCTCGACCTGTGCATCGGCAATCTGCGCGGACGCCTCGCCTATGTCGTCCTCGCCGCCGGCACGATCTTTTCCGCGCTGTCGGGCTCGAGCCTCGCCAATACCGGCATGATGGGCTCGCTGATGGTGCCCGAGATGCTGAAGCGGGGCTACAAGCCGCATATGGCCTACGGCCCGGTGCTTGGCGCCGGAAGCCTTGCCGTCATCATCCCGCCATCCTCGCTGGCCGTCTTGCTCGGCTCGCTTGCCCAGATCGATGTCGGCGCGCTGCTCATAGCGGGGGCTCTGCCCGGGCTGCTGCTCGTTGTCATGTACGCGGCGCTGATCTTCGCCCAGACGAAGATCGACCCGGACGCCGCTCCGCACTATCCGGTGCCCGCCGTTCCCGCGGCCGAGAAGGTGAGGGCGGTCGCCGTCAACATCATTCCGATGAGCGTCATCGTGTTCATGGTGGTCGGCACGATCATCCTTGGGATAGCGACGCCGACGGAATCGGCGGGACTGGGCTGTGCCGCGGTTTTCGCCTTGTTGTTTGTCTACCGACGGTTCAGCTGGTCGGTTGTCTGGAAGTCGCTGGACGATGCGATGAAGGTCACCGGCATGACCTTCCTGATCATCTCGGCTTCGACGACGTTCTCGCAGATATTCGCCTTCTCCGGCGCCTCCAACGGCTTTATCCAGTTCATCGTCGGCTACGATCTTGGACCGTATCCCATGCTGCTCATGATGGTGCTGGTCATCCTGCTGCTCGGCATGTTCATGGATCAGGTCTCGATGATGCTGATCACGCTGCCGATCTTTCTGCCGATCGCCCAGCAATTCGGCTACGAGCCCGTATGGTTCGGGCTGATCCTGCTGCTCGCCTACGAGGTCGGCTTCACCACGCCGCCGTTTGGCCTGCTGCTGTTCATCATGATCGGTGTCGCGCCGAAAGGCACATCGCTCAAAACGGTTGCCATGTCAGCGGCGCCTTACATCGCGCTGACGCTTCTGCTGATCCTGCTGATTGTCCTCTTTCCGCAGATCGCTCTCTTTCTTCCGAATTTGATCTAGCCGAACTCGATCCAGAGGGTCTCCACATGCGCTTTGCCTATCTTGCCTTCTTCCATGACGACCGCGAGGCAAATTTGGCCATCGCCGGTGAAGACGTTGACGCTGTGCGGCGTGTGATTGCGTCGACCCCGGGCCTTGCGCTTGCCAACATCTATCTGCCCGAAGTGGCGACGGACATGTTCAACAACGATGGTCCACCGCCGGTCTTTGGCTTCCAGCTCTATTTCGACGAATTGGCGGACATGGAGGCGGCGCTGGCGCCGTCCGGCCATCTGCAGGCACTTGCCGCACCTGGCATGCTGTCGAGCATCGCCGGTTCGAGGCCGATGCAACAGGCAATGTGCGTGCGTCCGTTTCCCGTCGATGACGCTGGCGTCAAGACGTCCGGGCTGCCCTGCAGCTATCTTGTCCACTATCCCGGGCCGGCCGAAGACATGAATGTCTGGCTCCACCACTATGTGACGCATCATCCGCAATTGATGCGGGGCTTCCCCGGCATTCGCCACATCGAGGTTCTGTCGCGACTGGATTGGTGCGGTTCGCTGCCCTGGCCGCGGATCGACCATATGCAGCGCAATCGCGTCATGTTCGACAGTCCCGCTGCATTGACGCACGCGCTGCAATCGCCGGCGCGGCTGGAGATGCGCGCCGACTACAAGACTTTTCCGCCGTTTTCAGGCGGCAGCCGGCATTTTCCGATGTCGACGGAAGCCGTGCATCCTTCGTCAAGGGCCACATAGGCAAACAGGGTTTGCCGACGCCGAAAATTTCTGGAGATTTCATGTACGACTTTCGCAAGAAATGTATCTCTCTCGATCGCCTCATCGGCACCTTCTGCGCCATCCCGCACCCTGTGGCGGTCGAAGTGGCGGCCGCGAGCGGGGTCGATTTCCTGTGCATCGACTGGGAGCATTCGCAGATCGGCCGCGAACGGCTCGAGGATCTGATCCGCGCCGCCGATGTCCACAAGGTTCCCGCGATGGTGCGCGTTCCCGGCCACACGCCGGAGTGGATCGCGGCCGCGCTCGACGCCGGCGCGTCGGGCATCCTGGTGCCGCGTGTCTCCACGGCCGAGCAAGCCCGCATGGCGGTCATGGCCTGCCGTTACCCGCCGGTCGGCGCACGCGGTGTCGGCCCAGGCCGCGCCGCCGGTTATGGCTACAGCATTCCGGACTACCTCAAATCGGCCAACGAGGTCCTGACGGTCGCCATCCAGGTCGAGACGGCCGAAGGCCTCGCCAACATCGACGACATCGTCCAGGTCGACGGCGTCGACGTGGTCTTCATCGGCCCCGGCGACCTGTCGGTCTCGATCGACGCCATGGGGCCGGCCGGCCAGGACAAGCTCAATGCCGCGATTATGAGGATCGCGGCCGCGGCGCGCGCGTCCCGCAAGGCCGTCGGCATCTTTCGCCCTTCGGCGGATGATGTCGGCAAATGGTCGCGGCACGGCATCAGCTTCCACGTGCTGGCCAGCGACACGATGTTTCTCGGCGCCGGCCTTGCCGCCGGTGTCGTCTCGGCGCGCAGCGCCTCATAGCAAGAGTTTGGCATGAAGATCATCAAGACCGACGGCGTATTGTCAGTCGAGGAAGAGCAGTTGCGCTACCTCGACGGCTTGAGCGCCGAGTTTGTCGAAAAGACGCTGCTCACGGAAGATGCCCTGATCGAACACTGCCGCGACGCCGACGCATTGATGGTCTTGCGAGAGCCGATCACGGCTCGCGTTTTGGCGGAACTGAAGAGGCTCAAGGTCGTCGGACGGTTCGGCGTAGGGCTCGACTCGATCGACGTCGAGGCCGCCAGCCGTGCCGGTGTTCAGGTAACCTACGTGCCGGACGCCAATCTGGTTGAAGTCAGCACCCACGCCATGGCCCTGATCCTGGCCTTGACGCGCAAGCTGAAGCAGTTCGACAGCGCGGTGCGCGCCGGCCGCTGGGCTGCAATGACCGATGGCGCCGGCATCATACGGCCCGACAGGCAGATCATCGGCCTGATCGGCTTCGGCCAGATCGGGCGCCTGACTGCCGAGCGGGCGCGTGTCTTCGGCTACCACATCATCGCCTACGACCCGTACATGCCGGCCGAGCGCATCACGGCCGGTGGTGCTGAACCGGTCGGCTTCGACGAGTTGCTTGCCAGCGCCGACATCGTCTCGCTGCACGTTCCCGCGACACCGGAGACCAGAAACATCATGTCGGCGCAAGCCCTGTCGCGGATGAAGGAAGGGGCGATACTCATCAACGTGTCCCGCGGCGGCCTCGTCGACGAGGTTGCCTTGGCGGATCTGATCCGGCGTCGCCATCTGGCTGGCGCCGGCATCGACACTTTCGAGCAGGAGCCGCCTTCGCCCGACAATCCGCTGCTGGCGCTGGACACCGTCCTGGTCAGTCCACACGCGGCGCACTACTCGACCCAGTCTTACGCGGAGGTTCGCAACAAGGTGTTTGCCGATGTCGCATCGGTCCTGCGCGGCGGCAAGCCGGTATATCCGGTCAACCGGATATGACCATTCCCGATGTCGGCACCATCCGCTGCCTGTCGACAGTTCCACCTTGACGTTCCGGGGCAGGCGCCCTTGAGCGCGACCTCGGCAAGCGGATAGAGACGGGAACGGGTGAAGAGTGAATTCGCATTTTTTGCCGACAGCGCCACATTTTGTTCTTGCTTTGTGCCGGCAGCTATGCTACTAATTTGTGTATGGTGCTGATTCGCACCGAGGACCCGTCGCAAGGCGGGTTTTTTGTCTTTAGGTTTCAGCGCCATCCGTCGAGGCTCTGCTCGGCTTGTCGCGACGCTCGACGATGTAGATGTGGTCGGCGACCAACACCACGTCGCCATGCTGGTTGATCACCTCGCAGCGCTCGATGACCCGGCCTGAATCGGGTCGCTTCGGATCGTCTTCCCTGGCCGAGATGGTGGTGCGGGTCCGGATCGTATCGCCGATGAACACCGGCTTGATGAAGCGCAGCCTGTCGTAGCCATAGGAGAAGGCAACCGGGTTGACGACGCTTGCCGTCAGTCCGACGCCGACCGAAAAGACCAGCGTGCCGTGGGCGATGCGCTGGCCAAACGGCGTCGTCTTCATGAACTCGGCGTCCATGTGGTGGGGAAAGAAATCGCCGGTATGGCCGGCATGGACGACGAAATCGGTCTCGGTGATGGTGCGCCCGCTGGTCATGCGCGACGAGCCGATCTGATAGTCCTCGAAGTAGATCGTCTGCTCCATGTCAGGGCCTCGCCGGTATCGGTGTTGCTGGCGCCGCGCTCGATTGATAGGCGGCTTCGACCAGCGCCATGGTGCTCCAGCCGTCCTCGACGGAACTGACAAGCTCGGCGTCCTCGCCCGACGCGTAGCGCTGGACATTGGCCATGCGGCCGGCAAAGGCGTCCGGAAACCATGAGCCGACGAGTGGAACCGCAATCCAGCCCTTGCCGCCTTTGGGGTAGATTTCGAGAATATCCGGCTCGCCGCGCGGATAATCGAGGTTGACGCCTAATTTGAGGTAAGCGGCGCCCTCGGTGCCGCAGATGCGGAATTCGCAAGCCTGGTGTTTTCGACCGAATTTGTGATCGTGGTTGATCGACAGCGCACAGCGCACGGTGTCGCCATAGTCGAGGATCGCGCTGGTGCGCGTTTGCGCAACCTTATGGCCGGGGTGGCCGAGTGTCTTGGCGTGAACCCCCTTGGGATCGCCGAGCAATTGCCGGATCAGGTCGAGATAATGGATCGAATGCATGGCGATCTCGACACGCGGCGCCTGCAACAGGAATTCCCAGAGCTGCCAGGGTGTCGCCAGCGCCAGCCATGCGTCGAAATCGACCACTTCGCCCAGCCAGCCCTTGGCGATCGCATCCTTCAGCGCCAGCATCATCGGCGCAAAACGGAGTTGGAAATTCACAGCGGCCCTGAGGTTTTTGGAGCGGCAGATTTCGAGGATCTCGGTCGCCTCGGTGAGGTCGCTGCCCATCGGCTTCTGGATCAGCGCCACCGCACCATCGGGCAGCGCCCTGAGCACGCGGGCGTGATAGGCCGGCGGTGTCGCCAGGTCGAATACGGCGTCCTTGATTGACGCAGCTTCCTCGACCGACCGGTAAGCGGTGACGCCACATTTCTGCGCCAGTTTTTCCGCCTTGGCCAGGTCGGGGTCGAAAAGCCCGGTAACCGGGAAACCGGCTTTCCCATAGGCCGGGAAATGCGCATCGCCGACGATCGAGCCGGCGCCGAAAATCACGATCGGCCTGGGCTTTGACGGTTGTGCCCAGGCCTGGGAAAGCGAGGCAGGATCGAAAATGTCATCAGTCATAGTGGAAGACTTCGTCCATCGACGCCCACCACTCGCCCTCCTTGCGGGTCGGCAGCGGCTCCTGGCATGGCATGCACAGCGCCCACCATTCCTGCGTCGTGGGATCGGCAGCCATCTTCGCCATGTCGGCGGCATAGTCGGTGCCGTGGTACTCGAAGGTGCTGAACAAAAGGTGCTCCGGCTCCCTTAGATAGATCGAATAATTCTTGATGTTGCAGGCGGAAATCATCTTGAGGACGTCCGGCCAGACGGCAGCGTGAAGCCGCACATACTCTGCGACTTTCTCCGGCTTGAGACCGAGCACCATTCCCATTCGCTGCATGTCGCCTCCTATTTCACTATCGCCACGGTGAATTCCGCGATGCTCTTCGACTTGATCGCATCCCAGTCCCAGTCGATGCCGATGCCGGGCTCGTCCGGCGCCAGCGCGTGCCCGTCCTCGATACGCATTTTCTTGCCGGTCAGCTCGTCGAGCTGGGGAATATACTCGACATATCTGCCGTTCTGAACGGCGCATGTCAGGCTGACATGCAGTTCCATCAGGAAATGCGGGCAGACCGGTATGTCGAACGCCTCGGCTGCATGCGCCACCTTCAGCCACGGCGTGATGCCGCCGATGCGACCGACATCGACCTGCACGATCGAACACGCGCCGTTTTGCATATATTCGCGGAAATGCCGGATCGAATAGAGCGACTCGCCGATAGCGATCGGCGTCGATGTGGCACTCGACAGCCGCACATGACCGTCAATGTCGTCGGCCGGCAGCGGTTCCTCGATCCAGGCGAGGTCGAGTTCACGCAAGCGCTCGGCCCGGCGGATCGCCTCGTCGACTGAAAAGCCCTGGTTGCAGTCGGTCATGATCTCGTAGGAGTCTCCAACCGCCCGGCGCACCGCCGTCAGCCGGGCAAGATCCTCGGAACCGTGCGGCTTGCCGATCTTGACCTTCGAGCCGCGAAACCCCTTGGCCTTGGCGGCCAGCGCATCCTCGACCAGTGCCTCGGTTTCGATATGCAGCCAGCCGCCTTCGGTGGTGTAGAGCGGGCAGCGGTCCTTGGCGCCGCCGGCAAGCTTCCACAGCGGCAGGTTCTGCTTCCTCGCCCGCAGGTCCCAAAGCGCAGTGTCGATGGCCGCCAGCGCGATTGCCGTGATCGCGCCGATCGTCGTGGCATGGGTGGCGAACTCCAGCTCGCGCCAGATCGCCTCGATCATGTCGGCGTCGCGGCCGATCAGCCGCGGCGCAAGGTGGTCGGCCAGGAGCCGCATCACCGAGGAGCCGCCGGTGCCGATCGTGTAGCTGTAGCCGGTGCCGACCGCGCCGTCGGCGTCGGTGATGGTGACGATCGGTGTTTCCTGGCTGACAAAACTCTGGATGGCATCGGTGCGCTTGACCTTCGGCACCAAGTCGACCATGCGCAGTTCGACTTTCTCGATCTTTGCCATGATTTTAACCTCGCAATGTTTTGCCCGTTTCGGCAGAAAACAGATGGGCCTGCGACAGGTCCAGGCTCATCCTGACCCGGTCTCCGGCCCTGAGCGGCTTTGGATTGAGCATGCGGGATACCCAGTCGCTACCGTTGAATTCGGCAAACACCAGCGTCTCGTTGCCAAGCGGTTCGGTGACGGTCACCGGCAGTTCCAGCTGGTGGACGTCGACCTCTTCGCCGGAGCTGATGCCGTGTCCCGTCGGATAGATGTCGTCGGGCCTGAGGCCGAAGACGACCTTGTCGCCGGTTCCGACATTTGCCTTGAACTGGCTGGGCAGAGGCAGTCTCTCGCCGCTGGCGAACAGCAGCTGTCCGTCGTCGACGTCAGCCTCGTGCAAATTCATCGGCGGCGAGCCGATGAAGCCGGCGACGAAGCGTGTCTGCGGCCGGCGGAAGACCTCGTCGGGTGAGCCGACCTGCTCGATGAACCCGTCACGCATGATGACGATGCGGTCGGCCAATGTCATCGCTTCGACCTGGTCGTGGGTGACGTAGATCACCGTCGACCGGACCTTGGCATGCAGTTTCTTGATCTCGGTGCGCATCTGCGTCCGAAGCTTGGCATCGAGATTGGAAAGCGGCTCGTCGAACAGGAAGACGTCGGGATCGCGCACGATGGCGCGACCCATGGCGACGCGCTGGCGCTGTCCGCCCGACAGCTGCGACGGCCGGCGGTCGAGCAACTGGTCGAGGCCGAGAATGCCGGACGCTTCGGCTACGCGACGGTCCATTTCTTCCTTCGCGGCGCCGGCTATCTTCAGCGAGAAGCCGAGGTTTTCGCGCACCGTCATATGCGGATAGAGCGCGTAGGACTGGAACACCATCGAGATGTTGCGGGCGCGCGGCGGCAGGTCGTTGACCATGCGGCCGCCGATCTCGATGATCCCGTCGCTGATCGCCTCGAGGCCGGCGATCATGCGCAGGGTCGTCGACTTGCCGCAGCCGGACGGCCCGACAAGCGCGATGAACTCGCGGTCGGCGACCTCGAGGTCGATGCCGTGCACGACCGCCACCGGACCATAGCTCTTGGTGAGTTTCTTGAGCGATACGGTTGCCATGTCAGCCTTTCACCGCGCCGGAAGTGAGGCCGCCGACGAGATGTTTCTGGACGATGAAGGTAAGCGTGAGCGCCGGTATGATCATAACCACGGCAAGCGCGCACATGCCGCGCCAGTCGATGGTGAATTCGGCCGTATAGTCGAGCAGGCCGACCGGCAGGGTCTTGGAGTTGATCGAGCGTGTCAGCTGCGAGGCGAGCGCGAACTCGTTCCAGGAGGTGAGGAAGGCAAAGATGCCGGCCGAGGCGATGCCAGGCCCGGCCAACGGAAACTCGACCTGCCAGAAGGCCTGCCAGCGCGTGCAGCCGTCGATCTGCGCCGCCTCGGCAAGGTCTTTCGGCACCTGGCGGAAAAAGCCGTCGATCAGCCAGACGGTGAAGGGCACGTTGAGCGCGACATAGACCAGGATCAGCCCGAAATGCGTATCGATGATGCCGAGCCGCGCAAAGACGAAGAACAGCGGCAGCGACAGCGCAATGCCAGGCACCGTGCGCGTCAGCATCAGGCCAAGGAACATCGCCGATTTGGCGCGAAAGCGGTAGCGCGCAAAGGCATAGCCGCCGGCCATGCCGATAACGATGGCGATCACCGTAGAGGTCACCGAGATGATCAGCGAATTGCGGAAGTAGTCGAGCACCGGAATACCGCCCTGGCCGACGCCGCTGAACATGGCTATGTAGGCATCGAGCGAGAGTTGCTGCGGGATCCACACCGGCGGCTTGGCCATGATCTCGACGGTCGGCCGCAGCGACGACAGCACGATCCAGATGCCGGGCAGGCAGATGACCAGCATGGCCATAAACAGTCCGATGCCGTGAACGATGCCGAGCGCTTTGTTGCCGACGCGATGCAGGCTGTTCTGGTCCATCCTCACCACTCCGCCGCGATCTGCGTGCGCGCCGCGGCGAGCTTGCGGTAGAAATAGACGGTGAACAGGATGGACAGCAGAATCGAGAAATAGGCCATGGCATTGGCCATTCCCATCCGGGCATCGCCATAGGCAGTGCGGGCGACGAGCGTCCAGACCAGTTCGGTGCGGCCGGCAGGACCGCCGTCGGTCATGATCTTGACGATGTCATAGGCGCGCGCGACGTCGAGCGAGCGGATGGTCATGGCGATGAAAGCAAACGGCATGATGAACGGCCAGGTGACATAGCGGAATGTCTGCCACGGCGTGCAGCCGTCGACGCGGGCCGCCTCGACCGGTTCGCGCGGCATCGCCAGCAGCCCGGCAAGGATCAGGATCGCGAACACCGAGGTCGACGACCAGATCTCGGCGGTTAGGATGGCGATGAAGGCGAGATTGCCGTCGATCAGCCACGGGATGGCGCGGTCGGTCAGGCCGAGCCCCTGCAGGGCGTTGTTCACCAGGCCGATATTGTCGTTGAACATGAATTTGAACTGGAAGCCGACCAGGATCGGAGAAAACATCATCGGAAACATCATGATGGTGCGCAGAACCCGCTGGCCGCGCGATGCCTTTTCCACCAGCAGCGCCAGCCCGAGCCCGATCAGCATTTCCAGGTTGAGCGCCACCGTCAGCAGGACCACGGTGCGGGCAAAGGCGACCCAGAAAGCGCGGCTGGTCAGGATGGCGACGTAGTTGCGCGCGCCGATGAAGACCCAGAACGTCTCCGGCCTGGTCAGCCGGAACGGCGTGAAGCTGGAATAGAGCGACAGCAGCAGCGGCACCACCACCACCGCCGCCAGCACGATCACCGCCGGCAGCAGGAGCAGCAATGGCGGCGAAGGTCTCCAGCCTTTCATGGCGATCCGGTTCTGGTTGGTGCCCGGACACCGAAGGCCGCCATTGGCGAACTGGGATCAAGACAAAGCGTGTTGCGCATGGTTCGAAAAAATGCTCGGGGCGCCGCTCTTCAATGAGCGCGGCGCCCCTCGGTTGAATAATCAAAGCTTGCCTGCGTCCTCGAGGATCTGGGTGGCCTTGGCGGCAGCGTCGTCCAGCGCCTGCTTGGAGGTCTTGTCGCCAAGGATGGCGGCCTGCAATTCGGGATAGACGGCGTTGGAGATTTCAATCCATTCAGGTGTCTGCGGCACGGCAAAAGCGTGCTTTGCCTCTTCCTGGAACGCGGCCAGCACTTCCTTCTTATAGGGATCGCTTGCCGCCTGCTGAATGTCCCAGTCCCACACCGCCGTGCGGGTCGGCAGTGGGCCGCTTGCCGCCTCGAGCTTCTGGCTGTCCTCATTGGTCAGGAACCAGACCAGCGACGCCGCAGCCTCCTTGCTGGCGCAGTTTTCGGTGACCGAAAATCCGTGGTGCCCCGACCAGCCGGTACGAATGCCGGCCGATCCCTTCGGCGCCACCTTCACCCCGACATTGCCGGCGACCTTCGACGACTTCGGATCGTTGAAGAAGCCTGCCCAGCCCGGCCAGTCGAGGTTGATGGCGACGGTGCCTGAGGCAAAGCCCTGGCCGAGATCGTCCCACAGATAGTTGGTGGTGCCGGCCGGCACCGCCTTGGCCTTGTAGAGATTGACGAACCAGTCGAGTGCGTGCACGCCGGCTTCCGAGTTGAAGGCCGGCTTGCCATCCTTGTCGAGGTATTCGCCGCCGTCGGCGATGAGCATCTCGTAAAACCGGCCGTTGATCGCCTCTTCCTTGCCGGCGAACTGGGTGCCGTAGAAATCGGGCGGGCTGGCGAAGAATTCCGCCTGCTGGGCGACCTCGTCCCAGGTGTCGGGCGGTGTCAGCTCCTTGCCGTACTTGGCCTTGTAGGCGGCCTTCTTGGCTTCGTCCTGGTAGAGGCTCTTCTGGTAGTAGAGCGCCGACACGTCGAACTGCGCGCGCGGCAGCATCACCAGCTTGCCGTCGAGCGTCGAGGCCTTGATCGTCGAGGGCACGAAGGCGTCGATCTCCTCCTTCGGCAGCAGCTTGTTGAGGTCGGTGTAGATATCAGGATACTGCGGCGCGAAGGACGAGTGGTTCGACCCAACGCACCAGTTGATGCTGCCGGAGGCGATGTCCGACTTGATTTCCTTGTCGAGCTCGAAGTGGTTTTTCTTCGAGATCACGTTGACCTTGGCGCCGGTCAGTTTTTCCCATTCGCCGATGCGCGCGTAGAGCCCTTCATATTGCTGGCCGCCGATCAGCTTGGCGTCGATGGTGACGCCGTCGAATTTGCCTGGCAGGTCGGCAGCAAGGGCTGCACTCGCACCAAGTGCGAGCAGCGTTACGCCGGCCGACAGGCCGCAAAACAGTTTCGTCATTGGTATCCTCCCAAGAGCCTGCATCGATCGCGTAGTGAGGTCGATCGGCAGCTTAATTCATATACAAACAAAACATTCATAGGATCGTCAAGCCGAAAGTTCTTTCGGAAGCAATACCGTTATGCGTATATGAAAAATGCAATTCACTGGAGAGGCGGAATGGCAGAGGACGAGGAAGACGACCGCTATCGAGCCCCGGCGCTGGACAAGGGGCTCGACATCCTCGAGCTGCTGGCCGGGGTCGATGGCGGCCTGACGCAGGCGGAAATCGCCAAGAAGCTCGACCGCAGCCCGAACGAGTTCTACCGCATGCTGGACCGGCTGGTGCGGCGGGGCTATGTCACGCGGCCGGATGGTGACCGTTACTCGCTGACGCTGAAGCTGTTTGGCCTGGCGCAGCTGCACGCGCCGGTGCGACGGCTGGTTTCGTATGCGACGCCGCTGATGCGCGAGCTGGCCGAGATCACACAGCAGGCAAATCAGCTGGTCGTCTTCGATCGCGGTTCTGCGGTGGTGATCGCACAGCAGGAAGCACCGGATTACTGGGGTATCTCGATCCGCGTCGGCTCGCATATCAGCCTGTTCGACACCGGCTCCGGCCATGTGTTGCTGGCGTTCCGCCCGCCGGAAGAGCGGCAGATGATGATCTCAGAACATCTGCGCAGCACCGACAAGCCGCCGCAATCGCCGGAGTTCTTTGCCCGCCTCGACCAGATCCGGGAACGCGGCTACGAGATGATGGCATCGATGCAGACCGCCGGTGTCTTCAACCTGTCGACACCGGTTCTTGGCTCGGACGGCAGGGCGATCGCCGCGCTGTCGATCCCCTACATAACCCTGGTCAACGCACCCAAGGCGCCCGACATTACGAGGACGATTGAGCTGCTGCTGGCAGCGACCGAAAAGCTGTCGCAACTGGCGGGATCGACCGTCAAGCAATCGCGATGAATTCTTATTTGAATGAAGAATTTCTCCGTGAGATGATCGCGAAGTCGCCAAGGAGGAGCGCGCCACATGATCTTCGACACTCATCTGCACCTGATCGACCAATCCGCGCTGCGCTATCCCTGGCTGGCCGGCGTGCCGGCGCTCAACCGCGATTTCTCCTACGACGAATATGCAGTCCAGGCCCGCCGCGCCGGCATAGAGGGCGCATTGCACATGGAGGTCGATGTCGATCCAGCCGATATCGAGGCCGAGACCAGCCATGTGAAAACGCTGTCGCAGCAGAAGGACAGCCTGCTACGCGGGGCAATCGCCTCGTGCCGTCCGGAAGAGCCGGGCTTTGCCGGCTATCTCGAGCGCCAGCGCGCCGATTCTTTCGTCAAGGGCTTTCGGCGTGTGCTGCACGTCATGCCGGATGAACTGTCGGAAGGCGCGCTGTTTCGTGAAAACGTCAAGCGGCTTGCCGGCAGCGGCCTGACCTTCGACCTCGTCGTCCTGCCGCACCAGATCCCCAAGGCGATCGTACTCGCCGACCTCGCGCCGGATGTGCAGTTCGTGCTCGACCATTGCGGCGTGCCCGACATCAAGGGCGGTGCCGAGCACCCCTGGCGCGAGCGCATGGCGGAGATCGCGCGGCGCCCGAACGTCGCCGGCAAAATTTCCGGTGTGGTCGCCTATGCGGATGCCGGATCCTGGACTGTCGAAACGCTGCGTTCCTATGTCGAGCACACCATCGAATGCTTCGGCTGGGATCGCGTCGTCTGGGGCAGCGATTGGCCGGTCTGCACGCTCGGCGGCGGGCTTGCGACCTGGGTGGCGGCGACGCATGCGCTGCTCAGTGGTGCCAGCGACGATGAACGGCAAAAGCTGCTCTCCGGCAACGCCAAGCGGCTGTGGAGTTTGTAGAGCATTTTGCAGCCAAGTTGGAATTACTTGGCGTCGCACAAATGCGGCTAAAACGAATAGACGGCCTCAGATGGTCGCCGATACGTGCCGCTCGCGACCGTAGAGCGAAACCAGGAGCATGATGACCAGGCCAGGTGCCGCCCAGGCCGACGGCAGCACCTTCTGCGGCGCGCCGTCATATTGCGCCTTCAGTTCGGTCGGCAATCCAGCGATCACGCCCGAAACGTCTTGAGCGCAGGCTATGGTCGTGAGCGATGCAAGTGCGGTTGCGTCGAAAGGCCGCGGATCAGGCTGTTCATGTTCTCCTCCGTTCGGTTGTTTTCAGGCTCCTCCGCCGGCAACACCGGACACCTGCGTCGAAAGGCTCTCCCGAAACAGGCGATTGAGATCGGCAACGACGCGAGCGGCATTGTGCCTTTCGTCCAAGCCAAGATTGATGCGATCTGACGCCGCCTGCTGGAAGGCCATGTAGCCGTCGTGCCGCGGCCTGACCCAGGCACCTTCGAGCGTGGCTCGGGTGGCGACGTAGAACTTGCCGGTGGCGGCGTTGACGGCGGCATCCGCCCAGGCTGCCGCATGGCCGGGCTGGCCGCCGGCCGAGGCGTAAGGGCCGCGCTGCACGTCACCGCTGGCGATCCAGTAAGCGAAGTCGATGGCGGCCCGCCTGGCCTTCGAAAAGGCCGACACGGCGATGCCGGTCCCGCCAAGCGCCGAGCCTTTGGGACCGACATTGCCCGCAGCAGGGATATCGGCGAAAACAACGCGGCTGGGCCGGAATCCGGCGATGGCATAGGAGACATAGCCATAGATCAGCGGCGCACAGGCGGTCCGCGATCCCGATCCGGCCATTTGCTCCAGAACCGCGATCGGGTCCATGCCAAGACAGGCCGGGTCGACGAGCGCCGCGATCTCGCGCATCATCTCGAAAACCTGCTTGCCGATTGCAGGATCCACATGGTCGCCCGGGCCTTCACCGGCGGGCCGGCCGAGATTGCCGGCGAGCGTGTAGAACACCATCAGCGAATGCGGCGGCCTGAGCGGCAACAGCACGCGGCCCTGCCGCGCCAGATCGAGCGCATCGGCCCAGCTCGCCGGCGCAGCCGAGAGCATGTCGGGCCGCCACGCCTGCACCTGGCTGGCCGCGTCGATCGGAAACGCCCACTGCCGGCCCTGCCAGTTGTAGCTGGCATAGGACCGGCCGACGCTGCCCGCCGCAAGTGCTGCACGTTCGGCTTCCCGGCCGGCGACATCGAGCGGCGTCAGACAGTTCTCGGCGGTGATCTGGCCGACATGCGGATGGTCGATGACGATCAGATCATAGGCGCGGGCCAGTTCCTCGACCGGGAAGGATTCGAAGTCCTGCAGCGAGCGCTTGTCCCATTCGATAGTGACGCCGGTCCGTTCCTTCCACAGCGCCGAACAGGCGACCATCGGGTCATAGCCGCGCGGATGGCTCCAGGTCATGCCTTTGAGCGTGACGTCGCTCACAGCCCGAACTCCGCGCGGATTTTTGCGCTGTGCTCGCCGATGCGTGGCGCGGCCCGCTCGACCTTGGCGCGGATGCCGTCGACCCTGAGCGGCGAGCGCGTGGTAAGGATCGAAACGTCATCCTCGCGCGTCACCGTCTGCAACATGTCGAGAACCTGGAAGCCTTCGCTGGCCATCATTTCCGGCCAGGTCAAAACCTTGGCGCACCAGATGTCGGCAGGCTCGAGGATAGCAAGCCACTCGTCGACCGTTTTCGTCGCGATTTTTTGCGCGATGATCGCCTTGATCTCGTCGCGGGCAGTGAACCAGGTCGACGGCTGATCGCGGTAGGGCGCAAGTTCCTCGAGCCCGAGGAGATCGGCGAGTTTCGAGATCGGCGTCATGGCGATCGCCAGATAGCCGTCCTTGGCCGGATAGACGCCGTAGGGCGCCGACAGATAGGCGTGTGCGCTGCGGAAGCTCGACCGCCGCGGCAGCCGGCGCCCATCATTGAGATGCGTGGTCAGCACCTCGAACTGGAAGTCGACCAGCGCTTCGAGCAGGCTGGTCTCGACATGGCTGCCCTTGCCGGTCACACCGCGCCGCACCAGTGCGGCGAGGATGCCTTGCGCGGCGGCCGAACCCGCCAGCATGTCGGCGATCGCCAGGCCGAAGGGCACCGGCCCCTGGTCCTCGTCGCCGTTCAGCCACATGACGCCGGAACGGGCCTGCGCCAGCAGATCCTGCCCGGGCCGCTTGACCCATGGGCCTTCCTCGCCGTAGCCGCTGATCGAGGCGTAGACCAGGCGCGGATTGATCTTGCGCACCGCGTCATAATCGAAGCCCAGTCGTTCGATGACGCCGGGTCTGAAGTTCTGGATCAGCACGTCAGCCCTGGCCAGCAGGCCGCGCAGTGCCGCAAGATCGGCCTTGTCCTTGAGGTCGATGGCAAAGCTTTCCTTGGCACGGTTGATCGCGTGGAAAATAGTGGAATCGCCGCCGATCTCGGTGTCGCTGAGATAGAGTCGGCGCGACAGGTCCCCGCCATCCGGCCGTTCGATCTTGATGACGCGAGCGCCGAGGTCGAGCAGTCGCAGCGAGCAGTAGGGGCCGGACAAGAACTGGCTCATATCGACAACGATGAGCCCGGTCAGCGGCAGTTCGGCAATGGCAGCCATTGCCTATTTCTCCGTCTTGCCGGCGAAATCGGCCGGATTGCGGTACTTCACCGTCTGCAGGTGCTCGCAATAAAGCACAAGCTCTCCTTCACCTTTGAAGACTTCATAGCTGGCGCGGATCAGCCCCATCTCCTTGTATTTGGGTTTCTTGTCGAGATTGGAGCGGATCGAATAGATCGTGTCGCCGATGAACACCGGCTTGATGAAGCGCAATTTGTCGTAGCCATAGGAAAAAGCGTTGATGCAATTGGTGGCAACGAGGCCGAGCCCGGCCGAGAACACGAAGGCGCCGGCGACCAGGCGCTTGCCGAAGATGCCTTCTGTTTCGGCGAACATCTGGTCCTGCACGTATGGATGGATGTCGAGCACGAGCGTGTTGAAGAGATGGCTGTCGCCCTCGGCAATGGTCCTGCGTAGCGAGCGGATCTTCTGGCCGACCGGCCAGTCTTCGTAGAACCAGTTCTCCGCGTTCCAGACGGGAAGGTCAGCGTGATCCCTAGGCATGTTGGCGGGGTGTGTCGAGGCCACGCCCACGGTTGACGCGAAACCGCTCATGACGACTTCCTCTGGGAGCGGGAATCGTCCATCAGGGCGCGCCGCAGACCAGCGAAATGCATGGATCGATCCTCCCATCAATCTTCTTTTGTGAATAGTATTTTCACATATGGGGTTGTGTTGCAAGCGAGTCTCGGCGAAATTTTGGCGGCTCCGTCGCGGCCCATGCCGGCGGCACATGGGAGGAAGTGATGCAGAATGCCTGTCTGGTTTTCGTCGGCAGCCTCAATCGCGACGCCCCATATTTTCAGGGCGCGCGCGGCGTCGGGCTGGGCGTCTACAGTTTCGACGAGGGGACGCTGGAGACAAAGAAACTGGCCGAGACGGAAGACATCGACAATCCGACCTTCCTGTCGGTGACGCCGGACGGCTCCCACGTCTACGCCAATTCCGAAGTGTTCACCTGGCGCGAAGGGGTTGTCTCGGCCTACCGTTTCGACAGGCAGACCGCCACGCTGTCCTACATCAACAAGCAGCCGACGCTGGGCAGCATCACGGCGCATAACACCATCACGCGCGACGGGACCAAGCTGCTGGTCGCCAATTACGGCATGGGCGAGGGCGGCCCCGATCGCTCGGTCGTGGTCTTGGGGCTGCGCGAGGATGGCGGCCTGACCGCACCGTTGTCGAGCGTCGCCCATAGCGGGACCGGACCAGACCCCGCACGCCAGGAGCGGCCGCACGCCCATAGCGTAACCGAGACGGTTGCCGGCGGCATGGCGATCGTCGCCGACCTCGGCATCGACCAGCTGGTGTCCTATCGCATCGGCTCAGACGGCAGTCTGACGAAGCTCGCCGAATCGGCGCTTGCGCCGGGGGCTGGTCCGCGCCATCTCGCGCTGCATCCGGGCGGCCGCTTCGTGTTCGTCATGAACGAGCTGGATTCGACGGTCGTCTCGCTGGCGCTGGAAGACGGATCAGGCAAGCTTGCGGTGATCGACAGTAAGCCGGCGGTGCCGCCCGAGGCACGCGACGGCAATCATTGCGCCGACATCCAGATCTCGCCCGACGGCCGCTTCCTCTATGGCTCCAACCGCGGCCATAATAGCATCGCCGTGTTTTCGGTCGACCAGCAAAACGGCAGGCTTACGCTTGTGGGCTATACGCCTTGCGGGGGCGCCACGCCGCGCAATCTGGCCCTGACGCCTTCGGGCGGCCATCTGTTCTCGGCCAACCAGAATGCCGACCGCATCTCGATTTTCGCCCGTGATGCCGCAACCGGCCGGCTGACCGACACCGGCCGATCCATCGACATCGGCACGCCGATGTGCGCGAGGATCGTGCGTTGAAGTGACCTCAGAACTCGAGCGCCTGCCTGAGTGCCGGGCCGCTCCTGACGCGCAAATCGAGGTCGGCCTCGATATGGTCGATGTGGTGCAGCATCAGGGCACTGCCGCGTTCGGCATTGCCATTTTCCAGCGCTTCGAGGATCTGCATGTGTTCGTTGTGGCCGCAGCTCGAGATACCCGAGCGGCCATAGAGTGCGATCACCAGCGATGAACGAGCGACCAATTCCTCCATGAAGCGCTGCAGGATGACGTTTCCCGCGACCGACGCCAGAAGCAGGTGAAAATCCCCCGACGCCTTGATCTCCGATCGCCTTGCGTTCGGTCCGCGTTCGGCGATGAAACGGCCTTCTTCGTCGAGCTGGGCCTTGAATGCGGCGACATGAGCCGGCGTCATCCGCCCGGCGGCGGCAATCGCGATGCCGGGTTCGATGAGCCGGCGCGAAGCAAAGACTTGCCGCGCTTCCTCCGGCGACGGATTGGCGACGAAGGCACCGCGATTGCGCTCGGTGCGCACCAATCCCTCGAAGGAAAGCATCTGCAGTGCGGCGCGCGCCACGGTGCGGCTGACATCGAACAGCGTGCCGACTTCGCCTTCGGAAAGCTTGGTTCCCGGCGCCAGCCGGCGATCGACGATCGCGTCGCGCAACTGATCGCGGATCGCCTGCGCGCGATCCTCGTTGGCGGCCTCGATAGCAGGGATAGTCTGGTCGGCAATGTTCATGGCAGTGGTCCTGCCTTCTTCTATCCTGAATCGCATCGCTTGGACGAGAGACAAAGTGAATACAGGAACGAAAAAGATTGCATACGATTTTTGCGAGGATCGGTGGCAATCGCCTATAATTTGTGCATTGCACAAGGATGCTGTATCGGCAGTCATATTGACGCGGCCCTGATTTCTTCAAGGATTCAGTCGGTTGGTGCGGCGGTGCGCAACTGGCACGCATGATGCTTTGGCTAATCCGACCAAAGGGGAAGCTGGATGTCCAAAGCCGCCGAAATCGACATTGTGTCCGTTTCGAAAGTCTATGGCGCGACGACTGCCGTCGAAGGCATCAGCCTGAAAATCCCTGCGGGAACCTATTGTTGCCTGCTCGGTCCGTCCGGCTGTGGCAAGACCTCGACGCTGCGCATGATCGCCGGGCACGAGAGCATATCGAGCGGCGACGTGCGTCTCGGCAACACAGTGGTTACCGACCTGCCGCCGGCCAGGCGCGGCACCGCCATGATGTTCCAGTCCTACGCGCTGTTTCCGCATCTCGACCTGATCGACAATGTCGCCTTCAGCCTGAAGATGAAGGGCGTCGGCAAGGAAGAGCGCCGCGCCAAGGCACTCGATATGCTGAAGCTGATGCAGATGGAGGCCTATGCCAGCCGTCGTCCGGCGCAGCTTTCCGGCGGCCAGCAGCAGCGGGTCGCTCTCGCCCGCGCATTGATCACCGATCCCGAGGCGCTGTTGCTCGACGAACCGCTTTCGGCGCTCGATCCGTTCCTGAAGCTCCGCATGCGGGCCGAACTGAAGAAGTTGCAGACGTCGCTCGGCATCACTTTCGTCCACGTCACCCACAGCCAGGAAGAGGCGATGGCGCTGGCCGACCTGATCGTGGTGATGAACGACGGCCGAATCGAGCAGGCGGCGCACCCGCGCACGGTGTTCGAGCGGCCGGCCACCGCCTTCGTCGCTCGTTTCATGGGCGACCACAATGTCATCTCCGGCCGCGTCACCGGTAGTCGCGACGGCATGGTCGTTTTCGACGTGCCCGGCGGCGTCGCGCTCGCCGCGAGCGGGCAGGGCAGGGAGACCGGGGAGCCCATCGACATCGCCATTCGCACCGACCACGTGCGCATCGGCGAGCCGGCGGCAGCCGGGCTCGGCTTCACCGGCATCATTGCAAACGTCGAGTACCGCGGTTCGACCGTGAAGCTCTCGGTCAATGGCGCCGGCATCGAGGATTTCACGGTGATCGTCGACGACACCAGCTTCTTCGCCAGGCCGGTTGCCGTCGGCGACGCCGTGCCGATCGCCTGGGATGCCGAGGACGCGATCGTCCTTGGCCGTCTCGATTCCTGAAACCCAGCATAACCAACCAGAACAGGGGAACTGAACATGACCAACACCACCGACAAGAAGACTGGAATATCGCGACGTTCGCTGCTCAAGACAGGTGCCGCCGCCGTCGGTTTCGCCGCCGGTTCCGGCGCCATATCAGGCTTTCCGACCATCTGGGCGCAATCGAACATCACGCTGCGCCAGTTCGGCACCGGCGTGTCCAATCTCAATGCCATCGCCGACAAGTGCAAAGCCGATCTCGGCATCACCCTGGAGATGACGGCAACCGATTCCGACGCCGCCGCGCAGCGCGCCGTGACGCAGCCCGACAGCTACGACATCGCCGACATCGAATACTGGATTTGCAAGAAGGTGTTCCCGACAGGCGTCCTGCAGCCGATGGATGTCAGCAAGCTGAAATATTACGACGAGCTGGTGCCGCTGTTCAAAACCGGCAAGCTGACGCCGGACAGCGTCATTGCCCAGGGCACCGCGCCGCATACGGTCGGTTACGTCGAGGCGCAGGACAGCAAGGTTTTCGCCAAGGCGCCGACCAATTGGTTCACCATGGTGCCGACGATCTACAATGCCGATACGCTCGGCATCCGCCCCGACCTCGTCGGCCGCGATATCACCACCTGGGCCGACATCATGGATCCGGCCTTCAAGGGCAAGACCGCCATCCTCAACATCCCGTCGATCGGCATCATGGATGCGGCGATGATCATGGAGGCAACGGGCAACATCAAATACGCCGATAAGGGCAACATGACCAAAGAGGAGATCGATAAGACGATCGACTTCCTGATCAAAGCCAAGCAAGCCGGCCAGTTCCGCGCCTTCTGGAAATCCTTCGACGAAAGTGTCAACCTGATGGCTTCAGGCGAAGTGGTAATCCAGTCGATGTGGTCGCCGGCCGTGGCCGCAGTCCGCTCCAAGGGCATCGCATGCCGCTTCCAGCCGCTCAAGGAAGGCTACCGCTCCTGGGGTGGCGGGCTTGGCCTGGCAGCCCATCTCTCCGGCGCCAAACTCGACGCCGCCTATGAATACATCAACTGGTACACGTCAGGCTGGGTGGGCGGCTATCTCAATCGCCAGGGCTACTACTCGGCCAACATGGTGTCGGCCAAGAAGTTCATGTCCGAGGACGAGTGGGGCTACTGGATCGAAGGCAAGCCGGCAAAGGGCGATATCCTGTCGCCGGACGGCAAGGTCATGGAAAAGGCAGGCGCCGTGCGTGACGGCGGCTCGTTCGAAGAGCGCATGGGCAAGGTCGCCTGCTGGAACTCGGTCATGGACGAGGACCGCTACATGGTGAAGCGCTGGAACGAGTTCATCGCTGCTTGATGCAAGGCGGCAATAGCTGAGATGCCTCATTCCTTCCCACCCCCCTCTGTCCTGCCGGACATCTCCCCCGAAAGGGGGGAGATTGCGCCGTCATCTCTGATTTCGCCAATCTCCAATGCTTCAAGAGGAGAGCTAGCAGCCAAATTGCCGATCTCCCCCCTTGCGGGGGAGATGTCCGGCAGGACAGAGGGGGGTGGGAAGGATCACGGCGTGCCGGACTATCGGCCCTTTGCGACACCCCAGGGCTGTTCCAGATGACAGTGGCACTCGATCAGCCAGCAACCATTGCCACAAAGCCTGCCAGACGTAGGCGCTCCTTTGCCGGCGTCGCACCCTATCTCCAGGCGACACCGCTGGCGATGATCCTCGGCGCGTTCCTCCTGCTGCCGATCCTGATGATCGCCGTGGTCTCATTCTGGGACTACGATTTCGCGGCGATGTACCCGGATTTCCTGACCACCAACTACGCCGACACGCTCGGCTCGTGGGTTACCTGGAAGACCTATCTAAATACGCTGAAATACGCCGCCATCGTCTGGGCGGTGACGCTGTTCATCGGTTTCTGGGTCGCCTATTTCCTCGCCTTCCATATCAGAACCACAGCCATGCAGATGGTGCTGTTCCTGGTCTGCACGGTGCCGTTCCTGACCTCCAACATCATCCGCATGATCTCGTGGATTCCGGTGCTTGGCCGCAATGGCCTGGTCAACTCGACGCTGGTGCAGATGGGACTGATCCCGAAGCCGATCGAGTGGCTGCTCTATTCCGAATTCGCCGTGGTGCTGGCCATGGTGCATCTCTACACGCTATTCATGGTGACGCCGATCTTCAACACGCTGATGCGCATCGACAAGTCGCTGATCGAGGCCGCGCGCGACGCCGGGGCTTCCGGCTGGCAGGTGTTGTGGAACGTCATCATGCCGCTTGCCAAGCCCGGCATGGCGATCGGCACCATCTTCGTCGTCACGCTGGTGATGGCCGACTTTTCGACGGTGCAGGTGATGTCCGGCGGCCAGAGCGCCTCCGTCGCGCTGATGATGAAGAACCAGATGTCGCTGCTGCAGTATCCGGCGGCCGCTGCCAACGCGGTCGTGCTGCTGGTACTGGTCCTGCTGATGGTCGCGGGCATCCTGCGCATCGTCGACATTCGCAAGGAGCTGTGAGACTTTGAGACACGACAAGCGCAGCTTCGAATTCTACGTGTTGGCGGCGTTCTTCGCGGTTTTCGTGCTGTTCCTCTACGGCCCGCTTTCGGCGATCCTGATCCTCTCTTTCCAGGGCGAGAATGGCGGTCTGACATTTCCGCTGAACGGCGTCTCGCTGCACTGGTTTGCCAACCTGTTCGAGCGCCAGGCCGTCGGCGACTTCGGCGGCAGCTTCAAACGCTCGCTCGTCCTTGGCCTGATGGTGATGGTCGTCACTGTCGCCGTGTCGCTGCTTGCCGGCCTTGCTTTCCGGCAGAAATTTCGCGGCGCAACCGCACTGTTCTATCTGACCGTCGCCAGCCTGGTCGTGCCCTCGATCATCATCAGTCTCGGCATTGGCGTCGTCTTCCAGCAGATCGGCTTCCGCCCCGCCTGGTACACGTCGGCTTTCGGCGCCCATCTGACCTGGACCCTGCCTTTCGGCGTGCTGATTATGTTTGCTGTCTTCAACCGGTTCTCGCCGGCCTACGAGGAAGCCGCGCGCGATCTCGGAGCATCGTCGTGGCAAACCTTCGCGCATGTCGTCCTGCCGATGATCGCACCCAGCCTGATCGGCGTCGGCCTGTTTGGTTTTACCCTCTCCTATGACGAGTTCGCTCGCACGCTGATGACGTCGGGCACCTTCAACACGCTGCCGCTCGAAATCTATGGCATGACGACGAATGTCACGACGCCGGTGCTCTATGCGCTGGGCACCGTGACGACCGTGTTTTCCTTCCTGGTGATCTTGCTGACGCTCGGCGCAATCGTCTATGTCGGCCGCCGCCGCGAGCGTGCCTGACAGTGCAGATCCTCGTCGTCAATCCGAACACCACCGCCAGCATGACCGAGACTATCGCGGTCGCCGCCCGATCGGTCGCTGCTCAATCGACGAAGATTGTTGCCGTTACCTCTACGATGGGCCCGGTGTCGATCGAAGGCTATTACGATGAAGCGCTTGCCGTTCCCGGCCTGCTGGTCGAGATCGCCACCGGTGAGCGCTTGGGCGCACAGGCCGCGATCGTCGCCTGCTTCGACGACACCGGCCTCGATGCCGCGCGCGCCATGGCCAACATTCCGGTCATCGGCATCTGCGAGGCATCGCTCAGCACGGCCTCGTTCATCGCCCAGCGCTTCACCGTCGTCACCACCACCGGGCGTTCGCGCGTGCCGGTCGAAGGCCTGGTGCAGCGCTATGGCATGGCGCGGCGGGCACGCGTGCGCGCTGCCGACATTCCGGTCCTTGCCCTCGAAGATCCAGCGTCCGGCGCACTGCTCAAACTGCGCAACGAGATTGCGCGCGCCATCGACGAGGATCGCGCAGAGGCGATCGTGCTCGGCTGTGCCGGCATGGCCGATCTGGCGGCGGCGCTGCAGCGGGAATTCGGCCTTCCGGTCATCGACGGCGTCAGTGCCGCGGTCAAGCAGGCCGAGGCCTTGATCGCGCTTGGCCTGACGACATCCAAGCGCGGCGCCTATGCAAGCCCATTGGCAAAGCCCTATCATGGCGCGTTGAAGTCCTTCGCGCCTGGTGCCGCCGAGTGATCGCAAATGCTCAGAACGATCCGAACACTCGCACTTGAAGAGGTGGAAACCCTTGTCGACTGGGCGGCGCAGGAAGGCTGGAATCCCGGCCTCGGCGACGCCGCGCTGTTCCAGGCAGCGGACCCGCAGGGCTTCATCGGCGCCTTTGTCGAAGGCGAGATGGTGGCTGGCATTTCGGCCGTTGCCTATGGCGAGGATTTCGGCTTCATCGGCCTCTACATCTGCCGGCCGGACAGGCGTGGCCAAGGTCATGGCAAAGCCGTTTGGGATGCCGGCATGGCGCGGCTCGGCAACCGCACGATCGGCCTCGACGGCGTTGTCGAACAGCAGGCCAACTACCGCAGCATGGGTTTTGCACCGGCCTACCGGACGATCCGGTTCGTCGGATTGCCGAATGTCCCGGCAGCGGTCGGCAGTGACATTTGCACAATAGGGCCGGACTTCGTGCCGGACATATTGGACTATGACCGCCGCTTCTTTCCCGGCCCGAGGCGATCGTTCCTGGAACACTGGCTGCGCCCGCCGCATATGGCGCTTGCGATCCTCAAGCACGGCGCCATTGCGGGATACGGCGTCGCGCGCCAATGCCGGGACGGCTGCAAGATCGGCCCGCTCTTTGCCGACAGCCTGGACGCGGCAAGCCGTCTCTTCGCCACGCTTGCGCAGATGTGCGGTCCCGGAAACGTCCATCTCGACGTTCCCGAAACCAGCGGGCAATTGGCAGATTTGCTGTCATCCGCAGGTCTTCAACCGGGTTTCGAGACTGCCCGAATGTACAAGGGAAGCGCGCCGCAGCTCACGCAGTCGGGTGTCTATGCGATAACGACCTTGGAGCTTGGTTGAGACGGTGCAAGTCGGCTTCTAGCGCGCAAGTCGGGGAGCAGAAATGTCTACTTTTCCTGAACTGAAATGCCGGAATCGTCGATACGAAGTTCCACGCCTCTCGGCTTGGTCTCCTCGCGATAGACGTAAATGCCCAAGGCAATGACTGCGACGACCAAAGCGCCGATGATGAGATAAAGATAGTTCTGCTTCATCCGCTGTCGTTAACAACATGATTTGAGCGAGTCTAGCGGTTCGGTATCAGGACGGCGGACGGACACGCACGTCGATCAGCCATCCAGCCGATCGCGCAGCATGCTTAGGGGAAGCAGCATGTTTGGCGCGTGCCGCGTCAGGCCGTGGAGCGGGATCGGCGCCGGCGGCGCAAACGGCAGCGGCAAATCCTGAGGCTTTGTTCCATCAGCCCAATCTGCAAGCACCTTGCCCATGCTCGTCGTCATGGCGATGCCGCGTCCGTTGCAGGCAAAGCCCGCGATCAGGCCGGGGCCGAGATCGACAAGGCGCGGCAGGAAGTCGGGCTCGACGGCAGCCATCCCCGACCAGCTATATTCAAGCGGCGGGATCTCCGGGAGGTCGAGGTGTTTTGCCAGGCGCCGCCAGATCGCCCGCGGCACCCGCGTGTCGGCACCGGGGCCAAAAACATGCATGCCGCCGGTGATCAGCCTGTGTTCGCCGTCGAAGCGGAAGGTGAAGAGATTGCGTCTTGTGTCGCCGACGCCTTGCCCGCCAGGAAGCAGGCGAGTGCGTATTTCGCGCGGCAGCGGCGCTGTCGCGATCTGGAAGATTTTCAGCGGGAAATAGGTTCGCCGCAGCGCGCGATCCAGCGGCCCGCCATAGGCGTTGGTGGCGACCAGCACCTTTCCTGCGCGTACCGAGCCGGAGGCCGTCTTCAAAGCCCAACCATCGCCTAGGTGATCGATCGACGCGACACGCGTATGTTCGAAAATGCGCGCGCCGGCTTTTTCCGCCGCATCGGCGAGGCCGCGCGCATATTCGACCGGATTGAGGACGCCACCCGACCGATCCATCCAGCCGCCGAGATAGCCGCGAACGCCGGTCAGCTCCTCGACCGCCGGTCTATCCAGCGCAACAGTCGGTCTTCCGCGCCGTGCCCATTGTTCGACACGCGATCTGGTCTTTTGCAAAGCGGGCGGCGAATGAGCTGGTTGTATCCAGCCGCTCTGGACGGCATCGCATTCGATGGCATGCCGCTTGATCAGGTCGAAGACGAGGTCGGCGCTGCCGGCGGCGAAGCCGACAAGGCGTTCGCCGCGTGCGGGCCCGAGTTGGGCAATGATATCGTGGGGGTCTCTTTTCGCGAAATTCGGCACGACGAAACCGGCGTTCCTGCCGGTCGCTCCCCAGGCGATGATTTCGGCTTCGAGGACGGCGACCGAGATGCCTTTCTCGGCGGTGTGCAGCGCTGCGGAAAGGCCCAAGAATCCGCCGCCGACAATCGCCAGATCGACATCGAGTGCTCCTTCGAGCGAAGGCCGGTCGCGGCGGTTACGGCCGACGGCGTGCCATAGCGAAAGGCCGCGTGGCACTGCAGCGCTGCTCATCACCGTGCCGCGCTCTCGTCCGGAGCCGCTTTCGCGCCCTTGCCGAACCTTGCGCGCCGCAGCCTGTCGCCGAACAGGCCGTTCGGCCTGACTAGAAGGATGACGCACAGCATCACGCCGATCGCCACGATCTGCAGCGAAGCGGCGCGTGCCTGCTGTTCCGGCGAGAACAACACGCTGGTCAAGGCTCCCGATCCGGCCCATATCGCCCAGACCAGGATGCTGCCGATGACGGCGCCGATGTTGCTGCCCGAGCCGCCGACGATCAGCATCACCCAGACCTGGAAAGTCAGCGCCGGCAAATAATTGTCCGGAGCGATGAAGCCGGTGAAATGCGCCTGCAACGCGCCGGCCAGCGCCATGATGGCACCGCCCACGGCAAAGGCCTGGACACGGTAGAAACGTGCGCTTTTACCTAGGGATATCGCGGCCCGCTCGTCCTCGCGAAGCGCCTTCAACACGCGCCCCCACGGGCTGCGCGACAGATGCTCCAGCGCGAGATAGACGATCAGCGTCACCACCGAGACGATCGCAAGGTTCGAAAGGTTGAACAGCAACGGCGTTTCGGCAAGACCGCCGAGCGGACGCGGAATGAAGCCGATGCCGAACGGGCCGCCGGTCAGCGTCTGGGCATTGAGCGCTACCAGTTGCACGACGACGGCGACGCCGAAAGTAGTGATCGCCAGATAGTCCGATCTCAGGCGCAGCGTCGCGATGCCGGTGATGGCGGCCGCGACGCCGCCCACCAGCATGGCGCCGAGCCAGCCGACAAGGATCGGCAGATCGAAGCCGCCGAGCCGCGCGGCATCGTCGGGCGTGGTCAGCAGTGCCGAGGTGTAGGCGCCGATGGCAACGAAGCCGGCGACCCCGACATTGAAAAGCCCGGTCAGCCCCCATTGCAAATTGAGCCCGAGCGTGACGAGCGAAAAAATCAGCGCGGTGGTCAGGAAGAAAGCGCCGTAGCCGAGCAGATCCATCAGCGTTCCCTCACTCCGAAAAGGCCGATGGGGCGCACGAACAGCACCGCCATCAGGATGACGAAGGAGACGGCCGCCCGCCATTCGGCGCCGATCAATTGCACGGCACCCGCTTCGGCCATGCCGATGATCAAACCGCCGAGGACGGCGCCGGGCACGCTGCCGATGCCGCCGAGGATGGCGGCCGCGAACATCGGCAGCAGCATCTCGAAACCCATGAATGGGCGGATCTGGATGAGAATGCCGATCATGACGCCGGCGACGCAGGCCAGCGCCGCGCCGATGATCCAGGTAACGCGCACCACCTTGGCGACGTCAATGCCAACGATGCGCGCCAGTGCCGCGTTCTGGCTCAATGCCTGCATCGAACGGCCGGTCTGGGTGCGGGTCATCAGGAGGTGCACACCGAGCACGAGCACGGCCGTCAGCAGCAGCAGCGCGATCTGGTCGGGGGTGATGCGAATGCCGAAGCCGACGGGCATGGCGATCTGGATGGCCCGGCTGAAATAGGTCGGACGCGAGGTGAAGATGAATTCGAGCAGGCTTCTCAGCGCCATGGAGGCGCCGAAGCTCGCCATCACCACGATGATCGCCTGGCCCTTGGCCCGCAGCCGCGCGAACAGCACCAGATCGAGCGCCAGTGCCAGCAGGCCGGTGACCGCCATGCCGATGATGAGCGCGGCGATCAGCGGCCAACCGAAGGAGAGGGGCGCGATCGGCGCGATCTTGCCGAACATCGCACCAATGGCGCCAACCACGGCCAGCGTCGCATAGGCGCCCCAGGCCATGAAGTCGCCATGGGCGAAGTTCGAGAAGCGCAGGATCGAATAGGTGAGCGTCACGCCGATGGCGCCGAGGCCGATCATCAAGCCTGCCAGCAGTCCGTCGACGACAAATTGCAGGTTCATGCCGCGCCTCCTTTCCCAAAGTCGGGGCGGCGCTGGCCAAGGTAGAGTTCGGCGACGACCGGATCGTTCCAGAGCTCGGCGGCGATGCCCTGGTGCCGCTCCTTGCCCTCGACCAGCACGTAGGCGCGGTCTCCAACGGCAAGCGCTGCCTTCGCGTTCTGCTCGACCAGCAGGATGGTGACGCCGGATTTGCGGATGCCGGCCAGCATCTCGAACACCATCGATACGAATTTCGGCGACAGGCCGGCCGACGGCTCATCGAGCACCAGCACCTTGGGATGGACGATCAATGCCCGCGCGACGGCCAGCATCTGCCGCTGTCCGCCTGAGAGATTGCCCGCGGCTGTTCTGCGCTGACGGGCGAGATCGGGAAAGACCGCATACATTTCCTCAATGCGGGCCGGGACCTCGCGCGGCCTCAGAATGCCGCAGGCGACCCTGAGATTGTCCTCGACCGACATCAGCGGGAAGATGTTCTCTGTCTGCGGCACGAAGGCAAGGCCAAGGCGGACCATGGTGTGGGCGGGCGACGCCGTGATATCCTTGCCATCCAGCAGCACCGTGCCGCCGGTGATCGGGACAAGGCCGGCGATGGCCTTGATAAGGCTCGACTTGCCGGCGCCGTTGGGACCGAGGACGACGACGATCTCGCCCTTGTCGACGGTGATCGAGGCGCCGCGCACGATCGGAACGCCGGGCTCATAGCCGGCTTCGAGCTCGCGGACATCGAGTACCCTTTGGCTCATGCCGTGCCTCCGAGGTAGGCCTCGATGACGCGTGGGTCACGCGCCACCTCGTCCGGAGTGCCTTCGCGCAGAAGCTGGCCGCTCGCCATGACCAGCACGCGGTGGCAGAGTCGCGTCACCATGTCGATATTGTGCTCGATCAGCAGGAAGGTGATGCCGCGCGCATTGATGTCGCGGATGCGGTCGATGATGATCTCGAGCAGGGTTGCGTTGACCCCGGCCGCCGGCTCGTCGAGCAGGATGATCGCCGGGTCGGCCATCATCACGCGGGCCAGCTCGAGCAGCTTGCGCTGGCCGCCTGAGAGCACGCGCGCCGGCTCGTGCGCGAGGTGAGCGATCGTGACGAGCTCGAGCAGTTCGACGGCTCTTATCTCGGCAGCCCTTTCTTCGGCAGCGACCCGCCGGGGCGTCAGGAAATTGGCGAGCAGTTTTTCTCCGGCCTGCCCTTGCGCGGCCAGCATGACGTTTTCGATCAGCGTCAGGTTAGGCAAGGGCCGGGGGATCTGGAACGTGCGGCCGAGGCCGCGGCGGATGCGGCGATGGGCAGCTTCCCCCGACACCGATACGCCGTTGAGGAGGATTTCGCCGCTGGTCGGCAGAATGCTGCCGGCGAGCAGGTCGAACATCGTGGTTTTGCCTGCGCCGTTCGGGCCGATAAGGCCAAGTATTTCGCCCGGCCGGACGTCGAACGAGACATTGTTGACCGCAACGAGCCCGCCGAAGCGTCTGAGGACGTTCCTGGCCGTGAGGACCGGCGTGCGGATCTCCTCCTGCCATTCCGTCGTGTCGCTCATCAATCCCTCTGGCCGAAAGCGATCTTCGTCGCCTATGATTTGATTTGTGATCACTCTTGCTTTGATCACGCTATTCGGCTTTAATTTCTTCCGCAAGCCGAAAAAGGCCAAGACCGGAATTGCCAATGCACAAGGCCGCCGTCGAAAAGAACAAGAACAATGAAGTGATCGCGGCCCAGCTTACACCGGTCGGCCGCGAGACCGTGCAGGATCGCGTCTATTCGGAGCTTCGCCGCGCCTTGATCGGCGGACTTTTCGAGCCGAGCCAGGTTCTGACCATCCGCGGCCTCGCCGACGCGCTGGTCACCAGCACCATGCCGGTGCGCGAGGCGCTCGGACGGCTGATCACCGAGAAGGCGCTGGAGGCGCTTCCCAACCGTTCGGTACGTGTGCCGCCGATCACGCTGGAGCGTATCGACGATCTGTTGCGGGCTCGGTCCCTCATAGAGGGGGAAGCGATAGCACTTGCCGCCACGCGCATGAGCCCGCGCCAGATTGCTTCGGTCGAAGCCATGCTCGGCGAATGGGACGAGATGCGGGCGCTGAAGCACAAGCAGGATATCGATCGCGAGGCGACGCTCAACCAGAGCTTCCATTTCGAGATCTACCGTTGCTGCGGTTCCGCCGTGCTGATCCCGATGATCGAGAGCCTTTGGCTGCAATCCGGACCCTGTATCCGCGTCGCCATCTACGCCTTTTCCGACGCCGGCGAGGTCGACACCGCCCACTATCACCGCAGCATCGTCGCCGCGCTTGCCAAGCAGGATGCGCAAGCGGCGCGTGAGGCGCTGGTGGCCGACATCAGCCGGCCCTTCGCCTTTCTGCGCGACAAGCTCCAATCCACAAGCAAGGAAGGATTGAGGGCATGACGGCGCTTGGCATCAGCATCACCGAGCCGCGCTCACAGCTTTCCGTGACCGCACTGCTGTTGCCTGAAAAGGCGCCCGACAACGCCGCCTTCCTGCTGGCCTATCTCGAGCAACCGCGCGTTGTTGCCGGCATCCATGCGATGTGGACAGGGCCTGAGATTTCCTGCCCGGTTCCATCGGTCGATCTTGAGGGCCAAACCTATGCCAGGCCCTTGCCGGCGGAGAATGCAACGCTGACGCCGCAGCCGGGCGACATCGTGTTGTCCTACGTGCCGCCGCGCATGTGGGGCGGCAATCCGAATGCTATTTTCGACATCGGCTTGTTTTATGGACAGGGTGCGCGGCTGCTGTTCCCGATCGGCTGGCTTGCCGGAAGCGTCGTCGCGCAGGTGCTGCCTGAGGATCGCGATAAATTCGCAGCCGCTTGTGGCGTGATCCGCCGCAACGGCGCCTGCGACATCACCTTTACCCGGGTGGAGATCTGAATGGCTGAGCAAGACGACAGTTTCGAACTCTTCGACCTTCGTGTCGAAGCGGTCATCCCTGAGGGCAAGCCGATCTATTGCGGCGCCAAGGCCGGCGACTATTTCGAGCTGAAGGGCGAGATGCTGTCGATGCCGGCGGGCCAGGGTTTTTCGATCTATTCGATATCAGCCGTGCTGCCGCTGCTCGCGGCAAAACAGCGCCCGACCCACAGGAATGACTGGATGACATCGGACGCCGAGATCGCTTGTCCAGATCCCAATTGCGCCAGCCGGCTCAGGATCATCAGGACCGGCAAGCGGCGGTTCAGCCATGCCGAAACCACGGCGGTGCCGCTGCCCAGGGAAAGTGACCAGAGATGACCGCCAAGGCATTCGAGCTCAGCCCCGGCTACACGATCTCGCGCGTCATTCGCGGCGGCTGGCAGCTTGCCGGCGGGCACGGCGCGGTCGATCGCCAACAGGCGGTGAGCGACCTGATCGCCACGTTCGACGCCGGAATCTGGACCTTTGATTGCGCCGATATCTATACCGGGGTCGAGGAACTGATTGGTGCGGCGCGCCTGCGCCTCGCCAATGAGCGTGGCCTCGACGCTGCCGCCAAGATGAATGTGCACACCAAGCTGGTGCCTGACCTCGAACGGCTCTCCACGATCGGCCGCGACTACATCAGCAGCATCGTCGACCAGTCGCTGCGGCGGTTGAAGACTGAGCGCCTCGATCTTGTGCAGTTCCATTGGTGGGACTATTCGGTGCCCCGCTATGTCGATGCGATGGGCTGGCTTGATGAGATCCGCAGGGAAGGCAAGGTGCGCAATATCGGCACCACGAACTTCGACACGCTGCGGCTGGCCGAGATCCTGGCCGCGGGTGTGCCGCTGGTCAGCCAGCAATTGCAATACTCGGTGCTCGACCAGCGGCCGGCCAACAGCCTTGCAGCACTCGCCAGCCGGCATGGCGTCAGTTTCCTCTGCTACGGTTCGGTGGCGGGCGGCTTCCTTAGCGAAAAATGGCTTGGCGTTACCGAGCCGCAGACGCCGCTCGAAAACCGGTCGCTGGTCAAATACAAGCTGATCATCGATGATTTCGGCGGCTGGGAGCTTTTCCAGGAGTTGCTTCGCACACTGAAGGCCGTCGCCGACCACCGCGGTGTCGACATCGCCACCATCGCCAGCGCCTGGGTGCTGGAGCAGCCGCAAGTGGCGGCCGTCATCGTCGGCGCCCGCAACCAGGCGCACGCCCTTGCCAATGCCAGAATCATGGACGTCGCGCTCGATGCAGACGAACGGGCGAGGATCGCTGCCGTAATCGCGCAAAGCCGGGGGCCGCTGGGCGACGTCTACACATTGGAACGCGACCGTCACGGCCGCCACGGCTCGATCATGCATTACAATTTGAATGCAGGCAGGAAATGAACGCGGCCATGGACGAAAACCCCTCCTTGCTTTCCCGCGCCAGCGCCGAGGTGGTCGATCTCCACCGCTTCTTCGTCGACTGGTTCAATGCGGCGAGTGCGGACAATGCAGATTTCAGGCGCTTCGAAAGCGTCATGGGCAAAGGCTTCCAGATGGTTGCGCCGGACGGTCAGGTCCTCGATCGCGATGCTGTGCTTGACCATGTCGGCGCAAGCCGCGCCAGCTGTGACGGCGGTTTCACCATCTCGATCGAGGATATCCGGGCCGGCTGGCAGGCCGGCGACACGATCGTCGTCTGCTACGTCGAGGCACAGCAACGCGCCGGCAAGCACAGCCGCCGTCGCTCGAGTGCCGTTTTCACCACCAGTTCATCGGCGCCTAACGGCGTCGAATGGCGACATCTGCATGAAACCTGGCTGCAGGTGCCGGAAGGCTGAACAGGCTCAAGACGTGAATGAGAGTCGTGTAACGAAAGGGGAACAACAATGACAAAGACGATACTTCAGATCACCACCGCGCTCGCCTTGCTGACAGCGGCCGGCGCAGCGCAGGCCGCCGACTGCAAGATCACCGTCGGCCTCGTCATGGAACTGACCGGTCCTGCCGGCGAATATGGCCAGGCAGGCGCCAAGTCGGTCGAAATGGCATTCCGCGACATCAACGATGCCGGCGGCGTGCGCGGCTGCGATCTCGCGACCGACACCCGCGACAGCCAGAGCCAGGGCAACATTGCGGTCGACGCCGCAACCCAGCTCGTGCAGGTCAAGAAAGTGCCGGTGATCATAGGCGGCATCATCTCCTCGGTGTCGATCCCGATCCTGACCTCGGTCACCGCGCCGGCCAAGATCGTCCAGGTGTCGCCGGCTTCGTCGTCGCCGACGCTGACGGCGCTCGGGCGCGACGGCAAGACCAACGGCATCTTCTTCCGCACCATCACCTCGGACGCTCTGCAGGGCGTCGCCGCCGCCAAATATGCCATCGACAAGGGCTTCAAGAAGCTGTCGGTCATCCACGTCAACAACGACTTCGGCGTCAACATGGTGGCGGAATTCTCGCGTGCCTATAAGGCGCTCGGCGGCACCATCGTCTCCGACACGCCCTACAATGAAAAGCAGTCGAGCTATGCCTCTGAAGTGACCGCGGCCATGGCTGGCGAGCCAGACGGGCTTTACCTCGTCAGCACGCCTGTCGATGGCGCAACCATCGCCCGTACCTGGATTTCGCAGGGCGGCGTCCAGAAATTCCTGCTCAATGACGGCATGAACAGCCCGGATTTCATCGAATCCGTCGGCGCCGACTATTTGAAGGATGCCTATGGCACTTCTTCGGGCACCAGCCCGACCGCATCGACCGAATATTTCACCAAGAACTACAAGGAATTTTCGGGCATTGAGCCGTCGAACCCGGCGGCCGACCGGTCCTATGATGCCGGCGCCATCGTCGGCTTGGCTATCGCGATTGCCGGCTCCGAGGATCCGGCCAAGATCAAGGACGCGATGTACAAGGCGGTCGATCCGGCCGGCACACCGATCTATGCCGGCAAGGACGAGTTCGCCAAGGCGCTCGGCCTGATCAAGGACGGCAAGCCGATCCGCTACGAAGGCGTCATCGGCCCTGTAGCCTTCGACAAGTATGGCGACATCACCGGCCCGTTCCGCCTTTGGAAGATCGTCGACGGCAAGGTGACGACCGACGGCGAAATGACGACGGATGACGTCAACGCCTTGCAGGCGAAGCTTCAGTAAGCCCCTATGTCTTGTCCGGCATCGATCCCATTTCATTGAGGTTGATGCCGGACGCTTGCATGTCCTGTTGCTGGTTATGCGACCACCGCACCACCCCTCGGCATGATCCAGGGGCAGGCATAATAATCCGTGATGCGATTTATGGTCCCGCCAGCGGCTTCGATCCGAACCGGATAAGCCGGCTTCCAACCGTCTTCGCCATGGTGGAGCACGAGCAGCACCGCCTCGCCATCGATCATGCCAATCGCCATTTTCCAGGCCGTCGAGGCTCTTTCATATTCAACGAAGTAAGGTGATTCCGACAGCCTGCCCTTGAAGCAATCCGCGACCCGCAATTGTGCGTCGGCGCTGGTCAACGCCCGAACCCCGTCCCAGTCGCGGCGGTTGAACAGTTCGACATAGCGGCTGAGCAATTCCAGAAGTTCCGGATCGCGCTGGGGCTCCGAACGCACGATTGGCTCGCCTGACAAGGCGCCCAATTTGGAGCGGCCACGGCTCAACGCGGCCTTGACGCCACCCACGGTCGAGCCGACGAGATCGGCAATCTCTTCCAGCGAATAGTCGAAGACGTCCTTGAGCAGGACGCAGGCGCGTTCCTTGGGCGGCAGGTGGATAACCAGCCGTTCGATCGCGCGATCCGCGCCCTTGCCCGCCGGCTCGACCGGCAGGATGATCTCGTCTTCGACGAAATTGGCCTCCGCATGCTGACGCACCTGCCGGCTTCGCAGGAAATCGATGCAGCGATTATGTGCAATGCGAAACAGCCAAGGGCGAAGAGCAGTCGCATCGTCCAGCTTCTCGATCTTCCGATAGGCCTCGAACAGCGCCTCTTGCATCACGTCTTCGGCGTCGAGCGTCGAACCGGTCATGCGTGCACAGTAGCGGTGCAGCCGTCCACGCAAATGCGCGACTGTCTCCAGGAAGCCGGCGTAGCGGACGTCGAAAAGCCCGGTCGGGTCAAGTCTTGGCTGCATCTTCATTGGCATTCGATTCGGCGGCGGATCACAGCGGGACATAGGTCAGCGTGATCACGCCGTTCTTGAAACGGTGCGTATCTATAAGCTCCAGCTTGACCAGGGACGGGTCGACATCCTGGAAAGCGCGTTTGCCATGCCCGACGCGGGTCGGCACGATCGAGAGTTGATACTCGTCGACAAGCCTGTTGGCGAGCAGCGTCTGGTCGAGATTGCTCACTCCATACTTCAATATGTTGCCGCCGGTTTGCTGCTTGATCCTGGCGATTTCGGCAGCGACGTCGCCTCCGATCAGCGACGCGTTCCAGCTCACTGCCTTGAGGCTGCGCGAAGCGACGAGCTTGTTCAGCCCATTCATGCGGTCCATGTACTTGCTGCCTTTGACCTGCGGCCAACGCGCCGAAAACATTTCATAGGTGATGCGGCCGAGCAGGAAAAAATCCGCCTCGCCGGCCTTTTCATAGGAGTGTTCCTTCATCTCCTCGTCGAAGAAGGGTGAGGCCCATTCCATTGGTGCTTCGATGACGCCGTCCAGCGAGATGAAGCTGCCTACGATTAATTTTCTCATCGCGTGTCTCCGGTTGCGCAACAGGCATCCCGTCGGATCCAAGAACCGGCGCAAACGAACCGGCCCGACGGATGACCACAGGATGCAGTGCCTAAGACGTTTCCGGTTCGACTTTGGATACGCGTGGGGGATCGTATGAGCTAATAAAGCGGCTTGGCCATGTGCCGGGGGGTAGGCCATTCCGTCGTTATCCCCGGCTGCACCGGCCGCTCGAGATAGGTCGACAGGACCACATAGCTTCGGGTCGAGGTAACACCAGGCGTTTCGTAGAGGCGCGACAGCAGGCCTTCGAGTGCCCGCGTGTCCTCGGTGCGGACCTTGATCAGCATGCATGTGTCGCCGGCCACCGAATGAATCTCCTCGACTTCGGGGTGTTCGGAGATTGCCATCAGCTCCGGCGTCTTGCCCCACCCCTTGGTGTCGATATGGACAAAGGCAAGCAGCGGCTTGTGCACCGCTTTTGGATCGATGATGATCGCGGTGTTGCGGATGGCACCGCTGCGCCGCAGGCGCTTGACGCGTTCATGGGCTGCCGGCGGTGAAAGGCCGACGCGGTCGCCGAGCTCGGCATAGCTGATCGTGGCGTCGTCGACCAGAACGCTTAATATTTTTCGGTCGATTGCATCGATATCGCGGGCAGCAGGCCTGTTCTGCGGAATGCCATCTGTTTCTTCATCCATAATGAAATTCCCTATTGATGCAGAATTTAATACGGCCATTATCGCCATATGTCGAACAATGATCAAGCCGCAACATTTACGGCAAGGCCGCCTATCCCGGCGCTCGCTTACCTCCTCACCGGATGCATTGCCGTGATCGGCTCGAACTCGCTGGTGCTCGGTCCGATCGCACCGGCGGTTGCCGCGTCCCTCGGCACAAGCGTGCCGGCGGTTATGATCGCGTCCGCCGCGTTCGGGCTCGGTACTTCGGCGAGCGCCTTGTTCCTGGCGCGCTATATCGACCGGCTTGGTGCCCGCCGCATGCTGCAAGGAGCGTTGCTGCTGCTGGCGATAGCGCTCGTCGCCAGCGCTGCTGCGCCGACGGTGACGGCGCTGGTCGCGGCCCAGCTTCTCGCCGGCATCGCTGCAGGTGTCGCCATGCCGGCAATCTACGCCAGCTCCGCCGCGATTGCACCGCCCGGCCGCGAAAGCGGCACCATAGGCGTCGTGCTGACCGGCTGGACGCTGAGCATGATCGCCGGGGTTTCGCTATCGGCCGTACTTGCCGACCTGGTGCATTGGCGCGCTGTTTTCGCGGCGGTCGCGGTGCTCTCAGCACTCGCATTGGCAAGCCTGACGCTGACGTCGCTGAGCGATGTCAGGAAGAGCGGCCCGGCGCCGACGCCGCTGGGCGCCTTGAGCGTCCCCGGCATAGTGCCGCTTCTGGTTGCCTGCGCCGCATTCATGACCGCGTTCTACGGTGTCTATGGCTATCTTGGCGATCACCTTCACAATGGCTTGGGACGGCCGGTCAGCGCCAACGGGCTGGCCGCGCTCGCTTATGGCGCCGGATTTGGTGCGGCGGCACTTCTTGACGGCGTTATCGACCGCCTGGGCGCGCGGCGTATCATGCCATTTGCCTACCTGCTCGTCGCGGCCGTCTATGTCGCGATTGCCGCAGCGAGCAGTAGTTTCCATCTGACTATAGCGATGATAGCCGTCTGGGGCCTTGCCAATCATTTCGGGCTGAACGTCCTGGTGATGCGCCTGTCCGCGCTTGATCCTGCGCGGCGCGGCACGATCATGGGCTTGAACAGCGCGGTGACCTACCTCGCCGTGTTCGTCGGCACCACGGCGTTCGGACCGCTTTATTCCACATTCGGTTTTGCGACGTCGGCGGTGGTTGCAGCCCTGCTCATGCTGATCGCTGCTGTGGCAGCGGCGTGGCGTTCGCCGAAGCTATAGCGCAGCAAGGCTTGCGTCTCGGCCCCGTCCATCGATAGATGCTTGGTGGATGGACGATACAACGCTTGAGATAACCGCCGATCCCTTGCCGCACGAGCTGGCTTTTCTCGGAGAGCGGCTTGCTGCGTTCAACGACAGCGATGTCGGCGCCTCCCGCAGGAAGGCATTGGCCGTGTTCGTGCGCGATGAGCACGGCGTTATTGTCGCCGGCATCTCGGGATACACCGCCTGGGGCTGGCTCTATGTGCAATGGCTCTGGGTCGATGAAAAACTGCGCGGCCACGGCATGGCCGGCAGGATGCTCGAGGCGGCCGAGAGGGAGGCGATCGCGCGCGACTGTCACGGCGCCTGGATCGACACGTTCAATCCCAAGGCGGCCAAGGCCTATGAGCGCCACGGCTACCGGCCGTTCGGTGCGCTCGCCGACTTTCCCATCGGCCGCAGCCGCATCTTCTTACAGAAGAACCTGAAGCACGATTAGCCGGCGAGCCGCCCTCCGCGCATCGGCTGCGGCACGCCGGTCGTGCTGGGGAAGCTGATCGGCAAGCCCCTAAGCACGCGCACTGCCAGGAAGGCAAAACACTCCGCCTCCACCGCATCGCCCTTCCAGCCCATCGCCTCGGCCGGCACGGCCTCGACACCGGCGCGGCTGGCAAGCATGGCCATGATCGTTGGATTGTGGCGCCCGCCGCCGCTGACCACCAGCCGCTTCGGCCGGCGCGGCAGAAGATCGAGCCCTTTGCCGACCGCGGCCGCGGTGAAGGCCGTCAGCAGTGCTGCGCCATCCTCGGCATTCATCCCGTCCGCCATCGAGGCGTCGAAATCGAAACGGTCCAGCGATTTCGGGTAAGGCTTGGTCAAATACGGGTGCTGCAGGAGCTTGGCCAGCCGTGACTCGTCGACCGTCCCGGCGCGGGCCAGCGCGCCGTCGCGGTCCATTTCGCCAAGACCCTTCGATTTGATGAAGTCGTTCAGCGGTGCGTTGGCGGGCCCGGTGTCGAAGGCAACAATATTGTCCATGCCGTCCCACCAGGTGATGTTGGCGACGCCGCCGAGATTAAGCACCGCCGTGTCGCCGCTGGCGTCTGCCTCGCGCAGTAGCGCGGCGTGATAGGCGGCCGAGAGCGGCGCACCCTGGCCGCCGGCGCGCATGTCGGCCGAGCGGAAGTCATAGGCGACCTTGGTGCCCAGGATGGCATGCATCAGCTCGCCGTCGCCGAGCTGGCGGGTCTGGCCCAGTCGGCCCACTTGCGGGGCACGGTGCAGCACGGTCTGGCCATGGAAGCCGACGACGCCGATATCGGCCATGGTCAGGCCGTGACTTTCGACAAGATCCCTCACCGCGGCGGATTGGGCGCGCGTCAGTGCCTCCTCTGCCTCACGAAAAATCGCCGGTTCCGGTCCGGTGAAATTCCAGATCCTGGCCTGGCGCAACGTCTCCTCCAACAGGCTGCGGATCGATCTGGGGTAGGGTGCCAGCGTGTAGGTGCCGAAATCCGCGATCCGTTCGCCGTCGGTCTTGATCAGCGCGACGTCGATATTGCCGTCCAGCACGGTGCCGGTCATCAGGCCGACAGCCCACATTGGTTCGCCATTTTTCGCAATCATGCTTGTCAGGCTCCGTTGACGAGATCGCCGATCGATTGCCTTAGCGCTGCGATCCCGCTGTTGAAATGACGTGTCGGATGGATCCGGTTGGTGAGCAAGGTCCATGCTCTGCCTTTGTCGAAGTCGACCCAAAGCCCGGTGCCGGTGAAGCCGGTATGGCCAATTGTGCCGGGGCTGCACAGCCGGCCGCCGGACCAGCCTTCGTAAGGCCGCTCCCAGCCATGGGTGCGGGTTGCCGACACGGGCGTGCGCATCAGCGCTATTGAACGCTCGGATGCGCCGCTCCCGTCCAGCAGCCCTAGCGCAAAATCGAGGATCGCGGCCGCCGTTCCGAACAGCCCGGCGTGACCGGCCCCTTGCAATGCCGAGCAATTGTCGTCGTGGACCTCGCCGCAGAGAACACGATGGCGCCATGTGCAGTCTTCCGTGGCCGCCGCGCGATCCGGTTCGGTGGAGAACGCGAAGCCCGGACCGGGATCCATGTCGCGAATGGTCTTGCCGGACAGGCGCTCCAGGACAAAGCCGAGCAGCATGAAGTTGATATCGGAATAGACCGGCTCCCCGGCCTGCCACTCGCGCTGCAGGACAAAGGCGCGCAACAGCTCGGGATCGCGGCCATAGGTGTAGATTGGCGCGACGGCGGGAAACGGCGTCTGATGACCGAGACACTGGCGAAACGTCACCTTCCGTTCCCAGGCTTTTTCGTCATATTGGCGAAGGTCGGGCAGGACCGAAATCAGCGGCGCGTCGAGGTCGATGACGCCTTCCTCCGCCAGTGCCAGGATGCGCGGCGTCGTAAAAATGACTTTGGTCAGCGACGCCAGGTCGAACCATGTTTCGATATGCATCGGCCGTATTTTCGGCACGACTTGGGCTGAGCCGATTGCCCGGACGATGCGTTGACCGTCCCAGTCGACCATGCCGAGCACGCCGCCCGGAATGCGCGACGCAGCCACGGCCGCTTCGAGCGGGGCGAATGCGCGGTCGAAGAGATCATGGTCGATCAATTGCGGCCTCCGTCTGAAAAGCAGCGAGGGGGCTGTCCGTCTGACTCTGCATGCTTTCGAGCGACAATCATCACGCTTCCACCCGTGCCCTATGATCCGGCCCGAATTGCTGCCAATTGGCCGGGCCCGGCTCAAATCCCAGCGGACGCACGAGCGAGGGGACCTGGCGCGTGTCGAGCTCGAAACGTTCATGCCGCCGGTCTATGGAGGGAACGGCCGCGATAAGCTGTTTGGTATAGGAGTGCTTCGGCTCCGAGAGCACCGATCTGGCATCGCCGATCTCGACGATCTGGCCGGCATAGATGACCGCGATGCGATGGGCAATCCGCTCGACGACAGCCATGTCATGCGAGATGAACAGGTAGGCCAGCCCGAATTCACGCTGCAGCTCGATCAAAAGCTCCAACACCCTGGCCTGCACCGATACATCGAGCGCCGAAACCGCTTCGTCGAGGACAACAACCGAAGGATTGAGCATCAGCGCGCGAGCGATGCACAGGCGTTGCCGCTGGCCGCCGGAGAATTCGTGCGGATAGCGCTGCAGGCTGTTTTCCGGAAGGCCGACTCGTTTCAGCAGCGCGGCCATTTTCGCCCGCGTTTCAGCAGTTATCCGTCCGCCGGTAGCGATCACCGGCTCTGCGAGGATGCTTTCGATGGTGAGTCTGGGATTGAGCGAGCCATAGGGATTCTGGAACACCATCTGCACGGGCAGGGCGCTCTGCCCGGCGACGGCCTTGCGCGTGCTGGCCGAAATTGTGCCGTGCGTCGGGCGCACCAGCCCCAGAATCGCGCGGGCGGTGGTGGACTTTCCGGAACCGCTCTCGCCGACGACCGCCAATGTCTCGCCTGGCATTAGCTCGAAATCCACCCCGTCCACTGCGTGCACGGCACCGCTGACACGGCTGAAAAACCCAGCCTTGACCGGAAACCGCACCACGAGCCCATTGACCTTCAGCGCCGGCTCGGCAGCTTTTTGCGTTTCGCGTTGCACGTCTTTGCGTGCGGCACTGCCGCCGGCGAAATGCGGCACCGCATGAAGCAGATGCCGCGTATAGGGATGCTGCGGATTGTCCAATATCTGGTTCAGCGCGCCCTGCTCGACAGCTTCTCCGCTTTGCATCACCATGACCTTGTCAGCGATGCCTGCAACCAGACCGATGTCGTGGGTGATGAAGATCATCGACATCCCGGTTTCCTGCTTCAATTCGGCGAGCAGCGCCATGATCTGCGCCTGCACCGTAACATCCAGCGCCGTCGTTGGTTCGTCGGCAATGAGCAGGCGCGGGTTGCAAGCGAGCGCCATGGCGATCATCACCCGCTGCAACATGCCTCCCGAAAGCTGGTTGGGCGTGTATTTCAGTCGCCGTGCAGCGTCGGGAATACGCACGCGGTCGAGCGCGTTCTTGGCCGCCGCCGTCGCTTGCCGGCCGGTCAGGCCGCGATGCAGGCGAAACGATTCCTCGATCTGCCTGCCGATGGTCAGCACCGGATTGAGCGAGCTCATCGGCTCCTGGAAGATCATGCCGATTTCACCGCCGCGGATCTTCGTCAGTTGCGGCTCGTCCGCGGCGGTCAGGTCGAAAATGCTGTTGTCGACCCGCTTCAGCGTGATCGAGCCTGCGGTGATGCGGCCGCCGCCATAATCGACAAGGCGATTGATCGACAGCGCCGTGACCGATTTGCCCGAGCCGCTTTCGCCGACGATTGCCAATGTTTCGCCGTCGGCGAGATCGAAGCTGACGCCGCGCACAACCTCATTGGCTTTCGGGTTGCGGCCGAAGCCGACGCGCAATCCGCTGACGGACAGCAGCGGGATCATGCGATCGATCTCCGCATCTTCGGATCGAGGACATCACGCAACGCATCGCCGAGCAGGTTAAAGCCGAGGATGCTGATCATGATCGCCACGCCCGGGAAGATCATCAGCCAGGGAGCTGTCTCCATCAGATTGCGGCTGTCGCTCAGCATCAGGCCGAGCGAGGCGGCGGGCGGCTGCGTGCCGAGCCCGAGGAAGCTTAAGCCGGCCTCGGTCAGCAGTGCCCAGGCCAGCGCCAGCGTCACCTGAACCGTCAGTGGCGCCACCAGATTGAGCAGCAGATGGCGTGTTACGATATAGCCCGCACTGCTGCCGAACGTGCGGGCCGCGTCGACGAACTCGCGCGCCTTGAGCGACAGAGCCGGACCTCGCACGACGCGCGTGAAGATCGGCGTGTAGACGATGGCAATGGCAATGACGCTGGTCGAGGTTCCCGGTCCAGCAACCGCGACGATCAGCAGCGCCAGCAGGATCGCCGGGAACGCCAGCACAACGTCCATGATGCGCATCACCAGGCCGTCCCAGCGGCGCCCGAACCAGGCTGCCGCCAGCCCGAGCACGGTGCCGGCCAGTGTCGCGAAGGCGACCGAAAAGAAGGCCACGATGAAGGACTGGCCGATCCCGGTCATCAGCCGACTTGCGACATCGCGGCCGAACAGGTCCGTGCCCATCAGGTAGGTGCCGTCAGGCGCATGCAGTCGCTCGACCCGGTGCTGCGTCAGCGGATCGTGCGGCGTCAGCCCCAGCATGCCAAGCACGGCAAGCAGCAGATAAAGCGCAACGATGGCACCGCCGATGCGGCCGCTGGGATGCGCAAATATAGCCCGCAATGTCGCCATCAGTGCTCGCTTAGCCGGATACGCGGGTCGAGCGCGACATAGGCGAGGTCGACGAGGAGATTGACGATCATGAAGTTGAAGGCGATGAACAGCACGCTTCCCTGCACCAGCGCGTAGTCGCGCTGCAGGATGGCATCCAGCACCATACGGCCGAGACCGGGCAGCGCAAATATCTGCTCGACGATGACTGCCCCGCCCAGCAGATAGCCGAACTCTATGCCGCTCAGCGTCACGACCGGGATGAGCGCGTTGGGCAAAGCATGCCCCCAGATGACGCCGCGCGCCGAAACGCCTTTGCTGCGCGCCGTCCTGACATAGTCGTCGCTGAGCACATCGAGCATCGCCGAACGCGATATGCGGGTCACCGAAGCCGCGAAGGCAAATCCAAGCGTGACCGCAGGCAGCAACAGCTGGCCGAGATTGCGCAGCGGATCCTGCCACAGCGGCGAAAACTCACCCATCGCCGGCAAAACGCCAAACCCCGCCGACAGCGTGTAGATGATCAGCAGGGCAAGGACAAAGTTCGGCGTCGACTGCCCGATCATTGCGACAACGCGCACGCCGAGGTCGGACAGCTTTTCATTATGGGTGGCGGCAAAAATCCCGGCCGGCATGCCGACAACCAGGGCGATGACCATCGAAAGCAGGGCGAGCTCCAACGTTAGCGGGAAACGCTCGAGGATGACGTCGAGCACCGGCCTGCCATAGGTGGACGAAATGCCGAGATTACCTTGGACAAGACCAAGCAGCCAGCGCCAGTACTGGATGAACCAGGGCTGGTCGATGCCGAAATAAGCTGCAAGCGCATCGCGCTGCTGCGGCGTCAGCAGGCCGGCTTCGGTCCCCAGCATTGCCGTGATCGAATCGCCCGGAACCATCCTGATCGCCAGGAACACGACGATGGACACGCCAAGCAGGACGAGAGGGAAGGTTGCCAGTCGCCGCATCAGATAGTTCACGCGAAGAATACCCTCTCGTCTGGCACCAAAGCAGCTACTGGATCGTCACCTTGGCGAGGCTGAACAGCGAGCCTGTCGGCACCGGTTCGAATCCTGCGATATTCTTCTGCTGTGCGGTGTAGCTGTAGGACGTGTAGAGCCAGATCCAGGGCGACATCTCAGTGATGTGCTTCTCGAAGTCGGCGAAGATCGCCTTGCGCGCTGCCGGGTCGGTCTCGCTGCGGCCCTTCTGCATAAGACTGTCCAGCGTATCGTCGATATAGTTCGCGACCTTCTGCAGATTGCCCGTCTTGGTCCAGTAACGGTTGTACATAGTGTAGGGATCGGCCCTGCCGCCGTTCAGGGCGATGGCCATGTCGAAATCGCCCTTCAGCCAGGCATCGACATAGACGTTGAGCTCCATCATTTTGATGTCGAGCTTGACGCCGATTTCTGCGAGTTGCGACTGGATGACCTGGGCTTCCGCCGCCGCTGTCGGCGGCTCGCCGGTGGCGCCGATCACGGTCGCCGAAAAACCGTCGGCGTAGCCCGCTTCGGCCATCAGCTGCTTGGCTTTCTCGACGTCGCGCTTATAGCAGAACAACTGGCTCGGATCGGTCGCCAGCGCCGGGATAGTCAGCGGGCCGGTGACTTTGCCTTCACCGAGCGAGGCGGTGTCCAGCACTTCCTGCCGGTCGATGGCGCAGGAAATCGCCTGACGCACCTTGAGTTCGGTCATCGGCTTGCGGGAAGGATTGAGCTGCAGCACGTGATAGGCAAGCACCGGCACACGGTTCAACTGCAGACTGGCTTCCTTGGGCACAAGCGTGGCGACAAGCGGATCGTTGAGCAGGGCAAATTCGATCTGCTTGCTGCGCATCGCCGCCAGGATCGCCGTCTCGTCCGGCAGCACGCTGATCTCGATGCCGTCGACGCCGGTCGTGCCGCCCGCCCAATCCTTGTTGGCGACAAGCACTTCCTTGGAATTCGGATCCCACTTTTCCAACTTGAACGGACCCGAGCCGATCGTCGTCGTGCCGATCGAGCCGGCCGTGATTTCGCTTGCCGGGACGATCGCGGCGTTGACGTCGCTCATCGCCGTCAGGATCGGCACATCCGGCTGCGAGAGGTGGAACACGACGGTGGCTGGATCGGGTGTGTCGATGCTGGCGATCGAGAGAAAGTTGGCACGCGCGGCCGCGCCGGTCTTCTCGTCGAGTATGCGCTCGAACGATGCCTTGACATCGGCCGAGGTCACGGCGGCGCCGTTCTGGAATTTTGCTTTCGGATTGAGTTTGAAACTCAGCTCCTTGCCGTCCGGCGAGAACTGCCATGAATCGGCAATCGCGGGCGTGATTTGCAGGTTTGCGTCGAGCCGCACCAGTGGCTCATAGATCAGTTCCAGCAGCCGCAGTGAGGAGAATGCCGTCTGCTTGTGCGGATCAAGACCGGTGGCGTCCTGCGACCACGCCATATGCAGCGTCGCCGCACTCGCCTGCGCCGGTAGCGCGGCGATGCCAACCATTGCCGCGAGGGCCATGCCGGAAAGCAGTTTCTTGCCAATGTGCCGTACCATTGTCGTCTCCCATTATTGTTAAACCTGATGCCTTGCAGTTCCCCGGACCGCTTCAAAGGGACACACGTCCCCGAACATCGGCCCAGTATCCATGCGGTCTTACACCGTCTTTTCGCCTATCGCCTTGCGCAGGAAACCTCCCGCGTTGGCAAGCGCCTTACGTGCTTCCTCGACGCCCATGCCGGTGATCGTCACCAGGATTGCCAGTTTTACATCATTGCCGGTCTGGTCGAGTGCCTGTCGTGCCTGCTGTGCCGCGCAGCCGGTCGTCTGCATCACGATCCTGACCGCCCGGGCGACAAGCTTCTTGTTGCTTGGATTGAGGTCAACCATCAGGTTCTGATAGCTCTTGCCGATGCGGATCATGCTGGCGGTAGACAGCATGTTGAGCACCAGCTTTTGCGCGGTTCCCGATTTCAGTCGGGTCGAGCCGGTGAGAACCTCCGGGCCGACCACCGGAGAGATGGCAATGTCGGCTATGCCGGCAATGGTCGATCGCGGATTGCAGGACAGCGCCACGGTGGTCGCTCCCACCTGCTTGGCATAGGTCAGGCCGCCGATGACATAAGGCGTGCGCCCGCTGACAGCGATGCCGACCACCACATCGTCGGCGGTCAGCTTGATGTCCTGCAATGCCTTTACACCCTGTTTCGGGTCATCCTCGGCGCCTTCCGCGGAGCGCACCAGCGCGTCGTCGCCGCCGGCGATCAGGCCCACCACCATGTCCTCGGGTACGCCGAAGGTCGGTGGACATTCCGAGGCGTCGAGGACGCCGAGCCGGCCGCTGGTGCCAGCGCCCACATAGACAAGGCGCGCACCCTTCTGGAACGCGCTCACGATCCGGTCCACGGCAGCAGCAATCTCAGGAATGACCTTCTCGACGGCGGCCGCAACGCCTTTATCTTCGTCATTGATCTTGCGCAGCACCTCAATGGTCGGCAACAGGTCGATGTCGATGGTTCTCGGGTTGCGGTCCTCGGAAACCAGCCGCTCCAACTCCGACATCAACCCGTGTTCGACCACTTGCTTACTTTCAATCTGCCGTGAGCGGGAACGCGATGCCGTGCCGGGCAGGCGACCGGCTGTCTTGTTTCTGCTTAGTTAACTTTTTAGAATTCGGTATTCCCGGTGTCAACGGATTGTAGGAATAAAATATTCCTCTTTGAGTTGCGCGTTACTCGCCGCAAAGCGACTTTCTGGCCAGGATTATGGCTCCCGAAACCGCATCGCCGTCGGCCGGCTTCAGCCGTCGGCGGACGTCGGGAGCGAGCCATGGCTCCAGCGGGCTGGACAACCCTCCGAGCAACGTAACCCGCGGCGCGCCTTTTTCGAACAGCACCCGCACGAAGGTGTCGATCTGCTCGGCAGCGCCTTGCACGATCCGCCGACCGGCCGGATCGCCCTGGTCGGCATGGCGGATCACCATCGGCGCCATGGCGGCATAATCCGTCGCACTGGCGCGGTCCATCCAGGCCACCGCCTCGAACGGGTCGTCCTTGAAGCGCTGCATCACCTCGGCCACCAGCGCGGTCCGCTCGTGCCGGCCGTCATGGGCGCGCAAGGCGAACTGTACCGCTTTCAACCCTAGATCGGCGCCGCTTCCCTCGTCGGAAATCGGAAAACCGTAGCCGCCGACACGCAGGTCGCGCCCTTCGACAAAGCCGAGCCCGATCGAACCGGTCCCGGCTATGACGATGGCGCCGTCCTGGCCCGAATGCGCGCCCAGGCAAGCCGCGACGCCGTCGCTGACGAAGTCGAGACTTGCAAAGGGATGGGAGATCGCACGAAACGCCTCAAGCGACCCCTTGCGGCCGATGCCGGCAAGACCGACGCCGGCACGGATCCTGGCGATTTTCGTCGCCGTGAACCCTGCCTCTTTGATCGCAGCACCAAAGGCTTTGGCAACGGAGGCCCAGGCCGCCTCTATACCGAGCCGCGTTGTCGCCGGACCTGAGAGACCTTGCCCGAGCACGGTTCCCGCCTCGTCTTCGATACGCGCCCGACAGCCGGTTCCGCCGCCATCGACGCCCAGGAAATAATGCGAAGACGCCGCGCCGGCACTCATCCACTTATCCGCTCGATCTGGGCGCCGCAAAGCCGGAGCTTGCGGTCCAGCTGCTCATAGCCGCGATCGAGATGATAGACGCGGTTGATCGTCGTCTCGCCCTGGGACACCAGCGCTGCCAGCACCAGCGAGACGGAGGCGCGCAGGTCGGTGGCCATCACTTGCGCGCCCTTCAGCTTCTCGCCTCCGCGCACCAGCGCCATGGTGCCTTGCAGCTTGATGTTGGCGCCGAGCCGCATCAGTTCAGGCACATGCATGAAGCGGTTCTCGAAGATCGTCTCACGCAACAGCGAAGCGCCCTCGGCACAGCACATCAACGCCATGAACTGCGCTTGGAGATCGGTCGGAAAGCCCGGATAGGGCTCCGTCGTCACATCGACGGCTTTGAGCGGCCCGTCTCTCGATACGATCAGCCCGCGGTCGCCCGGCCAGATTTTCACACCGGCTGTTTCGAGCAGCTGGATGACGGATGCCATGTGCTCGAGCCGCGCGTGGGTCAGCTCGAGCTGACCGCCGGTGATAGCCGCCGCGACGGCATAGGTGCCGGCCTCTATCCGGTCCGGGATGATGTCGTGCGTGGCGGCGCGCCAGCCTGTGCTGCCCGCGATCAGGATACGGTGCGTGCCGGCGCCCTCGATCCGCGCGCCCATGGCGATCAAGCAGGCAGCAAGGTCGGCCACCTCCGGTTCGCGCGCCGCATTGAGGATCTCGGTTTCGCCCTTTGCAGTCGTCGCTGCCATCATCGCTGTTTCGGTCGCGCCGACCGATGGTGAGCTCAAAACGATACGCGCGCCTTTTAGTCCGCCCGGCGCGGACGCGACGATCAGCCCGTTTTCGATCGCAATGTCGGCGCCAAGTGCGGCAAGTGCGGCGACATGCATGTCGACCGGCCGTGCGCCGATCGCGCAGCCGCCGGGCAGCGAAACCATGGCATGGCCGAAGCGGGCAAGCAGCGGGCCGAGCACCAGCACTGTCGCGCGCATACGCCTGACGGTATCGTAGGTTGTCTCCTTGGAGACGGCAGCACTGGTGTTGATCGTTGCGGCGTGTGCCGATCTGGTGACCTGGGCGCCATGGAGCCTGACGACGCCAAGCATGTTTTCGACGTCGGTCACCGCAGGCAGGTTGGTCAGTTGCAGCGGATAAGGGCTGAGCAACGCCGCCGCTATTTGCGGCAAGGCCGCGTTCTTGGCGCCGGAGATCGTCACCGCGCCCTCAAGCCTGTGCCCGCCGACGATCCGCAATTTGTCCATGGCTCTGACCTAATCCCGAGCTGTCGGTGTGTCTACGATCTTTCATGGCCGAATCGTCGACATGCCAGAAGGCTGGGGCACAACCGCACCAGTCGAGATTTGATGGTTCATTCTTCGCTGTCAATCAGAGACGGAATAATTTATTCCTTGGTTTGGCATTGTCCGTGACTGGCAACAGGTGAACGCATGTCCATCCTGAAGAAAATCGAGGCCAAGCTCGAAATCATGGCGCCCGGTGACCGCGAGATCGGTCGGTATATCGTCGATAATCCCGACCAGATGCTGCGCCTGTCGACGGAGGCGCTTGCCGCCGAGATCGGCCGCAGCCAGTCGAGCGTCGTCAAGTTCAGCCAGAAGCTCGGCTATTCCAGCTATCAGGAGCTCAAGCTCGCCGTCAGCGAGGCCAAGTCGCAGGAATGGCACGTGCCGGCCGGCATGATCCACGGTTCGATCGAGGTCGGCGACAGCTATCCGGTCATCCTGCGCAAGCTGATCGGCAGCAAGCTTTTGTCGATGCAACAGACGGTCGCGGCCAACACCGAGCATGAAATCGGCAAGGCCCTCGAAGCGTTGAACGGTGCGCGCCGCATTCATTTGGCAGGCGTCGGCGCATCCTCTCTGGTGGCGCGCGATTTCTCATACAAGCTGATGAAGCTCGGCCGCAACGTGCTGCACGACAGCGACAGCCATGTGCAAATGGCCAATGTCTCGACGCTTGGACGAGGCGACGCGTTATTCGCGCTCTCCTATTCCGGGGCGAGCATCGAAACCCTGCGGATAGCTGAACTCGCACATAAACGCGGCACCACCGTTATCGCCGTCACCGGGCTTCGCGACAATCCGCTGAGCCGGGTTGCCGACATTCGCCTCCACACGATGGCCGATGAAGAGCGCGCGCGCTCTTCATCGATAACCGCGCGTGATGCACAACTGACGCTAACCGACCTGCTGTTCATCCTGCTTGTGCAGAAGCAGCCTGACGCCAACGAATATGTCCACAACAGCGAATTGGCCGTCTCGGTGCTGAAGGCTTAGCAGTCTTCAGCGTGGCGTTAAGGCCTCTGTTCCTCCCTGATGCTGCACGTCGACAAGAGCAAGTTTCGTCCTCCGAAGTAGCTTTGTTCAATGCGCTCACACGTTCTCCGGCCGGCAGAGCCGCGGGAGCGCCGATTGGTCAAACGCCGCCATGGCAAACCAATGTTGACAAGATCATCTGTTGTTTCATACATCGAGTTCAGCGTCGAATTTGGCGGGCCAGGTGAGACGATGGACGACCTTGGAGCACAAGAACAAGCGGTTCTCGACCTCATTGCGGCGAATCCGTTTGCCGGCCAGCAGGATATTGCAACCGCGCTCGGCATTGCCCGCTCGACGGTCGCCGCCCACATCGTGCAACTCATTAACAAAGGCTACATTCTCGGCCGCGGCTATGTCTTGCCGGCGTCCAAACGTATGGTCTGCATCGGCGGCGCGGTGCTCGACCGCAAATACCACGCCAAGAAGGATCTGATCTTCGAGACATCGAACCCGGTCGACGGCCATCGCAGCTTCGGCGGGGTTGCCCGCAACGTCGCCGAAAACCTTGCCCGTCTCGGTGTCGACATAAGCTTCGTCTCGATCGTCGGCGAGGATGAAACCGGCCGCGCGCTGGTGCGGCATTTGCGTGACTTCGGCGCCGATGTCAGCCAGGTCATCACCACCACGGAGCGGCCCACGGCCGAATACGCGGCCATCCTCGACCGCAACAACGATCTCGTGCTCGGCATCGCCGACATGGAGATCTTCGATCTGTTTTTGCCGTCCTATCTCGACCGTTTCTGGCCGCATCTGGCTTCGGCGACATGGGTGTTCATCGACTGCAACCTGCCGGCCGCGACCATCGCAGCGCTGATCTCGCGCAAGCACGGTGCGCGCTTCAGGCTCGCAGTCGACACGGTATCGTCGCCGAAGTCGGCGCGTCTGCCGAAGGACCTGGCCGGCATCGATCTTCTGTTCACCAATCATGACGAAGCCAATGCGATGCTCGGCGTCACGGATGCCGACAAGCGGCTGACGCCGGAGGGAGCAGCAGCAGGGCTGCGCGCGGCCGGCGCCGCCGAAGTGATCGTGACCGCAGGCGCGCATGGATTTGCCGTTGCGACCGAGAGCGGTGTGACGGCCATGCGCTCCGTCCCGGCGCAGGCCGTCGACATCACCGGCGCCGGTGACGCGATGATCGCCGGCACCCTGTACAAGGTGCTTTCGGGTGAGCCGGTCGCTCATGCCGTGCGCACCGGCGCGCTGCTTGCCACACTGACCACCGAGAGCGAATCCAGCGTCCACCCCGATCTGTCGCCGCGCTTCCTTGCCGTCGGCATGTACCGCATTCCTGCCTGAAAGCGAGATGATATGAAACCTTCCCTTGTCCATTTGAACGATGAAGTCGCTGCTGCGCTTGATAAGGGCCGCGCGGTGGTGGCATTGGAATCGACGATTATCACCCACGGCATGCCATATCCGGCCAATCTGGAAACTGCCCGTGGTGTCGAGACCGTGGTGCGTGAAAACGGCGCCGTGCCCGCCACGATCGCAGTGGTCGCTGGCAAGATCAAGGTTGGCCTCGACGACCGGGAACTGGAAGAGCTGGCAGCGGCAAAGGGCGTGGTCAAGGCTTCCGGGCGCGATCTCGCCGCAATCATGGTGCGCGGCGGCTCGGCCGGAACCACCGTGTCGGCGACGATGCGGATTGCCGCTTTAGCAGGGATCGGTATTTTCGCGACCGGCGGCGTCGGTGGCGTGCATCGCGGCGCCGAAGCCACTTTCGATATCTCCGCTGACCTGACCGAACTCGGCCAGACCGGCACGACCGTCGTCTGCGCCGGGGTTAAGTCGATACTCGATATTGCGAAGACGCTGGAATATCTGGAAACTCAGCGCGTGCCGGTCATTGCCTATGGGAGCGATGATTTTCCGGCTTTCTACACCCGCTCCAGCGGGCTCAAGGCCGACCATCGCCTCGATACCCCCGACGAGGTCGCGCGAGCCATGCTGCTGCATGACGAGATGCAATCCGGCACCGGCATTCTCGTCGCCAACCCGATTCCCGAAGCGGACGCGCTCGATCCGGCGTTCATCGACGGCACGATCGCAGCGGCCGTTGCTGAGGCCGAGAAGCGCGGCATCGGGCGCAAGGAACTGACGCCGTTTCTGCTCGCCCGCATCAACGAGCTTTCACAAGGCCGCAGCCTGAAGGCCAACATCGCGCTTGTCCGCAACAACGCCGCGCTTGCTGCCCGCATCGCGGTTGCGCATGCGGAATTGAAGGCCGCGACCAGATAGAGACAGCGCCCGGCCAGCGCTACGTGCCTTCGATTTCAGCCCGGCGCGAGGTCGAAGATGCGCCCGGCATTGAGGATGTTGTTCGGGTCGAAGGCCGCTTTCAGGCGGCGCATGGCCGCGATCTCGGCGTCGCTGCGTACCAGATGCAGCCATTCCTTCTTGTCGAGGCCGATGCCATGCTCGGCCGAGACGCCGCCGCCAGCCGCGGCCACACCCTGGTAGATGATCCCGTATGCGGCCGCCGGATCCACGGTGCGGACCTGGTAATGCAGGTTGCCGTCGCCGAGATGGCCGAAGACGTAGATGTCGGCGCTCGGGTCGACGGCTTTGATAGCGGCTTCCGTCTCGCGCAGGAAAGTCGCCATTTTCGCCAGCGGGATGCTGACATCGACGCTAATCAGGCCTGCTATCGAAAACAGAAAACGGTTGGCCTCCTCGCGCACCGCCCAGAGCGCCCGGAATTCGCGCGGCGATTGCGAGGCGACGACGTCGTCGATCAGGCCATCTTCAACCGCCTGCATCAGCACCGCGGCGAAGCGGTCGCCGTCGCGGTCCGGCTCGCTGCCCTGTATCTCGGCCAGCACATAGACGGGTGAGCCGACCGGCAGCGGCGCCGGCGCCTCCATGCCGGCGATCATGGCGCCATAGAGCGGTGCGAAATTCACATCATAGGCCGAGAGCAACGGCCCAAGCTTCTGCCGGAGCTGCGCAAGCAGCGCAATCGCCGCATCGAGCGATGGAACTGCGCAGAAGGCATTGACCTCGGTGGCAGGTTTGGGATGCAGCCGCAGGCAGGCGCGCGTGACCACGCCGAGCGTGCCTTCGCTGCCGATGAAGAGCTGGTTGAGGTCATAGCCGGAATTGTCCTTTGGCAAGCCCTTGAGCGACGTGAGCACACTGCCGTCGGCAAGCACCGCCTCCAGCCCAAGCACCTGCGCCCGGTACATGCCGTAGCGCAGCACGCGGATACCGCCGGCATTGGTGGCGACATTGCCGCCGACGGTGGCCGTGCCGCGCGCGCCGATGTCGACGCCGAAAAGCAAGCCGGCCGCATCGGCCGCGTCCTGCACCATTTGCAGCGGCGCGCCGGCCTCGGCGACGATCGTCGCCGCCTCGCGGTCGGGCGCCGCGACCGCCGTCATGCGCTCCAGCGACAGCACCGCCTCGCCGGGCTGGATGCGCGCCGCGCCCGCAAGACCGGTGCGGCCACCTTGGATCACAAGCCTCTGCCCGATTTCATTGCACAGGCGCAGTATGTCCGATACCTCGCCGGCAGTGCGCGGTCGCAGCACGACCTCCGGCCGCGCACCGGTCTTGCCGTCGGGGTCTTCCCTGTAACGCGGCCCGGCCTCATCGGCCGAGACGATTGCTGACCTGTCCAGCCGCTTTTCCAGCCGCGACAGGAGCTCGGCGGTCAGCGGGGACAGAGCGCTCACGGATGTTGTCGTCATGCGCCGCTCCTGGAAAAGGCCGACGATAGACACGGACTGCTGGTTGTCAAACCTTGCGGGACTGCCAATCGCGACCGGCCGTCAGCCTCGAGCCTTCAGGAACTCGATCACCATCGCCGCGGTCCAGGTGAAGCGATTGCCGCCGAGCGGCTCGCCGCTGAAGGGACCGTAATATTCGGCAAAACCGCTCTCGGCGATCAGGTCGAGACTGGATTGCGTGATCCGTTGTGCGATTTGGCTGTGGCCGGCGGCGGCAAGGCCGTCGGCGATCATGTAATTGACCACCAGCCAGACCGGGCCGCGCCAGTAGCGCTTTGGGTCGAAGCGTCCATCGCCAGGATCGTGCGAGGGGACGATGTAACGCGCTTTGCCGGCGATGCGCTCGATCGTTGCAGCGATGGCCGCCGCCCGGCTTTCCGGAATGGCCGAAAACACCGGCAGAATGCCGCCGACCGACGCGCTGTCCACGAGCTTTCCGGCCACTCGGTCGAAACAAATGTACTGGCCATGTGTGTCGCTCCACAGCCGTTCCATCGTTGAAAGCCCCTTTTCGGCACGGGCGCGGTTGGCTTCTGCGATTTCGGTTTCGCCAAGTGCCTCGGCGAGATCGGCAAGGTCGGCGGCGGAACGGATCAGGATGGCGTTGAAGCCGGGATCGACGACCTGGAAGGGCGAGGCATCGTGCAGCCGGGTGTTGTCCCAACCAAGTTCGCGGAAATGCTGCAGCAGCCAGATATAGCGATCGTACTGGGCCCTGGTCGGTCGATGCGCAGGGTCGGCGTGCAGGATGTCGCGGCGGGTGTAGGGCTCGACGCCTTCGGTCGGCACGCGCTCGAACGCCTCGTCCCAGTCGATCGAGTTGTCGCGGCCGGACTCCCATGGGTGAATTATGGCGACCAGCCCTTCGCCGTTCGGGTCGCGATTTTCGTAGAACCAGCGGTGCCAAGCGTCGATCTTCGGCAGCAGCGCGCGGGCGCGCTCGGCCGCCAGTTTCTTGTCCTTGGCCTGATCGAACAGGCGGCGCACGGCAAAGCCGGCGACTGCCGGCTGGGTGATGCCCGAGGTGGCGGTCGGGCGGTCCGTTCGCCAGACCTCCGGCCCGGGGAAATAGCCGTCGCTCCAGACGTGGAAGACGATGTGCGGCACCATGCCGTCCGGCCACTGGTGAGCGAACAGCGTGTCGATCTCGGTCCAGGCTCGGGCCTCGTCATAGTGGGCAAGACCGAGGGCGGTCAGGCAGGAATCCCAATTCCACTGGAACGGGTAGAGGCCCTTGGTCGGTATGGTATAGGTGCCTTGGTCATTTTCCCTGAGCACCTCGACGGCGCGGGCGATGGTTTCGTCGACAGCAAGAGATATCATCGGGGCGTTCGTACTTTCAGGATCGAAGGGAGGATCAAAGGGCGTTCGTGGTTTCGGGATCGAACCAGCGGATGCGATCGGGTTTGGGCGAAAGCCGCAAGTGATCGCCGACGGCGACCGTGGCATTCGATTCGAGGATGGCGCGAAACAGGCCGCCCTCGACGTCGCAGGTGGCCAGCGTGTGCGGTCCGAGCGGCTCGACGACGCGCACGGTGGCGTTAATACCTTCGTTGCCGGCGTCCACATCCTCGGGGCGAATGGCGAACTCTATCGTCTGCTTGTCCGATTTGGGGCCGGGCAGCGTCAGGCCGGCGACGGTCCAACTGCCGTTCGCCGTCTTCGTCGCCGGGATGAAATTCATCGGCGGGTTGCCGATGAAGGAGCCGACGAAGCGGGCGGCCGGATTACGATAGACCTCGACTGGCGAGGCGGCCTGGACGATACGGCCTTGATGCATGACGGCGATGCGGTCGGCGAGGCTCATCGCCTCGACCTGGTCGTGGGTAACGTAGATGGTGGTGGTCTTGGACGCCGCCAGCACGCCCTTGAGCTCGGCGCGCATTTCGAGCCTGAGCAGCGCGTCGAGGTTCGACAGCGGCTCGTCCATCAGGATCACATCGGGCTCCATGGCGAGCGCGCGGGCGACGGCCACACGCTGGCGCTGGCCGCCGGAAAGCTGGCCCGAATAGCGCTTCAAAAGTTGCTCGATATGCATGAGCTCCGCGGTGCGGTTGACGCGCCCGTCGACCTCCTGCTGCGGCAGCTTCTTCATGCGCAGGCCGAAGGCGATGTTCTCGAATACCGTCAGGTGCGGAAAGACCGCGTAATTCTGGAACACCATGGCGATGCCGCGGTCGCGCGGCGGCAGATGGTCGACGCGACGGCCGCCGATCCAGACTTCGCCCTGGCTTGGCGTTTCCAGCCCGGCGACGATCCTCAGCAGCGTGGTCTTGCCGCAGCCCGAGGCGCCAAGCAGCACCATGAATTCCTGGTCGGCGATGGTCAGGTCGATCGAATGCAGCGCGGTGAAGCCGCCGAAACGTTTTGCCACCTGCTTGATGACGATCTCAGCCATCGGCGTTCTCTTTTGTGCGCGTCATCGGTTGGCGATCCCCCACATGGCGAACAGATATTTGCGGACGGCGAAGATGAAGATCAGCGCCGGGATAACCAAGGCAGCACCGCCGGCGAATTTGAGGTAGAGCGGCGATTCGCCAAGGCTCTGCAGCAGGAAGGCGGTCAGCGTCCGGTTCTCGATGGTGAGCACGGCGGCGGCAAACACCTCGTTCCAGGAGATGGTGAAGGCAAACACCGCCGACGCCGCGATGCCCGGCAGCGCCAGCGGCAGAATGACTTTTCGGAATGCCTGCAATCTCGTGCAGCCGAGTGTCCAGGCAGCTTCCTCCAGCTCGACTGGGATGCCGGAGAACAGCGAGAAGGTAATCAGCACGGCAAACGGCAGCGCCAGCGTGGTGTGGACCAGCGCCAGCCCGATCGCGGTATCGTCGAGGCCGGTGCGGATGAACATCACCGCCAGCGGTAGCGCCAGCAGCGGCAGCGGGAAGGCGCGGGTCATCAGCACGAGGAAACGGAACGTTTCCTTGCCCCGGAATTCGAAGCGCGACAGCGCGTAGCCCGCGGGTGCGCCGAAACCGATCGAGAGGAGCATCGTCAGCGTGGCGACGAGAACGGAGTTCCACAGCGCCTTGGCGACGCCGGCGAAATTGATGAAGAAAGAAAGGCTGCCGAAATCGAATGACGGGAAGAAGCGCTTGGGAAAGGCGGTCACCTCTTCCGGCGACGACAGCGCGTTGACGATCAACAGATAGATCGGCAGCAGCACCCAGACGCAAAGCAGGATGACGGTGGCGACCAGCAACCAGTTACCGGCTTTGCGGGCCTCAGGCGCGGCGATCGAGAGTTCCGCGACCGTGCTCATATCCGCGCCTCCTTCGGCACACGCAGCACCCGCAGGAAGAACAGCGTGAAACCGATCGAGATGGCGAGGATGAACAGCGCCATGGCGGCGGCGACATTGCGGTCCTGCAGCGTGAACTGCCAATTGTAGGTCTCGCCCATCAGCACCGGCAGATTGGTGCCGCCGAGTGCTGCAACCACGGCAAAGACTTCAAAGGCAAGGATGACGCGCAGGATGATCGCCGTCTGCAGGCTTGGGCGCAGCAGAGGCAGCGTGATCTTGATGAAGCGCTTCCACGGGCTAGCGCCAAAAACCTCCGCCGCCTCGTAGTATTCCCGGGGGATCAGCCCCATGCCGGCGACTAGAATGACCATCATGATGGCGGTCGCGCGCCAGATCTCGGCCAGCGCCACGGCGATGAAGATCGTCAGCTTGCTCTGATAGCCGAGGAACATAACCGGCCTGTGGATGACGCCGAGATTGGAGAGCAAGGTGTTCAGGAAGCCGGACTGGTCGAAGATGGCGAGCCAGATCAGCCCGGCGGCGAGATCGGAGATGCCGAGCGGAATAGCGAAGATGTAAAGCGCGGTGCTGCGCCCGGTTTCAAGCCGCGACACCACCGTTGCCATCAGCAGCGCCATCACCAGTTGGATCGGCACGACGATGGCGCTCAGCAGCAGCGTATTGCGGACAGTGACCGGAAACTTCCAGCTGCCCGCCATGGTGCGGAAATTGTCGAGCGTAAAACCGCCGTCGCGGGTGAACGCCTCGAAGGCGACCAGCGCGAACGGGTAGAGGAAGAAGACGCAGAGGAACAGCGTCGCCGGCATCAGCAGCAGATAGGGAAGGGCCTTGCCGTGCATGGAGCGCTCTCTATTCGACGCTTGAAAAAAGGGTGGGCGCCCGGCGCGCTGGAAATCCGGACGCCCAGGGAGGATTCCTAATCGACCGGGCAGGCGCCTTGCGATGGCTTGTCGGGCGCCCAGCACGGCGCCTTCGCCTGTTCGATGATCGCTTTCAGCGCCGTCGCCTGTTCGTCGAGCACGTCGTGCACATCCTCGCCGCCGAGCACGATGCGCTCGAAGCTGTCGGTGTAGATCTGATTGAACTTGCCGCTGAGGCCGCCAAGTCCCATCGGCAGCAGCGCCGGCAACGCATCGGGAGCTGCTGTCATGGTGGCGATCACTGGGCTGAAAGCCTTCACCGAGGCCGGCATGTCGTCGGGCAGCTTGACGTCGACGATGGGGAAGAAGTTTGTCGCCTTCAGCGTCGCGATCTGGGTTTCCGGTTTCAGCATATAGGCGACCAGCGCCTTGGCCTTGTCCATGTCAGGCGAGGTCTTCGGGATAGCGACACCGGCCACCACCGGCATGTAGCCGCGGCCTGCCGGGCCAGCCGGCGCCGGAAAGGCGACGAAGTCATTGGGTTTCTGGTTAAAGGCGTCGGCAAGCCGCGCCACGTGGTCGAATGCCACCCAGACTTCGCCGGTCAGCAGCGGCTCCTGCATGAAGGCATAGTTGGTCGAATTCGGGTTGGTGTACTGCCACAACTCCTTGAATTTGTTCCACGCCGTCTCGGCCTCCGCCGAGCGGAACTTGGTCACCATCGAACCGGTATAAGACGGAAGGAGAAAACCCTCGAAGAAACGATGCTTCAGCCCTTTCGGGCCGGCCGGAAAACCGAACTTGGGTGAACCAGTCTTTTCCGCGATGTTTTTCGCCCACTCGATCAGTTGGTCATAAGTGATGGTGTTGAGATCGGTGCCGGCCGGCAGATATTGCAGCGCCTGTTTGTTGGCCGCCATCAGAAAGGTGGCCTGCATCCATGGCAGGTACTTCTGCTCGCCGGTGCCGAGCATGCCGAGCTTCTTGTAGGTCTCGTTGACCTTGACGCCACCGAGATCGACGCCGGACAGATCGACAAGGTTCGCGCCGACGGTGGAGAAGTCTCCGTGCAGGCCGCCGAGCACGCCTATGGTGCCGGAGCCGGCCTGCAGTTCGGCCTGAAGGCGGGTGAGCCAGGGCCCGTCCTCGGCGACCTGATAGTCGACCTGGCCGTCAAACCCCTTCAGCACTTCGCTGCGCATCTTCTGTGTCTCTTCCACTGGTCGCGCCTGTGTCGACCAGAACAACACTTGCTGGGCTTGTGCTGCGCCAGCAGCAAGCCACAACGCCAGCACCGCACCTGCCAATGTCCTCAACGCATTCATCGTCATCTTCCTCCCTGGTTGTGCGCCGCTAAGGCGTCAGTTCCGTCCTGTAGGTGTCGGGCCATGGCTTGCCCGCGAGACAAGTATCGGCCGCACCAGCCGCGTCAGCGGCGTGGTCGGCCTGTCGCCGATGACGGTCAGCAGCATCTCGCCGATCTCGCGCGCGCACTGGCGGATCGAGGCGTCGAAAGTGGTCAGCCCCGGCGGCGCATAGGCGGAGGCGGCTATGTTGTCGAAGCCGATCACCGACAGGTCGTGAGGAATGGCAAGTCCGGCGCGCCCTGCCTCTTCCATGACCGTCAGCGCCAGCTCGTCGAACAGCGCGACAATGGCCGTCGGCCGCTCGGCAGCGTGCAGCAGCCGGTTGATCGCCTGGATGCGGGCACCGCGATCGAAACGCGGCGCCGTCGCCACATCGAGCCTGACCGACGGATCGCCCCGGCGGGCGATCGCGGCGGCGAGCCCATCCTGCCTAAGATGGCGAAACGTCATCGGCTCGGAAATCGTCACCAGGCCGAAATGCCGGTGTCCGAGGTTGTAGAGCATGTCGAAGGCTTCGCCGAAAGCATGCGCGCCATCGGTATCGAGCCAATGGTAGGCAAAGTCGCCGTCGAGCAGCCTGCCATGCGCGACGAACGGGAAATTGCGTTGGCGCAAATAGGCAAGCCGCTCGTCGACCTCGGCGATACGGGTGACGATGACCCCGTCGGCGCGGCCCGATTCGACGACATGGCGAAGCACGGAAAGTTCCGACTGGCCCTGCGCCGCTGCGGCCAGGATCAGGTCGGAGCCGTGCGAAACCAGCCCTTCGCCGAGCCCTGTGACGAATTCGCCGAGGAAGGAATCGACCAGATTGGGGCCGCGGATCGGCAGCACCATGCCGACAAAGCCGCTGCGGCCGGAGACCAGCGTGCGGGCTGCGGTATTCGGCACATAGCCGGCCAGGCGCGCGGCCTCGGTGACACGTTGGCGCGTTTTCAAGGCGATCTGCTCGTGGCCGGCAAGGGCCCGCGAAACGGTGGTGATTGACAGGCCGAGCTGCGCAGCAAGTTCCTTGAGGGTGGTAACGCGGGCCGGCATCGTTCCTCCCGAACGAAGTTTGAAACGTTTGTAATCACTTCAAGCGAAATTGCAAACGTTTTAAATGGCGCGCGGTTGGTGTGATTTCTTGCCCGTTGGGTAGCGCGGCCCTATCGACCCCGGCCCGCAAGCTCCTGGTCGGCGATTTAAACGCAGCGGTTGCTTGACTCGGGCGACGCCTTGTGAAAAATTTTGCAGCAACTGATAAAAATATCAAAGGGCGGAAATGGTTGGTTTTGGCAACGGCCTGCTGCGCGACGATGAGACAGGTATGGCAGCCCGTGCCGCCTGGCTTCACTATGCCGGCGGCCTGACCCAGTCGGAGGTCGCCAAGCGGCTCGGCCTGACCAGCCTCAAGGCGCATCGCCTGATCACCAAGGCCAATCAGGAAGGCCTGGTCAAAGTCTATATCGACGGCGAAGTCTCCGAATGCGTGGAGCTTGAGGACGAGTTGTCCGGCCGCTACGGCCTCGACTATTGCGAGGTAGTTCCGGACTTCGATGCCGAAGACCTGCCGCTCAAGGCGCTCGGCATCGCCGGCGCGCAGTTTCTCAAGCGCGAGATCGAACGCGGCGAAGAGGCGCTGATCGGCGTCGGCCACGGCCGCACGCTTGCCGCCTGCGTGGAGTATCTGCCGCGCATATCGGCCGGCCGGATCCGTTTCGTCTCGCTGCTTGGCGGCCTGACGCGCAAGTTCTCGGCCAATCCGCATGACGTCATCCACCGCGTCGCCGAACGGACCGGTGCGGAGGCCTATGTGATGCCCGTACCGATGTTCGCCAACACGGTCGAGGATCGAACCGTGTTGCTCGGGCAGAAGGGCGTCAGCGATGTCTTCGACCTCGCCAAGTCCGCCGACTTGCTTATCGCCGGCATCGGCACCGCCGAGCGTGAGGCCTCGCTTGTCGCCACCGGTATGATCGAGAAGGGCGAGATGGAGGAGATCCGCCGTAATGGCGGCGTCGGCGAACTGCTCGGGCATTTCTTCGACGACGCCGGAAAGGCCGTTGCGACGACGCTTTCCGACCGGGCGCTGGCGCTGGCGCGCGAAGACATCAGCAACCGCAGGATTGTCGCCGTGGCCGGCGGCAAGGTGAAGGTTCGTGCCATCAAATCAGTGCTGGAGGGCCGCTATCTCAAAGGCTTGATAACCGACGAGCGGACGGCGCGATCGCTCGTGGAACAGACGCCGGTCGGGTAGCCGGCAACCATTTCGTTGAAACTACCCTGTGGAGGAGAAGAGAAATGCATGAGAAAGAGAAAGACCTCATCGACGCGTTCCTGCGTGGACAAGTCGACCGCCGTGGGCTGATCAAGGGCCTCGGTGCAATGGGCCTTGCCGCCAGCACCGCCGGCACACTGCTCAATTTCGGGCAGACCCGCGCCCTGGCGGCTGATTTCGACTGGCAGGCGCATAAGGGCAAGACCATCAAGCTGTTGCTCAACAAGCATCCTTACGCCGATGCGATGATCGCCAACCTCGACAATTTCAAGCAGTTGACCGGCATGAATGTCGTCTATGACGTGTTCCCCGAAGACGTCTATTTCGACAAGGTTACCGCCGCGCTGTCGGCCAGCTCGCCCGAATACGATGCCTTCATGACCGGCGCCTACATGACCTGGACCTACGGCCCGGCCGGCTGGATCACCGACCTCAACGAATGGATCAAGGATCCGGCCAAGACCAACCCGAAATATGCCTGGGACGACTTCCTGCCAGGCGTCAGAAAGTCCTGCGCCTGGAACGGCCAGCCTGGCGGAGTGCTCGGCTCCGACGACGCCAAGCAGTGGTGCATTCCGTGGGGCTTCGAACAGAACAACATCACCTACAACAAGGGCATGTTCGACAAGGTCGGCGTCAGCGTTCCCGGCAATATGGATGAGATGGTCGCTACGGCGGCGAAGCTCACCAAGGACGTCGGCGGTGGCGTCTACGGCATCGGCGTGCGCGGCTCGCGCTCCTGGGCAACGATCCACCCGGGCTTCCTGTCGGCCTACGCCAATTTCGACCAGAAGGACCTGAACGTCTCGGCTGACGGCAAGCTGTCGGCCGCGATGAGCACCGCCGAATCCAAGGCTTTCCACAAACAGTGGGTCCAGATGATTCAGGAGAGCGGCCCGAAGGACTGGTCGACCTATACCTGGTACCAGGTCGGCACCGATCTCGGTGCAGGCGCCTCGGCGATGATCTACGATGCCGACATTCTCGGCTACTTCATGAATGGCGGCGATAACAAGATGGCCGGCAAGCTCGCCTTCGCGGCGTTCAAGGCCAATCCCGCCGCCAAGGCACCGACGCCCAATATCTGGATCTGGTCGCTGTCGATGTCCAACTTCTCCAAGGACAAGGACGCCACCTGGTACTTCATGCAATGGGCATCCGGACCCGAGCATGCACTGTTCGGTGCGACCAAGATGGACTTCGTCAATCCGGTCCGCCAGTCGGTCTGGAACGACCAGATGTTCCGGGACAAGTTGAACAAGAGCTATCCCGGTTATGTCGAGATGTTCGACGTCTCGGCGCCGGGCGCCAGCATCAAGTTCACTCCGCAGCCGCTGTTCTTCGATCTCACCACCGAATGGGCGGCGACGCTGCAGAAGATGGTGGCCAAGGAAGTGCCGGTCGACGAGGGCCTCGACAAGCTGGCCGAGAGCATCAACGGTCAGCTCAAGGAAGCCGGGCTCGGCTAAGGCGCGGCAAAGGCTGGCCCGTCGCGGGCCAGCCTTTGAGATGTGATCGTTTGCGACGCGGTCCCGAAAGGTGCCGCCTGCTCGCCCGACCGGCCGCCTTGCTCCCTTGGGCGGCCGGGACGGCGAAGCAACAGGATGACGGAGCAGCAGATGACTGCGGCGACAATACAAAGAAACGGGCCGTCGGGCTTCAGGATCAGCAAGCGTGTGCTGCCTTACCTCCTCAGCCTGCCGGCCCTGCTGGTCTGCATCGGAATCCTGATCCCGTTCCTGACCTCGGTGGTCTATTCGTTCCAGCGCTACCGGTTGAGCCAACCCTGGGCGCGGCAGTTCAACTGGGGCGACAACTATATCTCCTTCTTCACCGACCCGAAGTTCTGGAACACGCTGGAGATTTCGCTGCTCTACGCCGGCATCACCGTCGTGCTCGAGCTGCTTCTCGGTCTCGGCATCGCCATGCTGCTGCAGAAGCGCTCGACGTTAAACAACTTCATCTCGATCATGCTGTTGATGCCGCTGATGACGGCGCCGGCGCTCGCCGCGCTGATGTGGAAGCTGATGACCAATCCCGGCTTCGGTGTGCTCAGCTATCTCGCTAGCCTGATCGGGCTGCAGGATTTCCGCTGGGCCTCGTCTCCGTCGACGGCATTGCTCACCGTCGTCCTTGTTGACATCTGGGTCTACACGCCTTTCATCATGATCCTACTGCTTGCCGGACTGCGCAGCCTGCCGACGCAGCCCTTCGAGGCGGCAGCACTCGACGGCGTGCCGCGCAGCTTCGTCTTCTTCCGCATCACCCTGCCGATGCTGACCCCCTATATCCTGACAGCGACGCTGTTCCGCCTGCTCGATTCAATCCAGCAGTTCGACATCATCTACGCCATGACCCAAGGCGGCCCGGGCGATACGCTGACCGTCTTCCAGGTGGAGGCCTATCTCAACTTCTTCCAGTCGACCAATGTCGGCCGCTCCGCAGCACTGATGATCATCCTGTGGGCGATCACCTATTTCCTCTCGAACATTTTCATCAAGAACTGGCTGCGGCTGCGCGAACGCGCCCGCGGCCATGCATAGGAGGCTGGCATGGAACACACCTCCCTTCTCGAACGCATCCTGCGTGGCATAGCCCTGGCGCTGGTCGTGATCTTCTTCATGTTCCCGATCGTCTGGATCCTGATGATGTCGTTCCAGACCAACGAGACAATCCTGCGGATCCCGCCGCAGCTTGTCTTCGAGCCGACGCTCGCCAACTACACCGCCTTGATCACAGGCAAGCTGATGACGGCAGCCGGCACGCTCGACATCGCCTTCATGCGCAATCTCTGGAATTCCGTCTTCCTGTCGGTCACCTCGGTTGCCGTCGCGCTACTGCTCGGCGTTCCCGCAGCCTATGCCTTTGCCCGGCACAAATTCCGCGGCTCGGAGGACATCGCCTTCACGCTGCTGTCGTTCCGGTTCGCGCCGGCGCTGCTGGTGCTTTTGCCGCTCACCCTCTATTTCCAGAAGCTCGGGCTGGCCAACACCTATATCGGGCTGATCTGGGTCTACCAGCTGATCTGCCTGCCGCTGATCCTGTGGATCGTGCGCGGCTATTTCGAGGATATTCCGGCCGACATCGAATACGCCTACCGCATTGCCGGCCATTCCTGGTTTGCCACCTTCCGCAAGATCGCGTTGCCGCTCGCCGGGCCGGGCATTGCCGCTGCCGGCCTGCTCGCCTTCATCTTCGCCTGGAACAATTTCGTCTTTGCGCTGGTGCTCGCCTCGGCCGACAAGCAGCCTGTGACGGTCGGCGCGCTGGCGTTCATCACCTCCTCCGGCATCCAGTACGGCCAGATCTCAGCCGCGATCGTGCTGTCGATCACGCCGACGCTGGCGCTCGCGCTTTATGCGCAGCGCTATCTCGTCGAAGGCCTGTCGCTTGGCGCGGTGAAAGGATAGTCCGATGGCAAGCCTCGAACTGCGAAACATCGTCAAGCGCTACAAAAGCCAGACCGTTCTCGACAATCTGTCGCTGACCGTCGCCGACGGCGAAACGCTGGTCCTGTTCGGGCCGTCCGGCGCCGGCAAGACGGTGCTATTGCGGCTGGTCGCCGGCGTCATCGACCCCGACGAGGGAAAGATCCTCATCGGCGGCGAGGACATGACCGACGTCGACGCCGAGTTCCGCGGCGTCGGCATGGCATTCCAGAACTTCGCGCTGTTCCCGCATATGACGGCGTTCGACAACATCGCCACGCCGCTGCAGGCGAAGCATTCGTCGCAGGGCGCGATCAAGGCTGGCGTCGAGAGCGTCGGCAAGCTGTTGAAGATCGGCCATGTGCTCAGCCACAAGCCGCGGGCGCTGTCCAACGGCCAGAAGCAGCGCACTGCGCTTGCCCGCGCCCTGGTCGGCTCGCCGCCGCTTCTGCTGCTCGATGATCCCTTGCGCAACGTCGATGCCAAATTGCGCTTCGAAATGCGGCTCGAACTGCCAAGACTGCTCGCCGATCGTGGCGCAACTGTTGTCTACGTCACCCAGGACTACAAGGAAGCGATGGCGCTTGGCGATCGCATCGCAGTGATGTCGCAAGGCGTCGTGAAACAGCTAGGCACACCCGAACAGATCTATCGCGAGCCGGCCAACGTCGAGATCGCCCGGCTGTTCGGCGACCCGACCATCAACCTGCTCGACGTCAAGCCGTCCCGGGATGCCAAGGGCGTCTATGTCGGCCTGTCCAATGTCCAGGTCCATCTGGCCGGCGCGCATGAGGCGGCGGTCGGCCGTGACTGCGTGATCGGCTTGCGGCCGGAGGCGCTGGCCTTTGTTGACGAAGGCACGTCCGGCGCCATCCCGGTGACGGTCGAGGCCGAGACGCCGCTCAACGAGAAGATCGTCACACTGGTGCGCACCGTGCGAGGCCGTGAAATCCTGGTTTCGCGTCCGTCCGGGATACCGGGTCAATCCGAGGGCAGGGCGCATATCGCTGTCGACAGCAAAAGCGCCCTGCTGTTCGATCGTGCAAGCGGCGAGCGCATTGGCTCGAAAAATGTCGTCAATTTGCGCAGTGGAGAAGCGGCATGAGCCCGAGCGCAATCACCATTTCGGGCGTCGACAAGTTCTACGGTCCGGTCGACCGCGGCGTGCACGCCGTCAAGAACCTGACGATGGAAATCGCCAAGGGCGAGATCGTGGCACTGCTCGGCTCATCCGGCTGCGGCAAGACCTCGACATTGCGCATGATCGCAGGCTTCGAAGAGGTCTCGCGCGGCACAATCTCGGTTGCCGGCCGCAAGGTGCACACGTTGCCGCCGGTCAAGCGCAACGTCGCGATGGCCTTCGAGGGCTATTCGCTCTACCCGCCCCTGACCGTGCGCGAGAACATGGCCTTCGCCCTCAAGGCTGCCAGGCTGGCTAAGAGCGCGGTCGATGCAAAGGTTGCTCATATCGCCAAGCTGCTTGAGATAGAGGACATTCTCGAGCGCTATCCGAGCTCGATCTCCGGCGGCCAGCAGCAGCGCGCCAGCCTCGGCCGGGCGCTGATCCGCGAAGCCAACCTGCACCTGCTGGACGAGCCGATGGGCCAACTCGAGCCGCAGCTTCGCGCTGTGCTGCGCGGCCGCATCAAGCACTTCATCAAGGAGCGCGGCCTGACCGCGATCCTGGTCACCCACGATCAGACGGAGGCCAATGCGCTGGCCGACCGTATCGCCGTCATGGAAGGCGGCGTGCTGCAGCAGTTCGATACGCCTGACAGGATCAAGGAGCGGCCGGCAAACCTGTTCACCGGCACCTTCGTTGGCGAGCCGCCAATGAATGTCTTCGAAGCCTATGTCGGCACGACTGACGGCAAGATCAATCTCAAGCTGCCCGACGGGCTTTCGCTCGACTACGACAAGGATGCCTTCAGCGGCCCGGTTCGCGACGAATTGCTCAACCGGCAGCGCGTCGTCATCGGCGTCAGGCCTTATGCTGTCCGCCGCTCCAAGGACGGCGTGCCGGCCACGGTTTCGGCCAATCAATGGCTCGGCGATCAGACCCATATCGCCGCCGATTTCGCCGGCGGTTCGCTGGTTCTGGTTGAGCATGACCGGACCCGCCTGGAGCTCGGGGCGCCGATCAAGGTCAGCATCGATCCAAAAAACCTGCACGTCTTCGATCAGGCGAGCGGTGACGCCATTTCGCATGGCACGGAGCTTGCCTGATGCGGGATGTGCTGATCGGCGTCGACGCCGGCACGTCTGTCATGAAATCCGTCGCCTTCGACACGGCGGGCAGGCAGATCGCGGCCGCCGCGCTGCCCAACAAGTACGAGACACTGCCGGGCGGCGGCGCCGAGCAGGACTTGACACGCACCTGGGCCGATACCGCGACGACCTTGCGCGAGCTTGCCAACAAGGTGCCGGACCTCGCCAGCCGGACCATTGCCATCGCCGTGACCGGGCAGGGCGACGGCACCTGGTTGATCGACAAGGATGGTGAGCCGGTGGCCAAGGGCTGGCTGTGGCTCGACGCGCGCGCTGCCGCGGTCGTCGAGGAGATACGCGCGCGGCCCGAGGACCGGCTGCGCTTCGAAAAGACCGGCAGCGGGCTCGCTGCCTGCCAGCAAGGATCGCAGTTCGTCTTCATGAAGCGCCACATGCCCGCGATGCTTGCCAATGCAGCGACGGCCTTCCACTGCAAGGACTGGCTCTATTTCAAGTTGACCGGCCAACGCGCCACCGACCCGTCCGAGGGCACCTTTACCTTCGGCGACTTCCGCACGCGCGGCTATTCAGATGATGTGCTCGAGGTACTCGGAGTCACCGATCTCCGGCATCTGCTGCCGCCGATCGTAGATGGCACCAGGCAAAGCACCTCGCTGTCGGCGGCAGCAGCCAAAGCGACCGGTCTGCTCGCCGGCACGCCGGTCGTTCTGGCCTATGTCGATGTCGCCTGCACGGCGCTTGGCGCCGGCCTGTTCGATCGCGAGCGCAAGCCGGGATGCTCGATCATTGGCTCCACCGGAATGCATATGCGGCTTGCCGAAACGCCGGAGGAGGTTCTGCTCAATGAGGCTGCAACCGGCTACACGATGACGATGCCGGCACCGGGCGTCTTTGCGCAGATGCAGTCGAACATGGCGGCAACGCTCAATATTGACTGGGTCCTTGGCCTCGCCTCCGGCATTCTCGCCTCGCAAGGTATCACACGGACCAATGGCGAGATGATCGCGCTGGTCGACCAGTGGATATCGTCGTCCGAGCCAGGCTCGTTGCTCTACCAGCCTTATGTCTCGGAGGCCGGCGAGCGAGGCCCGTTCGTCGATGCCAATGCCCGGGCCGGCTTCATCGGCATTTCGTCCAGGCACGGCTATGCCGACATGGTTCGTGCGGTGTTCGAGGGACTGGCTTTCGCGGCACGCGATTGCTACGCCGCCATGGGGCCGCTGCCCAAGGAAATCCGCCTGACCGGCGGAGCGGCCAGGAGCCCGGCGCTGCGCAATATCCTGGGTGCTGCGATCGGCGCCGACATTCGCACCAGCGAGCGCGAGGAGGCCGGTGCGGCGGGCGCTGCAATGATTGCTGCGGTCTGCGTCGGCCAGTACGCATCGATGGACGATTGCGTCAGTGAATGGGTCACACCGTTGCTCCGTGCGTCCGAGCCCAGCGATCGAAAACTTGCCGCTGCCTATGAGGCGATGGCTCCGTCCTACACATTGGCGCACGAGGCGCTGCGGCCAGTCTGGCGTTCGCTGGCCGCGTCCAGGCAAACCGACGTGAATTGAGAAGAGCATGCCCAAGAAAATTGCGATCATCGGCGACCGCTTCATGCTTCCGAACGTGTTTCGCGAGAAAATCGAGGCGGCCTGCGGCGACAATCTCGACATCCGCACCGTTGAAACCGCTTGGCCCGACGAGCCGATGCAATTCGGCAATGCGGCGCTCGGCCTCGACAAGGTCAAGGAGTATTTCGGCGATCCGGACGAGGTGGTCGATTTTATCGGCGATGCCGAAATTTTTGTTACCCAGCTTGCGCCGCTCTCCGAAGCCATGATGCAGCGCCTGCCCACACTCAAGCTGGTTGCGGTGTCGCGCGGCGGGCCGATCAACATCGACATGGCTGCCGCCAAGACCCATGGCATCACGGTGGTCAATGTGCCCGGCCGCAACGCCAGCGCGGTGGCCGAGTTCACCATTGGCGCCATTCTCGCCGAAACGCGGCTGATCCGCGTCGGTCACGAAGCCTTGCGCAAGGGCGAGTGGCGCGGCGATCTCTACCGCGCCGACCGCACCGGCCGCGAGCTCAACGAAATGACCGTTGGCGTCATCGGCTATGGCAATATCGGCACCAGGCTGGTTCGGCTGCTGCGTGCTTTCGGCTGTCGCATCCTGGTCTGCGATCCCTATGTGCAGTTGAGCGTCGAGGACCGCAATGCCGGCGTCGAGCTGGTAGCGCTGGACGATCTGCTGTCGCGCTCCGATGTGGTCACGCTGCATTCTCGGGTCACCGAAGAGACGCGCGGTCTCATCGGCAAGGACGCTATTGCCCGGATGAAGCCAGGCGTAATCTTCGTCAATACCGCGCGCGGACCGCTGGTCGACTACGATGCACTCTACGAGGCGCTCGTCTCGGGACAGATCGGCAGTGCCATGTTGGAGACGTTCGCCGTCGAGCCGGTGCCTGCCGACTGGCCCTTGCTGCAGCTGCCGAACGTGACACTGACGCCGCATATCGCCGGCGCGTCGGTGCGCACGGTGACTTATGCGGCCGAGCAGGCGGCCGAGGAAGTGCGCCGCTTCATCGCCGGTCTGCCTCCGGTCAATCCATGCTGACGACAGGGCATCGAGCGAGATGAACGGTGAAACCGAAATCGTCGACCTCTTCGTCGTCGGCGGCGGCGTCAATGGCGCCGGAATCGCGCGCGATGCGGCGGGCCGGGGCCTGTCGGTCATTCTTTGCGAAAAAGACGATCTCGCCGAGGGCACCAGTTCGCGATCGGGAAAGCTCGTTCATGGCGGTTTGCGCTATCTCGAATATTACGAGTTCCGCCTGGTGCGGGAGGCGCTGATCGAGCGCGAGGTGCTGCTCGAATCCGCGCCGCATATCATCTGGCCTATGCGCTTCGTGCTGCCGCATAGCCCCGATGACCGGCCGGCCTGGCTGGTCCGGCTCGGCCTGTTCCTCTACGATCATCTTGGCGGCCGCAAGCGGCTGCCGGCCACCCGCACGCTGGACCTGCGCACCGCACCCGAAGGCGCGCCGATCAAAGACGCCTTCAAGCGCGGCTTCGAATATTCCGACTGCTGGGTCGACGACGCCCGCCTGGTCGTCATCAACGCGCTCGACGCCGCGGAGCGTGGGGCCAGGATATTCACCCGCACCGCCTGCATTGCCGCCCGTCGCGAACACGGCCTGTGGTCGGTGGAGATGCGCGACGGTCGAACCGGCGTCAGGACCACAGTCCGGGCACGGGCGCTGATCAACGCCGGCGGTCCCTGGGTCAACGACATCGTCAACCGCGTGGCCGGCCAGAACTCCAAGCGGAACGTGCGCCTGGTCAAGGGCAGCCACATTGTCGTGCCAAAATTCTGGGAAGGGCGACAGGCCTATCTCGTCCAAAACAGCGACAAGCGCGTGATCTTCATCAATCCCTACCAGAACGATCTGGCGCTGATCGGCACCACCGACATCCCCTATGACGGGCGGCCGGAAGACGTGACCGCGGATGCCGGCGAGATCGATTATTTGATCAAGGTGGTCAACCGCTACTTCAAGCGCCAGCTTGCGCGCAGCGACGTCGTTCATTCGTTTTCCGGCGTCAGGCCGCTCTATGACGACAATGCCGACAATCCGAGTGCGGTGACCCGCGATTATATTTTCGAACTCGACGCTTCGGCAGGGCAGGCGCCGCTGCTTTCCGTCTTCGGCGGCAAGATCACCACCTTCCGCAAATTGGCCGAGCACGCGCTGGACCGCATCGCCCCGTTCTTTCCGAAGATGGGCAAGCCGTGGACCTCGAAAGGGCATCTGCCGGGCGGCGATATCGCCAATGCCGATTTCGAGCAGTTCCTCGGTGACCTCGGCCAAGAATATCCCTGGATGCCCGCCTCCCTGGTCAAGCATTATGGCCGGCTCTATGGCACAAGGACGCGTGATCTGGTCGGCGCGGCCGGTTCGCTCCCCGAACTGGGCCGGCGCTTCGGCAAGGATTTTTTCGAGCGCGAAGCCAACTACCTGCTCGAGCACGAATGGGCCGAGACCGCGGCCGATATTCTCGAACGACGCACCAAGCACGGCCTGCATCTGTCCAGCGCGGAGAGAGAAGCGTTCGAGGACTGGTGTTCGAATCGGCTGGCGAAGGCCGGCTGATGGCCTTTACGCTGTCCCTCAACACCAATCCGCTGGTCAACCGTTTTGCCGAGCCGGACGACCTGATCGATACGATCGCCTACGACATCGGCATCCGCGACGTGCAGCTCACGCATGAATTCATCAATCCCGGCTGGCCGGCGGCAACGATCGCCAAATTCACCCGCCTGTTCCGCTCCGCTCTCAACCGCACCGGGGTGCGCGTGACCTCGGCGATGACCGGCCCTTACGGGCGGCTCAATCATTTCGGCCATCCCGATGCCGACGTGCGGCGCTACTACGTCGACTGGTTCAAGACCTTTGCCGAAATTTCGGCCGAGCTCGGCGCCGGCGGCATGGGTACGCAGTTCGCGATCTTCACCCACCGGGATTACGACGATCCTGAACGTCGCGCGCGGCTTTTCGACATCGCGCTGGCGTGCTGGCGCGAGGTTGCCGAGCATGCCCGGGCCGCCGGCTTGATCTACCTGTTCTGGGAGCCGATGTCGGTCGGCCGCGAGTTCGGCCATACGATCGAGAGCTGCCGGACGCTGCAGCGCGAGATCGATGCGGCAGGGATGGCGATCCCGCTCAACATGATGGTCGACATCGACCATGGCGACGTGACGTCGAGCAATCCGGACGACATCGACCCTTATGCCTGGGCCGAAGCCTTTCCAAAGCAATCACCGATCATCCACGTCAAGCAGTCGTCGATGAACAAGGGTGGCCATTGGCCGTTCATTGCCGCCCACAACAAGGACGGCCGCATCACACCGGAAAAGCTGCTGGAGACGATTCGCCGTGGCGGCGGCGTCGACAACGAGATCTGCCTCGAATTGTCGTTCCGCGAGCGCGAGCCCGTCGACCACAAGGTCATCGCCATGATCCGCGAGTCGGTCGACTACTGGGCACCATTTATCGAGACCGGCAGGGCCGATCTCTTGCCACGAGCATGATGGGATGAGCAGGAGCGATGCGGCTCCTGCTCATCCAGAACGTCAGCCGAATTTCGGATCGAGGCTTCCCGACTTGTAGCGCTTGGCCATTTCCGACAGCGGCAGCGGCTTGATCTTCGGTGCGTTGCCAGCGGTACCGAACTGCTCGAAACGCTCCTTGCACAGCTTTCGCATGGCGGCCATTGCCGGCGTCAGATATTTGCGCGGGTCGAATTCGCTCGGGTTCTCGGTCAGCACCTTGCGGATCGCGCCGGTCAGCGCCATGCGGTTGTCGGTATCGATGTTGATTTTGCGCACCCCGTGCTTGATGCCGCGCTGGATCTCCTCGACCGGCACCCCCCATGTCGGCTTCATCTGACCGCCATATTTGTTGATGATCTCCTGCAGCTCTTCCGGCACCGAGGACGAGCCGTGCATGACGAGATGCATGCTCGGCAGGCGGCGGTGAATTTCCTCGATGACGTTCATGGCGAGCACAGCGCCGTCCGGCTTGCGGCTGAACTTGTAGGCGCCGTGGCTGGTGCCCATGGCGACGGCCAGCGCATCGACACGGGTGTCGCGCACGAACTGTTCGGCCTGCACGGGATCGGTCAGCAGCTGGTCGTGGCTGATGACGCCCTCGACGCCATGGCCGTCCTCCTGCTCGCCGCCACCCATCTCCAGCGATCCGAGAACGCCGATCTCGCCTTCCACCGAGACGCCGCCCCAATGCGCCATGTCGACGACGCGGCGGGTGATGCCGGAATTATAGGCGTAGTCGGCCGGAGTCTTGCCGTCTTCCTTCAGCGATCCGTCCATCATCACCGAAGTGAAGCCGTGCTGGATCGCGGTGACGCAGGTCGCTTCGTTGTTGCCATGGTCGAGATGCATGCAGACCGGGATATCGGGATGGATTTCGACCAGCGCGTCGATCAGCTTGGCCAGCACCACGTCGTTGGCGTAGGCTCGCGCACCGCGGCTCGCCTGCAGGATAACCGGCGATTTGGTCTCCTCGGCTGCCTCCATGATGGCGAGGCCCTGTTCCATATTGTTCATGTTGAAGGCAGGCACGCCATAGCCGTATTCGGCGGCATGATCGAGCAATTGTCTCAGTGTGATGCGAGCCACTCAGTAGTCTCCCGTATCCGGTTTCGGGCCAGTGTTTGCGGGCTGTTCGGTTATCGTCGAGCCCCTGATGCTTCTGGCCGGATTTCCGCGGCACCGCAACCGCTGGGCGCTCGGCCGGCAGCAATTCTTGTTACAGCACGCGCCCAGAAGCGTCATGATATCCCATAGAGATATAACATTATCACAAAAAATTTGGTGGCCTGTGCGACGTTTTCTGTTATGTCCCGGAACCGGGGTGTACGAGGAAGCGGCGGAAATGAAGAGCGACGGCCGTCGGCAAGGCATCATGGATTTTCTGATGGACACCGGCACCGCCAGTGTCGACGATCTTGCCTCACGCTTCGGCGTGTCGAAGATGACCGTCCACCGCGACCTCGACGAGCTCGAGGAAAGCGGCTTTCTGCGCAAGGTGCGCGGCGGCGCCTCGATCCAGCCGAGCAGCCTTTTCGAAAGCGATTTCCGTTACCGCCAGCGGCTGGCCGGCGATGAAAAGCAGCGCATCGCCGTCGCCGCCGTGAGGATGATCGAGCCGGGCCAGACGGTGATCATCGACGACGGCTCGACCGCGGGCGGCGTTGCTCGGCACCTTGCCGATCTGCGTCCGCTGACGGTGATCTCGAACAACCTGGCTGTCATCCAGGATTTGGCGGGCGTTGCCGGCATCGACCTGATTGCGCTTGGCGGCCAATACAGCAAGAAGTTCCACGGCTTCTTCGGCCTGCTCGCCGAAGACACGCTGAAATCTTTGCGCGCAGATGTCGCCTTCCTGTCTTCATCGGCCATCCATGGTGCCTCTGCCTTTCACCAGGATCAGGAAGTGGTCCAGACCAAACGGCTGATGATGGCTGCAGCAGCGCGCAAATATCTGCTGGCCGATCACGGCAAGTTTGGCCGCACCGCCTTGCACTTCCTGACCGATCTCAAGGCCTTCGACATGGTCTTCACCGGCCGCGAGCCGCAGCCGCAGATGCGCGCCGCACTGGATGGCGCTGGCGTTTTGCTGACGGTGATCGCAGAGTAGGAGGGCGCGTATGGTTTATTGGGTCGGCACCAGCTGGAAAATGAACAAGACGCTCGCCGAGGCGATGGCTTTCGCCGAGGCGCTGGCGGAGTTCGTCCCCGGTTTCGACGAGCGCATTCAGCCTTTCGTCATCCCGCCCTTCACGGCGGTCCGCGAGGTCAAGAAAGCGCTGTCGCCGACACGCATCAAGGTTGGCGCGCAGAACATGCATTGGGCCGACGCCGGTGCCTGGACCGGCGAGATCTCGCCGGTAATGCTGAAAGACTGCGAACTTGATGTGGTAGAGTTGGGCCACAGTGAACGGCGCGAGCATTTCGGCGAGACCGACAAGGCTGTCGGGCTGAAGACTGCAGCGGCGGTGAAGCACGGTCTCGTGCCACTCATCTGCGTCGGCGAGACCTTGGCTCAACGCAACAGCGGGCAGGCCGCTGCGATACTGGCCCTGCAGGTGCACGGCGCACTGCAGTTTCTCGAAGGGGCGGCGAAGGCGGCGACGATCCTGTTTGCCTATGAGCCGGTCTGGGCGATCGGCGACAAGGGCGTGCCGGCCAGTTCTGATTATGCCGACAGGCAGCAGGCGCTGATCAAGAAAATCGCCCGCGACCTGCTGCCGGTGGTGCCGCCGGTGCTTTATGGCGGCAGCGTCAATCCGCAAAATGCCGCCGAACTGGTCGGCCAGCCCAATATAGACGGCTTGTTCATCGGCCGTTCCGCCTGGCAGGCGGAAGGCTACATCGACATCCTCAAACGCGCCTCGGCGGCGATCTGAAGCATCGAACAGGAAGGAAACCGAACATGAAAATAGCCATTGGAGCCGACAGCGCCGGCAAGCCGCTGCTCGACGTCATTGCCGCTCACCTCGCCACCAAGCCCGGCCTCACGGTTAGCGACCTCAGCCAGGCGGGCTACTATGCCGACCTGTCGCAGAAGCTCGCCCAGACCATCCTGGACGGCGAGAACGATCGCGGCATCCTGTTTTGCGGCACCGGCATCGGCGTATCCATTTCCGCCAACAAGGTGCCCGGCATTCGCGCCGCACTCACCCACGACACCTATTCGGCCGAGCGCGCGGCGAAATCCAACAACGCCCAGATCATCACCATGGGCGCGCGCGTCATCGGCCCGGAACTGGCCAAGTCGATCGTCGACGCCTGGCTCGCATCGGAATTCGATGAGAAGGGACCATCGGCCGGCAATGTCCAGGCCATCGACAGGCTCGACGCGGCGAAGCGGGGCTAAGCCAGACTGTTCCGCATCGCCCTGATGATCGTCACGGCCGATGCGGCGCCAGGATCGACGTGGCCGATCGAGCGCTCGCCGAGACGCGAAGAGCGGCCCTTGGTGGCGATCATGTCCTTGGTCGCCTCGGCGCCGCTTTCGGCCGCGGCAAGTGCCGCTTCCAGGCTCTCGGACAGGCTCTTGCCGGCTTCCCGCGCGACACCCGCTGCCTGCGCTGCCGGCAGCCAGGCGTCGACCATGGTTTTTTCGCCGAGCTCGGCCTTGCCGCGATCCTGGATCCCTTGCGCCATCGCCCGGAACATGGAGATGACGTCAGCGTCCTCCAGAATTGCCTTGCCTTTGACGGCGGCGGCACCGCGCATGAAGGCGGTCGCATAGAGCGGGCCCGACGAGGCGCCGACTGCGTTGAGAAACGACTTTGCCGCGGTGTTGAGCAATGCCGTCGGCTCGGTCGACGCATCGATCTGGTCCAGCGCGTCGCGCACAGCGCCGAAGCCTAGTGCCATGGCGATGCCATGGTCGGCGTCGCCGATGACGCCGTCGAGCCGGCAGAGCCTGTCCTTGTCGGCGTCGATCGCCGCGGCGATCGCATCGAACATTCTTTTCAATTTGGCCGTATCGGTGGACGTCATGATGCTCTCTCAGCCGGCGCGGAACATGGCGCAGTCACAAGGATGGTCGAGCATCGCCTGCAATTCGCCGTCGAGATGCATCAGCGTCACCGAGGCGCCGGCCATTTCGAGCGACGTGCAATAATTGCCGACCCAGGTCGCGTGGACGGAAACGCCGATGTCGTCGAGCCTCTGCTTGACGCGCCGATTCATGATGTAAAGCTCCATCAACGGCGTTGAGCCGAGTGAATTGACGAGCACGGCGACCTTATCGCCGCGCGCCGGTGCCATCTCGTCGAGGACCTTGTCCAGCATTTCGTCGGTGATCTCGTCGGCGGTTTTCAACTTTCCACGCGCGGTGCCGGGCTCGCCGTGGATGCCCATGCCGATCTCCATCTCGTCCGGGCCGATCTCGAAATTGGGCCGGCGGGTCTGCGGCAGCGAGCAGGGCGACAGCGCCACGCCCATGGTGAAGGTGTGATCGTTGGCCTTCCTGGCGATACGCTCGCATTCATCGAATGACAGCATCTGGTCGCATGCGGCACCGGCGGCCTTGAAAATGAAGAAATTGCCGGCGACACCACGCCTTCTGTGTCTCTGGTCTCGGGGGGCCGATGGCACGTCGTCGGTGGTCAGCAAGGTGCGCACCTCGATGTCGTCCATTGCCGCCATTTCGGCGGCCATGTCGAAGTTCATCACGTCGCCGGCATAGTTGCCGTACATGAACAGCACGCCGGCGCCGCCGCTGGCCGCCTTGGTGCATTCGAGGATCGGGTCGGGCGGCGGCGACGCGAAGACATTGCCGATTGCGGCGGCGTCGGCCAGCCCCTTGCCGACGAAGCCGAGGAAGGTCGGCTCGTGGCCGGAGCCACCGCCGATGACGAGGCCGACCTTGCCGGGGCGTGGGCCGTCGCGGGCGATGATGGAGCGCGGACTTCCCTCCGCACTTTTGAGATGGCGCGGATGCGCAGCCAGGATGCCCTCCAGCATCTCGTCGACGGAGCGGTTACCGTCATTGATGATCTTCTTGGTCTGCACCGGCATCCTCCCTGGTTTTCGTGAGATACTACAGCGCCTTACCGGGATTTCCACCCGCGACGGAGATTTCATGCCGCGATGCGTTCGCGTGCCGCCAGCAGTTGCACGCAGGCACTGGCCGCCTCTTTGCCCTTGACCTTGAAATGCTCAAAGAAGAAGCGGTGATGGTCCGCGCTGTCATGGTAGTTGTGCGGCGTCAGCACCGCCGAAAGCACGGGCACGCCAGTCGACAATTGCACGTTCATCATGCCGTCGATGACAGCGCCCGCCACGAATTCATGGCGGTAGATGCCGCCATTGACGACAAACGCCGCGCCGAGGATCGCCGCATAGCGACCGGTCTGGGCCAAGGTCTTTGCATGCAGGGGAATCTCATAGGCACCCGGCACGTCGAAGACATCGACGGCAAAGCGTTTCTCCCCGAGAACCGCCAGTTCCGCCTCGAACGCTGCAACGCATTGGTCGACGATGTCGGCGTGCCAGCGCGCCCGAATGACGGCAACGCGGATCGTTTCATAGTTTTTCCGGGAATGCTGATTCATGGGTCCATCCTTCCGTTTCGAACCAGAATCAGGACGCACGATATGGAATCCGAACCGCGAAAGCGGACCGTCTTCCATTCGTTCTCTTCCATCCGGACTTTGACCGTCGGCTCCGGAATCACACCGGATCTGCTGACCCTTCCGATCATCTGGAAGGCGCTCGCGGGCTTGGGCCGAAACCCTTCACCGCCGGTGGGGACTTTCACCCCGCCCTGAGAACATTGACCGCGTTTGTATGGAAGGGCTGGATGACACTGTCAACCACCGGCGTCGCGGTCACCCTTGAGGGCGAGGAGGCGCTGACAATTTGCAGAGTCAAATGGCGATCACAGGCAAGGCAGGCAGCACCTTGTCCAAGGTGATGGGAAATTCACGCACTCGCACGCCGGTCGCGTTGTAAATGGCGTTGGCGACAGCTGCCCCGGCACCGCACACGCCGAGCTCGCCGAGACCCTTTGCGCCAAGCGGGTTGGCCTTGTCGTCATCTTCCTCGAGGAAGGCGACCTCCATATCGGGGACATCGCCATTGACCGGCACATGATACTCGGCAAGATCGTGATTGACGAAGTGGCCGTAGCGCGGATCGAGCACCGTCTGCTCCATCAGCGCTGCACCGATCCCCCAGGTCATGCCGCCGATGATTTGCGAGCGCGCGGTCTTGGCGTTGAGGATACGGCCCGCGCCGATCACAGTCAGCATCCGGCGCATGCGGATTTCACCGGTATCGCAATCGACAGCGACCTCTGCGAAATGCGCGCCATAGGAATGCTGCGAATAGGTCTTGTATGACTGGGTAGTGGCGCCCGCGGCTACGGAGCCTTCGGCTTCGAGCCCGTCGAGAGAGATCCCTCGGATAAGATCGGCCAGGCTCGCCGATCGCTGGCCGACCCTGACCTCGCCGTCGGCAAAGCTTGCCTCGGTGGCGTTCGCGCCGCGCAACGGCGAGGCTTCGTTCGACTGCGCCGCCTCCAGGATGCGTTCCTTCAGAGCGTTGCAGGCGTTGTGCAGCGCCGAACCCGCGCTTGCTGCGCCCCAGGACCCGCCGGAGCCGGCGGTACGCGGGAAGCGGCTGTCGCCAAGCTCCACTTTGATGGACGAGATCGGCAGGCCGAGGCTCTCCGCCACGATCTGGGTCAGGATCGTATAGGTGCCGGTCCCAATCGGTCATGTCGAGCCGCGCCGTCACCCGACCGTCCCGGTCGATCGCAACCCGCGCCGTCGCCGCGCCGATGTAGTTCGGACGGATCGCCGCCGCCATGCCGTAGCCGATGAGCTTGCGGCCCTCTCGGGTGCGGCCAGGTGTCGGGTTTCTCCGCTCCCAACCGAAACGCCGGGCGCCTTCGTCCATGCAGGCGACGAGATTGCGGGTAGAGAACGGCACGCCGCGCTCGGGATCCTGTGCCGGCTCGTTTCGGACCCTGAGTTCGATCGGATCCAGGCCGACCCGCTCGGCGAGTTCATCCATTGCACATTCGAAGGCCAGCATGCCGGGCGCTTCGCCGGGCGAGCGCATCCATTCGCCGCGGTTGATGTCCAGCGGAACCAGGCGATGGCGGGTGAGACGGTTCGGCGCCGCATAGAGCGAGCGGGCAAACACTGCCGTTTGCTCGCAGTACTCCTCGAAGCTGGACGTTGCCGACCAGACCTCGTGCGCGATCCCGGTGAGCCGCCCATCGGTGTCCGCGCCGAGACGCACCTGTTGGATCATCTCTGCGCGGTGTCCGGCATTGGCGAACATCTGTTGTCGCGTCAGCGCGATCTTCACGGGACGCTGCAGGACCTGCGCTGCAAGCGCGGCCAGGATCGTATCGGCATGGGCAATCAGCTTGGAGCCGAAGCCTCCGCCGATGAACGGGCTGATGATGCGCACACGCTCGGGCGGGATGCGAAGCGTGCTGGCGACCCCGGCCCGGAAGTTCGCGAGGGTCTGCGCCGATGTATCGATCGTCAGCTCGTTGCCTGACCAGGCGGCGAGCGTCGCATGCGGCTCCATTGGATTGTGATGTTCGAAAGGCGTCCGGTACGTGGCATCGATCTTGACCGGGGCCGCAGCAAAGGCGCTCTCGAAGTCGCCGATCACGCTGTCGGTCTCGAAGCCGGCATTTGTCCGCTTTGGTGCATAGGCGTCGGCCTGATGGCCCGTTAGATCGTAGAGGCCCGGCTCCTTCTCGTAGCGTATTCTGATGAGGCCCGCAGCAGCGCGTGCAGCCTCGAACGTCTCCGCAACGACCAGCGCGACGGGCTCGTCGTAATACCGCACCCGATCGCTGTTGAGCGCGGGCCGGGCGCGGGTGAAGACCTCCGGCACCGTCGGCGTGACCGATGGGCCGAAATCCGGCTGGGCCGGCGCATTCCGGTGCGTCATGACGAGCAGCACTGCCGGCGCCCGTTCGGCTTCGGTCGTGTCGATCTCGGCGATGCGGCCCTTGGCGACGGAGGCGCCGAGAATGTAGCCATAGGCTGTACCATCCAGCGCATTCTCGTAAGCGTATGTGGCGCCGCCCGTCACTTTGAGCGGACCGTCAATGCGGTCGATCGGCCGCCCGATGACGCCGGCATCGGGACGAGGTTTCACCCTTGAATGGATGGCGGAGCCGGGCAGTCCGGGTATGGTGTCGTTCATAAGTCACCTAAAGATTTCATTGGGAGTTCAGAAGCATCGAGGCCGCGACGACGCCTCTTCCTTGCACCTTCATGTTCGTCGCGCGGCGGCCGGAGCTCACGCGGCGATCTCGCCGAAATACTCGCGAAACTCGACCAGCCTCCCTGTCGGGCCGGCCCGCATGAAGATCGCATGCAGGCCAGTGTAGGGCGCGCCACTGATTGTCCCGCTCCCGCGATCGCAGACGATGACCCAGTCGGCGGCGAAGAGCTTGAGATCGACGGTCGATTTCGTGATCCTGTTTCCCTGCGCTTGATGCGCGGCGGTCCAGGCTGCGAGTGCCTGCTTGCCTTCTGGCGGTCCATGTCGGCCTCGTTGCTCGCCGACAGGGAATTGGAAGGTCATCGTCTCATCGCAAGAATCAAGGAATGCCGTCCAGTCGCCAGAGGCCCAGCCGGCAAAGAAGGCGTCAACGGCGGCCTCGAGCACGTGACGAGCTGCCGGGTCGGATGTGGCGCCCCAGGCTGCGGCGGCAGAAACAAAAAGGCCGCCACCCGCGGCGGCAACGGCGCGTCGCGTGAGTTTCATATCGATCCCCCGCTCGTCGCCTGCATCTGGGAACCGCTGCTCGGGGTCGTCGTCTCTGTCATCGCACCACCTCATGCACGTTCGACGGCAGCAGCGAGCGTGTGCCGCACCGTCCGTTTCGCCAGCGGGATCTTGAAGTCATTGGCGCCATGCCCGACGGCTCCGGCGAGCGCGGCTTCGGCCGCGTCGGTAAAGGCGCCGTCGAACGCCGCCGCGCCTGCCAGCGCGCGCTCCGCCTCCGTCGCGCGCCAGGGTTTCGCTGCCACGCCGCCCATGGCGATCCGAGCGCTTCGGATACGGTCGCCGCTTTTCTCGACGATTGCTGCCACCGACACCAGCGCGAAGGCGTAGGAAGCACGGTCGCGCACCTTGCGGTAAAGCTGCCGGCCGGGTGGTCGCGGCGGCAGGGTAACCGCAACGACCATTTCGCCGTGGCCGAGCACGGTCTCCACATGGGGCGTCGCCTCGGGCAATCGATGGAAATCGCCGATCGTGATCGTGCGGGTCTCACCGCCGGGCGAGACGGTCTCGATCCAGGCGTCGAGCCCGGACATGGCGACCGCCATGTCAGAAGGATGTACCGCGATGCAGGCTTCGCTCGCGCCGAGTACGGCGTGCATGCGGTTGAAGCCCTGAAGCGCCGCGCAGCCCGAACCCGGCTGGCGCTTGTTGCAGGGCATGTTGCGGTCATAGAAGTAGGGGCAGCGCGTACGCTGCAGGAGATTGCCGCTGGTCGAGGCCTTGTTGCGTATCTGTCCAGACGCTCCCGCCAGCAGCGCTTGCGTGAGCATCGGGTAGCGCGACCTTACCCGTGGGTCGGCGGCGAGATCGCTATTGCGGACCTGGGCGCCGACCCGAAGCCCGCCTTCCGCCGTCTCCTCGATCCGATCAAGAGGCAGCCGGCTGATGTCGACGAGATGCGCTGGGCGCTCGATCTCGAGCTTCATCAGGTCGAGCAGGTTGGTGCCGCCGCTGATGAACTTGGCGTCCGGCCGGGCCGCAACCGCGGCGGCCGCCTGCTCGGCACTCGTCGCACGTTCATAAGTGAAGGACTGCATTGCTCATGCCTCCTCTGCCGCGTCGCGGATTGCAGCGACAATGTTCGGATAGGCGGCGCAACGGCAGATGTTGCCGCTCATCCGCTCGCGGATCTCGACATCGGTGAGACCGACGGAAGCCGCTGCCACGTCAGCGCTCGCATGGCTTGGCCAGCCAGCCCGCGCCTCGCCCAGCATACCAACCGCCGAGCAGATCTGGCCTGGCGTACAGTAGCCGCACTGGAAACCGTCGCGGGCGATGAAGGCGGCCTGGACCGGATGCAGCCGGTCACCCTCGGCAAGGCCCTCGATCGTGGTGATCTCGTCGCCTTCATGCATTGCGGCAAGCGTCAGGCAGGAATTGATCCGGCGCCCATCGACGAGCACCGTGCATGCGCCGCACTGGCCGTGGTCGCAGCCCTTCTTCGAGCCGGTGAGGCCGAGATGGTTGCGCAGGGCGTCGAGCAGCGTCGTCCGCGGGTCGAGCGCGATGGCAAGATCCTTCGCGTTGATCCGCAACGATATCGTCATCGTCGGTACCGGCGTGGCCGATGCCGCCGCCGTGACGGTCTCGGCCGGCTCGGCGTCAACCGGTATTCCGGTAGCCAGGAGCACCCCGGTCGCAACACCGCCTTCCAACACCATCCGACGCGTCGGCCCGCTCCTGTTGTCCGTTTTGGCCATGCATGATCTCCCAGTCGCAATGAAGCGCAGACGGCAACTTGACCCGAGCAACTCCTCGGGTTCTGTCACCCAACGACACTGGAGGTGGGAGTGCGCGCGGCGCCTTTCTTTCAAGAAACCGGCGGCACTATCAGGATTCTGGAGAAGAATTCATCCGATAGGCACGAGGCGTCGTGCCCCTTAGACGTCGGAAGGTCGTGGTGAAGTGGCTCTGGCTTGAAAAGCCGAGCCGAAAGGCAATGATACCGATCGACAAACCCGTTTCGCGCAGCAACACCTCCGCTCGCCGCACCCGTTCCTCGATCACATAGGCATAGGGTGCAAGGCCGGTCGTCGCCTTGAAGCGACGCGCAAAGCTGTCGACGGCCATGCCCGCGACGGCTGCCAGCTCGCTTAGCGAAATGTCGGAATTCATATGCGCATCGATGTAATCCCGAACGCGACCAAGTGCTCGGCGGCTGAGACAGCCGTGACGTACAAACCGCTGTTGCTCCCGGCTCAGGTTGGCCACGCGGAGGCTGACCAGGGCGACCAGATGCTCGACATAGGCAGTGTCTGGCATGTGGCCGAGTGCCATCTCGTCGCGAAGCGAACTCAGGAGCGTGGCGACGACCGCGTCTTTCTTGTTTACCAGTATAGGCAGGTTCCTCAGGCGTTCGCATCCGGGAAGCCTGATATCGGGATCGATCCACAGGGCTGAATAGGAGAGGTTTACATCGCGATAGAAGCCCTGTCGTTCCGCGCCTGCCGGGACGAAGGTGAGGGCTCCGGGACGGTCCATCCCATCGTAAAGGGATCGCGCCTCGTGCCGGATGGATGTATGGGACGTGCCGCCTTCTTCGGTCAGCACGATCAGATGATGAGGGGCTGTCCAGCGGAGCTCCGCCTCCCGGCACGCCCACCGCCGGTTGTCGAACACGATCGAGGAGCTGACCCATGACGCGGTTTGCAGGGGCTCCGACTTCTCGTCCTGGCTCCGAACCCGTCCGTCACCAAGCAATGGTCTGAATGACATCGCGGTATCCCGCTTGTTCACTCGCCGGGCCGTGGTCAACCCCGGCTTCGAGCGTTGGGCGCCGCCCCGCCGCTACGCATACGGCCGTCCATGTAGGACAGGCAACGGGCGTTCTTAACCGTGCCGTGGTCAAGAAATCGTGAGATCAGGCAATCCAGAGCGCCCTCCCGGAAAAGCCGATCATCCGCGCTCGGGAAACATCGCCTTCAGGCCTTCGCGCGAGGCCGTAGCGACACCGCGTTCGGTGATCAAACCGGTGACCAGCCGCGCCGGCGTCACGTCGAAGGCCGGATTGGCCGCCGGCGTGGCTTCCGGCGACACGCGGACCTGGGCGATCTCGCCGGAAGCGGTCTTGCCCCAGACCAGCGAGACCTCGTCGGGCGAGCGCTGTTCGATCGGGATTTCGGCCAGCCCGTCGCCCACGGTCCAGTCGATCGTCGGCGACGGCAGCGCGACATAGAACGGCACGTCGTTGTCGGCGGCGGCCAGTGCCTTGAGATAGGTACCGATCTTGTTGCACACATCGCCGTCGGCGGTGGTCCTGTCGGTGCCGACGACGACCATGTCGATCTGGCCGCGCTGCATCAGATGGCCGCCGGCGTTGTCGACGATGAGTGTATGCGGCACGCCGTGGCCGGCCATCTCCCAGGCGGTCAATTGGGCACCCTGGTTGCGGGGTCGCGTTTCGTCGACATAGACATGGACTGGAATGCCGGCTTCCGTCGCCAGATAGATCGGCGCGGTGGCGGTGCCGTAGTCGACGGTGGCCAGCCAGCCGGCATTGCAGTGGGTCAGGACATTGACTGGTTCGCCCGGCTGCTTGCGCGCCGCGATCGCCTTGATGATTTCGAGCCCATGGGCGCCGATGGCGCGGTTGAGGCCGACATCCTCGTCAGCGATCTCGCCGGCACGCCGATATGCAGCCGCGGCACGTTCTGCCAGGGGAAGCGTCAGCAGGAAGCGCTGCATTTCGTTCAGCGCCCAGCGCAAATTGATCGCCGTCGGGCGCGTTTCGTGCAAGGTTGCCCAGACGGCGTCGAGTGCTGCGTCCGACGGGTCGTCGGCCATCTGCATGGCGACGCCATAGGCGGCGGTGACGCCGATCAGCGGCGCCCCGCGCACCCACATGTCGCGGATTGCCGTGGCGATGCCGGCGACGGTATCGATCTTTTCGATGCGGAAATCATGCGGCAGCCAGCGCTGGTCGATGATCTCCACCGAACGCCCGTCGTCACTCGGCCAGATGGTGCGGTAGTGGCGGTCGCCGACGTTCAAATTCTGCTCTCCCGTTCGATCAGCGCGGCCAACCGGTTGACCTCGTCGATGCTGTGGATCTGGCGCCGGTTGACGGCAACGTGACGGCCGAATTTCAGCGCCTTTGCCTCACATCTGGCGCGCAGATCAGGATCGGCAATGGTCTCGAAATCAGCATTATGGGCAAGGCCGAGAATGCGCCGGTGAACCTCGACGCCGGCAAAGCCGAGCAGATCGGTCCAGATCGACTGCAGCATGTGGTCTAGCGCCTGCTCGGCGCCAAGCCTGTCGCCCTGATCCTCGAACAGACTCTTGTGGTAGAGCATGCCGGTACGCTCGGTTCGCCACAGATGCGAGAACTCGACGCGGAATACCGACCATGTCTCGACCGTAACGCCGAGCAGATAGTCGCGCATGGCATCGCGGCTTCCGCCCTGTTCATGGCCGCGCTGCGAGAAGAACGCCATCCAGAAATTGGCGAGCAGCATGCCAACGTCGAAGGCGATCGGGCCGTAGAAGGCGAATTCGGGATCGATCATCCGCGTTTCGGTGTCGGTGACCATGATCGAGCCGGAATGCAGGTCGCCATGCAGCAGCGTCTCGGCATTGGCAGCGAAGATGTGCTTCATCCGCTGCGCCTCGACCTTGAGGTCGCGGTCGGCGCGCAGCTCGGCGACAATGCCGTCGAGCTGTGGGCTGGTGTGCCGGTTCATCTTGGCATCGAAATACGGATCCGAGAAAACCAGGTTCTCGGTGATGTCGCATAGTTCGACATTGTCGGCGAACAGCGCCAGATCGGCCTTGCGATCCTTGGTCGCCATATGCAGGTCGGAGCCGCGAAACAGCGTGCGGGCCATGAACAAGCCGATGTCTTTCGCGATGTTCGGCAGTTGCCTGCCTTCGATCAGTGCCCGCCGCAGGATAATGTGCGGCGACAGGTACTCCATGATGATCAGCGCCTGGCCTTCATCGAAGTGGTAGATCTCAGGCACCGAACCCAGCGCCCGTGCCTGTTGCCGCGTCAGCGCATGGTATTCGAAGAAGGAGCGTTTTAACGGCAGCGGCCAGCTGTCGCCGACCAGCCGGACGTAGGGCAGGGCCTGCTTGACGACGGCCGCACCCTCAGCACCTTCGACGATGAACACAAGGTTCAGATTGCCGTCGCCGACTTCACGAACCTTCCACTGGCTCGTATCCTTGCCGATCTGCGAACACAGGGCCTCGTTGGCACCGAGACGGCCCGCCAGTGTCTCGACCGACAGTGCTTCGAACGGCGATTTCCCAGTCATCCTCACCTCCCGCTTATGTGCTCCGATGATAGCGGAGCCACGGCGGCCGGGCCAAGCTAGGAAGCCTTCTGGCAATTGTCAATCATGTTGACAATTGCCGATATAGCCCATAGCGTCACGGTCAGGGAGGAACGAATGGGCAATGATGCCGTGTTCCGCGTCGACGGCCTGAGGAAATCCTTTGGCCATATCGAGGTGCTTGGCGGCGTCTCGCTCGAATTGCATGCCGGCGAAATGACCGTGCTGATGGGCGCCAACGGCGCCGGCAAATCCACCCTCGTCAAGATCATCAGCGGTGTTTACGACCATGGCGGCGGCTCGATGTCGCTTGCCGGTCAGGACTTCGCCCCGAAAACGCCGGCCGAGGCGATCCGCGCCGGCGTCGTTACCGTTCACCAGAACATCAATGACGGTGTCGTCGCCGACCTCGACGTCGCAACCAACCTTACCCTCGACAGGCTGAGCGGCAGCGGCGTGCCGACGCTGTTCAATCCGGGCCGGGTGCGTCGCGAGGCAAAGACGGTGGCCGACCGCATGGGACTGGCCATCGACCTCAAGGCCCGGATCAGCGATCTCTCTCTGGCCGACCGCCAGATGGTGGCGATCGCCCGCGCCATGGCGCACCGGCCGAAAGTGCTGATCCTCGACGAACCGACCTCCTCGCTGTCCAGCGCCGAAGCCGACCGGCTGTTCGCATTGCTCGACCGGCTCCGCCAGCAAGGCGTGGCGATCCTCTACATCTCGCACCGTATGTCGGATATCAGACGGCTTGCCGATCGCATCATTTCAATGCGCGATGGGGTTATCTCAGGTATCTTCGACAAGAAGCCGCTGGATTACGAAGGTGCGGTCAACGCCATGCTCGGCCGTAAGATCCAGCTCGAGCGGATCGTCGCCAGGAATTCGGCCAAAGCAATTTTCGCTGCCGATGCATTGCGGATTGCTGAAGGCGCCAGGCCGATTTCGCTGACCCTCGGCGACGGCGAGGTCGTCGCCATCACCGGCCTCGTCGGTGTCGGCAAGACCGCACTCGCCGAGACGCTGTTCGGTTTGCGCAAGCCGCTGTCCGGGACCATGGTGCTGAACGGGAAACCCTATGCGCCGGCGTCGACCGGCGAAGCGATTGCCGCCGGCGTGTTTCTCGTCGCCAAGGACCGGGGCGAAAACGGCATCGTCGGCGACTTCAACATCCAGGAAAACATCAGCCTGCCGTTCCACAGTCGCATGTCGCGTCTCGGTGTTCTCAAACGCGGTATCGAACGCGCTGTTGCCCGCCAGCAGATCCAGGAGTTGGGCATCGTCTGCCGCTCCGAGAGGGACGAGATGGCGTCGCTTTCCGGTGGCAATCAGCAGAAGGTGATGGTCGCCCGCTGGATGTCGCAGGCGGCAAGGCTTTTCATCCTCGACGAGCCGTTTCAAGGTGTGGACATCTCGGCCAGACGCGATATCGCCGCAAAGCTGCGGGCGAGCGCCCACGGCCGCGCGACGCTGCTGTTCGTCACCGAACTCGACGAAGCCCTGGAGACAGCCGATCGCATCCTGGTGATGTCGGAGCAGACGATCGTCGGCGAGCACCGCAATACCGATGTCGATCTCGAGCGGCTATTGGCCGAAGTGGCGGGCGGGCCGTTGCACAGCGCAGCCTGACAGCGGGAAGACGATGAGAATTGGAATGGAGAGGGTATGAATTCGGGTCGGATAAAGACGGTGCCAGCGTGCGGGAGCGCTGAATGATCCTGCGCGACCATGCTATTCGCTACGGCTTCATCGTTCTGTTGTTCGGGCTGATCGCCTATTTCGCCGTCGCCGCCGATGGATTCGTCTCGCCGCAAAGTGCCGTCTTCATCTTCCAGTCGGTCGCCATCACCGGCGTTCTGGCGCTCGGCGTCACCGCCACGCTGGTCGTCGGCGGCTTCGACCTGTCGATCGGCTCGGTCGCCACCAGCGCCATGATGGCGGCTGCCTACGTCATGGTGGTGCTGGAACAGAACGCCGTCGTGGCGGTCGTCGTCTGCCTTGTGATCGGCGCCGTCGTCGGCCTCATCAATGGCTGGCTGATCGTCTATATGCGGGTGCCGGACCTTTTGGCGACGCTCGGCATGATGTTCCTGCTTGTCGGCCTGCAGCGCATACCTACCGAGGGCCGTTCGATCGCCACCGGCATGACCATGCCCGACGGCTCGGTCGCCAACGGCAGCTTCGGCGCCGCGTTCCTGGCGCTTGGCCGCCATCGCTTCGACTTCTTCATCCCGAACCTCATCCCAGTGTCGGTCGTCGTCCTGCTCGTGCTGGCCGTACTGATCTGGTTCTTTCTAGAATACACGCGTTTCGGGCGCATGATGTATGCGGTCGGCAGCAACGAACGCGCTGCCGAACTCGCCGGCGCGCCTGTCAAGGCATACAAAATCTGGGCCTACGTTATTTCTGGGGTTTTTGCCTCGATCGGCGGCATTTTGCTCGCCGCCCGGCTTGGACGTGGCGACATCGCCTCGGGTAATAATCTGTTGCTCGACGCGGTGGCTGCGGCACTCATCGGTTACGCGGTTCTCGGCGCCGCCAAGCCGAACGCCTTCGGCACGGCTGTCGGCGCGGTGTTTGTCGGCGTGCTGCTGCAGGGCCTGACGATGATGAACGCGCCTTACTACACGCAGGATTTCGTCAAGGGCGTGGTTCTCGTGGTCGCGCTTGTCTTCACCTTCGCCCTGTCCGGCAGGGGCAGGAGATAGGTTTCGACCGGTTACATTTTGGGTTCAACAAGTGGAGGAAGCGACGTGAACATCACAAGAAGGCTTTTGGGGAAGGCAGCGCTCGGGCTTGCCGGCGCAACATTGCTGATGCAGTTGCCGGCAATGGCGCAGGATCGGCCAGCGCCGTTCGACAAGCCGGGCGCCGTCAAGATAGCGCTGGTCCGCTATCTCTCGACCGGCGACTTCTTCCAGGCGTATTTGTCCGGCGTCGAGGCGCAGGCCAAGGCGCTCGGCGTCGACCTGCGCGTGCTCGACAGTCGCCAGGACGCAGCGCTTCAGGCCGACATGGTCGACCAGGCCATCGCGCTCGGCGTCCAGGGCATCATCATCCAGCACGGACTGACGGAATCGATGAAGGACGCCGCCCAGCGCGCGGTCGATGCCGGCATCAAGGTCGTCGCCTTCGACGTCAATGTCGAAAACCCCAAGATCCCGCAGATCGAGCAATCCGACCGCGACCTCGCGCGCCTCGCACTCGAACAGGCGGTCAAAGACAATGGCGAGAGCTGGAAGGCCGGCTATGTCTATGTCGCCGGCATCGCCCCACTCGACCGGCGCAACGAGACCTGGGTCGAATTCAAGAAGAAATATTCGGGCATCAACGAAGTCGCCATGTTCGGCACGCTCGACAATCCGATCGCCAATTCGGTCGCCAACCAGGCTCGCTCGGTGTTGTCGGCTCATCCCGACATCAAGGTGATGTTCGCGCCCTATGACGAATTCGCCAAAGGCGTGAAGATCGCCGTCGACGAGGCCGGGTTGAACAAGGACATCAAGATCTATTCGGCCGACATCTCGACCTCGGACATCGCCGCGATGCGCGAGCCGGACAGCGCCTGGGCGGCAACCGCCGCCACCAACCCGGCCGTCGTCGGCCAGGTCTCGGTGCGTGCGCTGGCGCAGCTGTTGGCCGGTGAAGATCCCGGCCACAACGTCATCGTACCGCCAACGCTGATCACCCAGAAGGATCTGATCGACAAGGACATCAAGAACATGGAGGACCTCTCGGCCAAGCTGCCGCAATTCGCCCATGCCGATGTCGCGATGCCGGCCTGGATACCGAACCCGAACGCTAAGTGACTTTCGGCACGAGCAAAACAATAGCCGTCTGCCGCAGCTCGTTGCAGGCGGCCTTTTTGTCGAAGATGTCTGGCGTGCCGGACGACCGAATTCAATTGTCGCAGCCACCGGCTTTACGGGCCGATTGGACAACCGAAATCCAGGATTGACGGGTACATGGAGGTGCGGGCGGTAGAGGAAAGTCTTACCGGCGCTGTCGCCGGAACATGTTTTCGATGCTTGACGGCCACCACGGGCGTTGTGGTGTTGGGTGGATCGAGTGGCCGTGTTGATGTTGGGCGCGCGCGGCTCTTTGCAAATGCGGGTACGTCGGCCTTGGCGCTGCAGTGGTTTGGCGGTGAAGGCCAGGTTCCCGGAATATGTGAAATTCCCTTGGAAACGTTCTTTGCGGCAACCGATTATCTCATTGAAACAGGATGCCGTCGTATCGTCTATGTGGGCACGTCTAAGGGTGCCGAGGCGTCATTGCTTGCCGCGGTCCATGACCAGCGAATTGATGCGGTGGTCGCGATTAGCCCGTCATCCGTAGTTTGGGGAAATATCGGTGCGGGCCGCGATGGTGTTAGCTGGCCTGAACGATCCTCATGGTCGCTCGACGGCATCGCGCTGCCGTTTGTGCCGACAGATCCAGATTGGACACCAGAGTACGTCGATGGCCAGGTGTCCTACAGGGGGCTTTTCGAAAGTTGTTTGAAAACGTTCAAGCGGGAAGCGAATGCGGCGACCATCCCTGTTGAGACCGCATCGGCCGAGATTCTGCTCGTCGCCGGCGGCGACGATGCGCTGTGGCCTTCCCTATCGTTCGCCCGAGATATTATTAGGCGGCGCGGCGAAGCAGGTAAGGTCACTCATCTCATTTCGTCGCCGGATGCGGGACACCGCATTCTCTTGCCCGGCGAGAACACACCGCGCTTCGCATTGCACGCACACGGAGGCAATGACGAGGCCGATCGAAAGCTGGGCAGCAAGGCTTGGGAAGACATCCGAGGCCTGCTGTAGCAGCAGTTCGAGAATGCCTTCCATGGTCGTGTCGCAAAAAGTCCGAGTTGCGTGCCTGTCTCGGCCGGTTCCTCCTACCTCAACGCCGCCGCGATGTTGCCGCCGTCCACCGTCGTCACATCGGCGGTTGTCCGCTCGGCCAGCGCTTGATGCAGAAAGGCCTGGGCGACGTCTTCGGCCGTCACTTCCTGCCCGAGCAGGTTGCCAGACATGTACTCCTTCTCCGACACGCCGCGCGCGCCCGAGCGGCTGGCGATCATGGCATCGGTCAACAGCCCCGAACGGATGCGGTCGGCGTTGACGGCATTGGAGCGGATGCCATGCGCGCCGTAGTCGAGCGCATATTGCCTGGACAAAAACAGCGTTGCCGCCTTGGGAATGCCGTAAGCGCCGAACTTCGGCCCCGGATTGACCGCCTGCTTGGAGGTATTGAACAACAGCACGCCGCCGGTGCCCTGTTCGAGCATGATGCGCACGGCATTCTGCGCCGCCGACTGGTGTGCGAAGAAATTGAGTTCGAAACTCTTGCGCAAGGTGGCGTCGTCGAGCTCGCCTATCCGGCCCTCCCAGGCAGCGCCGGCATTCGAGACGAGAATGTCGAGGCCGCCGTAGACGGCGACCGCTTTGTCGAACGCAGCGCGCATCTGCGCCGGATCGGTGATGTCGGCGCCAATGCCGATCGAACCGTTGCCGGCCTTTTTTGCCGCCTCGGCAGCCCTTGACCCGTCGAGATCGACGACGACGGCATGGGCACCGTTGTCGGCGAACAGCTTTGCCGTGGCAGCACCGATCGCCCCGGCGCCGCCGGTGACCAGCACAACCTGGCCAGTCAGCGGCTTCGGCTTGTTGGAGGCGAGCTTGGCCTGTTCCAGCGACCAGTATTCGAGCGGGAACAGGTCGGCTTTGGACAGTGGACGGAAGTCGCCGACCGCTTCCGCTCCGCGCACCGCCTCGATCCACATTTCACCGACATCGGAGGCGATCTTCGCGTCCTTGAGCGTGCGGCCATGGCCGAACATGCCGAGGCCGGGCACCAGCGTCAGCCGCGGCATCGGGTCGAGCATGGTGCGCTTCACGTCGTCGAGCACATCATTGGTTTCGAAATAGGCGCGATAGTCCTTGGCGAATTTCTCGACATGCTGGCGGATGACGGACTTGTAGTCACCTACCTTGTCAGCGTCGGGCGCCGGCAGCGCCATCGGTCCGGTCTTGATGCGGATCGACAGGTCGGGTGTCGAGACGCCGCGGCCGGCGTAGTCGGCGATCTTTGCCGAATTGATGAAATCGACGATCGCGTCCGAGGTGCGGAAATCGCTGATCATGCGGTCGAAGCGGCCTTCACCGCGCGCCACCGCCACCGCCCCGCGCAGCATCGGCGCAATCTCCGCAGGCTTCGCCAGCCTGGCCGGCAGTGCCATCTTCTCGGTGCGCGGCTTGCCGTGGCTGGCGATGAAATCCTCGGCGACGTTCACATAATGGATCATCCGGTCATAGGCCTGCCTGGCATCGTCGCCGAAGGTGAAAATCCCATGCTTGTCGAGGATCAGGCCTTCGACCATCGGATCGGCGTCGAAAACATCGGCGGCCGCCTTCGCCAAATCGAAGCCCGGCATGATGTAAGGCACAAAGCCCATCTTTTCGCCGAACACCTTGCGGCTCAGCGCCTCGCTGTCCTCCTGGTCGACGATGGCGAGGATTGCGGTCGAATGCGTGTGGTCGACGAATTTGTGCGGCAGGAAGGCGTGCAGCAGCGTCTCGACGGACGGATTGGGCGAGGACGGATCGATGAGGTTCGCCCGCTGCAGCGCGACCATGTCCTCGTCGGAGAGCTTCTTCAGCGACCGCGCCTTCAACAGCGCGCCGAGCTTGACCGCCGGCAGGCCCTGCGGCTCGATGACGCCCATGTCCCAGCCGCTGCCCTTGACGCAGAGCACGTCCCACTCGTCACCGACAAGATCGGTGGCCTTGGTCTTGCACGAGGTGTTGCCGCCGCCATGCAGGACGAGCCGCGGCTCGCCGCCCAGCAGCCTGGTCGTGTAGACGCGCAACGCCAGGTCGCGGGCCACACCCTTCTTTGCATAGTCGGCGACCAGCTTCTCCGCCTCGCCGTCATTCCACAGGTTCTTCATGTCAGCTTCGTCCGATTTCTCTTTGTTGTGAACAGGAATGCCGCGACGCCTTGATGACAACGCACCGGCGGCTGGAATTAACTATCAGGCGACCTTTTCTGCTGCCGCTCCTGCACGGTCGAGCAGCCGTCGCGCCATGCGCGCGCCGACGACGAGATGGGTGCAGAGCCCGCCGGCGATCGCCGCGACGAGCGGTTCGAACTTGCTCTCTTCCTGTACCACAACAAGGCGCTTTTCGATCTGGCGCAGCGATGACAGCTCTGCCGAAATCAGCCGGCGGTTGTAGCTGCAGTCGAGCGCCTGGCCCTGGGCGTCGATGATCTGCCCGGCAATGACGCCGGCTGCACCCGCCTTGTGCAATGTAGCCATTTCGCTTGGCGTCAGCGCGCCGCATTTGACCAGATGGCTGTCGGTATCCACCGAGCCGACCGAGTATAGCGCCAGGTTGCAGTCACCGATGCCCGACAACTGCTCGCGGATCACCGGCTCGGCGCGCAGGCCGCGTGCCAGTTCTTCCGTCGTCAGCACCAGCGGCGCGTAAAAATTCAGTCCCTTGGCGTTGAGCCGGCGGGCGATCTCCATGGTGCATTGGTCCGGCCGGTACGAATAGGGGGCGCCCAGATTGCCGCAGAGCTGCACCACGGTGACGTCCTGCAGATCGGCATAGGACATGATATCGGCGATGGTGTAGATGGTCCGCCCCCAGGCGACGCCGATGCGGTCGCCCTTCCTGACCAGCTCGAGAAAGACGCTTGCCGCAAGTACCGCGATGTCGGTGGACGGGTCGGCGACATAGCCGTTTTCCGGCGCGATCCAGACGGCGTCGAGCTTCAGCGCGTCTTCCAGCTCGCGCGCCAGCACGTCGTCGGTGAAAAGCTGGGTCGAGGTCGAGATGTTGACGATGCCGGTCTCGCGCGCCTTGCGCAGATACATCGCCACCGAGGCACGCGAAATCTTGAGCTGGCTGGCCACCTGGTCCTGGCGCAAGCCGTGTGCGTAGTAAAGCCAGGCGGCCTTGTGGATAAGCTGTTCTGCCGGTCGGATCGCCATGCCATCTCCTCGCTGACATTATTCATGGCTCTCGACAAAAGTCAAATTGGAGGAAGGAATAGATGCGCTTTCGCTCGCCGAATCTAGACCGTTCTTATGCCAAACGCGGTCTATGATGGCATCGTTGGTGGTGACGGGCCGGAAGCCGGTAGCTAAAGTTATCGACGAAGACATTGCGGAGGACGGGATGGGCAATCCCTACGAACAGGACCTCGATCGAAATCCGGCCAACCATCAGCCGCTGACGCCGCTCACCTATTTCGAGCGGGCGGCAAGAACCTTTCCCGACCAGGTCGCCATCATTCATGGCCGCCGGCGCACGACTTATCGCGATTTCTGGAAACGCTCGCTGAGGCTTGCCTCGGCCCTTTCTAAGCGCGGCATCGGCAAGGGCGACACCGTTACCGTCATGCTGTCCAACACACCGCCGATGCTGGAAGCGCATTTCGGCGTGCCGATGACCAAGGCGGTGCTGCACTCGCTCAACACCCGCCTCGACGCCGCCGTCATTGCCTTCCAGCTCGATCACGCCGAAAGCAAGGTGCTGATCGTCGACCGCGAATTCGCCGGCGTGGTCCGGCAAGCGCTGACGCTGGCCAAGGTCAGGCCGCTGCTGATCGATTACGACGATCCCGACTATGCCGCCGATGCGCCCTATCCCAAGGGGGAACGGATCGGCACGCTGGACTATGAGGCGTTTGTCGCCGACGGCGACGAGGATTTCGCCTGGTCGATGCCGGACGACGAATGGGATGCCATCTCGCTCAACTACACCTCCGGCACGACAGGCAATCCGAAGGGCGTCGTCTGTCACCATCGCGGCGCGGCACTGATGGCCTATGCCAACACCATCCATGCCGGCATGGGCAAGCACCCGGTCTATCTGTGGACGCTGCCGATGTTCCATTGCAACGGCTGGTGCTTTCCCTGGACGCTTGCCGTGCAGGCTGGCACCCATGTCTGCCTGCGCTGGGTGCGGCCGAAGCCGATCTACGACGCCATCGCCGATCACGGCGTCACCCATCTGTGCGGTGCACCCATCGTCATGTCGGTGCTGATCAACGCCAAGGACGAGGACAAGCGGCAGTTTCCGCAGACCGTCACCTTCAACACCGCCGCGGCGCCGCCGCCTGAGGCGGTGCTGTCGGGCATGGCCGATGCGGGCTTTGCCGTCACCCATCTCTACGGCTTGACCGAGACCTACGGCCCGGCCGTCGTCAACGAATGGCATGGCGAGTGGGACCGGCTGGAGAAGGGGGCGAGGGCGGCGAAGAAGGCGAGGCAGGGCGTGCGCTACGCCGCGCTCGAAGGCCTGACGGTGATGGACCCGCAGACGATGCAAGAGACGCCGGCCGACGGCGAGACCATCGGCGAGGTGATGTTCCGCGGCAACATCGTCATGAAAGGCTATCTCAAGAACCGCAAGGCGAGCGACGAGGCCTTTGCCGGCGGCTGGTTCCATTCGGGCGACCTCGGCGTCATGCATCCGGACGGCTACATCCAGCTCAAGGACCGTTCCAAGGACATCATCATCTCCGGCGGCGAGAACATCTCCTCGATCGAGGTCGAGGAGGCGCTCTACAAGCATCCCGCCGTGGCTTCCTGCGGCGTTGTCGCCCGATCCGACGACAAATGGGGCGAGGTGCCCGTCGCCTATGTCGAGCTGAAGCCGGGCAAGGCGGCGACTGAGGCCGAAATCATCGAGCACTGCCGCGCGCTGCTCGCCCGCTTCAAAGTGCCGAAAGCGGTGATCTTCGCGGAGATCCCGAAGACTTCGACAGGCAAGATCCAGAAGTTCCGGCTGCGGGAGATGACAAAGCAGCCTTAACGCCCGATCCGAAACGGAACCGTTTTTCGGAAAGCATCATTTCAAATTCCTTTGCGTCAAAAAACACGGGGCGGCGTTGCAGGCGCGCCCGGCGTGAACCACATGCGTCTGATGGGCCAACTCCGTCCAGAGATGTCACCATCTGTCATCAGCGACCAAAATCGTGCCTTGACAGGTGACGGTTTTCAATTTACGAGTGACGAAATTCTAAATTCGTCAGTCGTAAATTTTGGCCAACGAGATGCTTGAAACCCTAGACGCCACCGCCGATTCCGCCCGCCAGGAAAATGTCACGCGCATCCTGGATTGCGCGGAGCGATTGTTCCGCCACTACGGCTACGGCAAGACCAACGTCGCCGACATAGCGCGCGAACTCGGCATGTCGACCGCCAACATCTATCGCTTCTTCGCCTCCAAGGTGGAAATCCACCAGGCGGTTTGCGGCCGTATGCTCGAGACCTGCTACCGGTTGACCTACGAAGCCTGCCATAGCCCCGGCACCGCCAGCGAAAAGCTCCGCCGCTATGTGCATACGCACTATCAATGGACGCTCGAGACCATGATCGACCAGGAGAAGGTGCACGAGATGGTCATCGTCGCCATCGAGCGCGACTGGCACGTCATCGAAAAGCACATCGACAGCATCCACGAACTGGTCGCGGAAGTGATCCGCGAGGGCATCGCCACCGGCGAGTTCGTCGATCAGGATCCGGTGATCGCTTCCCGGTGCTTCGGCGCTGCCATTATCAGCCTCTGCCATCCGCAGATGATGGCCCAATGCCTCGCCAAGAAGAACCGGGCGACGCCGGACGAGCTTACCGAGTTCGCCATCAGAGCCTTGAAGAAATGACCGTTGCCGCCCGTCGGGCGGTGACGTCGGCAATTCATCCCCACAGTTCGGGAGTACGAAAAGTGTCTTTGTCCAAGTCCATCACCTACAGGCGACCGGCCGCAGGCCTGGCACTGATTGTCGTTGCCGCTCTCGGCCTCGCCGGATGCTCGCAGGAGAAAGCCGAGGTCACCGAGATCATCCGCCCGGTCAAGGTGGTCGAGATCGCCAAGGCGAGCGATACTCGTCAGCTTTCCTATTCCGGATCGGTGCGTGCCCGCACCGAGATGAATCTCGGCTTTCGCATCAACGGCAAGATCACCGAGCGCCTTGTCGACATCGGTGACCGCGTCAAGCCCGGCGACGTTCTCGCCCGCATTGATCCCACCGACTACGAGCTTTCGGTGAGAAGCGCTCAGGCCAGCCTCGATGCCGCCGACCGTCAGGTCGAGACAGTCGAGCTTACGCGCAAGCGCGCCGAACAGCTCTACGCCAAGAATTTCGCGCCGAAGTCGCAGCTCGAGCAGGCGACGCTCGCCTATAATCAGGCGGTCGCCACGCGAGACTCCGCCCGCTCGCAGCTTGCCCAGGCGCAGAACCAGGTCCGCTATACCGATCTCAAGGCGGACAAGAACGGCATCGTCACCGCCGTTGCCGCCGATGTCGGCCAGGTGGTCGGCTCCGGCACGCCGGTAGTGACCGTTGCCATCGACGGCGAGAAGGAAGTCCTGATCGCTGTTCCCGAAACCGATATCGCCGAATTCAAGCCGGGCAAGACTGTCAAGGCTGGCTTCTGGTCCGATGAGGCGCTGACGCTCGACGGCAAGGTCCGCGAAGTCGCCGGCAGCGCCGATCCGCAGTCGCGCACCTTTGCCGTTCGCGTCAGCCTGCCCAACGATCCTCGCGTGCTGCTAGGCATGACCGCCTCCATCGAAGCCGCAGCGGACAACCGGCAGCAGCTGGTGTCGATCCCGCTGGCCGCGTTGGCGCAAAAGGACAGCCAATCGATCGTCTGGACCGTCGACCGCAATGGCGGGACCGTCCATGCGCATCCGGTCAAGGTCGCCGCCTTCACCCCCGACGGCGTCAGTGTCGCCGATGGGCTGAAGCCGGGTGACGTGGTCGTCGCCGCCGGCACGCAGTTCATGACCGAGAATCTGAAAGTCAAGCTGACCGGTGATGCAGCGCAACAGTCGGCGTCGGCCGATGACGCTGCAAGGCGCTTGCGCTGACGGCCAGGCAATTCACGGTTTCCGGGCGGCAGGCGCCCCCGATTTTCGAGATCTCAGGTCGATGTAACCCCCACGTCGATGCTCGTCCACCGCGATGTAGATCTCTCAACTCGGAAAGCCACGCCGCCCGGAAGCCCACATCGGAAGTTCCTTGGGCATGCGAAAGCGCGTGCTCTGTTGATCAAATTGAAACGGACTGACGCCGATGACCATCGACACCAATGAAAAGCGGTCTTTCAATCTTTCGCGCTGGGCAATCGGCCATCCGAGCATTGCCCGCTTCCTGTTCGGGCTGATCATCGTCGCCGGTGCGCTCGGCCTGATGCGCATGGGCCAGAAGGAAGACCCCGATTTCACCTTCCGCGTCATGGTCGTCCAGGCGATCTGGCCAGGCTCCTCGATCAAGGAGATGGAGGACCAGGTCGTCAACAAGATCGAGCGCAAGCTGCAGGAAACGCCGCACCTCGATTTTGTCCGCTCCTACACCCGCGCCGGCAGCGCCATCATCACCTTGCAGGTCAAGGGCGACACCAATCCGGCGCAGGTCGCCGATGCTTTCTATCAGGTGCGCAAGAAGGTCGGCGATATCGCCAATGAGCTGCCGCAGGGGCTGCTCGGGCCTTACTTCAACGACGAATTCGGCGACACGTTCATCACCCTGCATTCGATCAGCGGCGACGGCTACAGCTATCCCGAGCTGAAGAAATTCGCCATCCAGGCGCGTGACATGTTGCTGACGACGCCCGGTGTCGAGAAGGCCGTGATCATCGGCGACCAGCCGGAAAAACTCTACATCGACGTTTCGTCCAAGGCGCTTGCCGAACGCGGCCTGACGCTGACCGACCTGCAGAATGCGATCCGAGGCCAGAACAACGTCGACCCGGCAGGTTCGGTCGACACCGGCCAGCGTTCGGTGCGCATTTCGGTCGAGGGCGATGTCACCAGGGCGGCCGACATCCGCGAGCTTCGCCTGCGCGCCGGGAACCAGGTGACGCGCCTTGGCGACATCGCGACCGTGACCTCGGGCCTCGAGGATCCGTACCAGCGCAAATACCGTTTCAACGGTCGCGACAGCGTCCAGCTCGGCGTCGTCATGGCCAAGGGCTTCAACGTCACCGACGTCGGCAAGGACGTCGAAGCAACCTACAAGCGCTTCGAAGAGGCGCTGCCCTATGGCGTTGCGGTCGATCAGATTTCCGACCAGCCGCACGTGGTGAAAGAGGCGGTGAGCGAATTCATGGAAGCGCTCGGCGAAGCGCTCCTGATCGTGCTTTTCGTTTCGTTCCTGTCGATCGGCTGGCGTTCGGGCCTGGTAATCGCGATCGTCATTCCGCTGGTCCTGGCGGCTACGTTTGCCATCATGTACGAGCTCGGCATCGACCTGCAGCGCATTTCGCTCGGTGCGCTGATCATCGCCCTTGGGCTCTTGGTCGACGACGCGATGATCGTCGTCGAAATGATGGAGCGAAAGCTCGAGGAAGGCCTGGTCAAGGTCGAGGCGGCGAGCTTCGCCTACTCCTCGACCGCTTTCCCGATGCTGACCGGCACGCTGATCACGACGGCCGGCTTCATTCCCGTCGGGTTCGCTGCCTCGACCGCCGGCGAATATGTGCGCACCCTTTTTTACGTCGTCGGCATCGCGCTGGTCGTGTCCTGGTTTGCGGCGGTCTATTTCACGCCGTGGCTCGGCCACATGATCCTGAAGCAGCGCAAGCACGCCGGCAACCATCACGATGTCTTCGACACGCGCTTCTACCGCCGTCTTCGCTCGACCGTTGCATGGGCGGTGCGCCACCGCATCATCGTCCTGTTGATGACGCTGATGACGTTTGCCACCAGCCTGTGGGCGTTCCAGTTCATTCCGCAGAATTTCTTCCCGCAATCGTCGCGTCCGGAAATCCTCGTCGATCTCTGGCTGCCGGAAGGCACCAGCATCAAGGAAGTCGAGACCCAGGCCAAGGCGCTCGAAGCCAGGATGATGGACGACAAGGACAAGCGCTTCATAGCCACCTATATCGGCGAAGGCGCGCCGCGCTTCTTCCTGCCGCTCGACCAGCAGCTTCGCAACCCGAACTTCGCCCAGCTTCTGGTGATGGCCAATGACGAACCGGCCCGCGAGCGGCTGATCGTCAAGCTGCGCACCATCCTGGCCGAAGATTTCCCATCGATCCGCGCCAAGGTCGATCGCCTGTTCCTCGGTCCGCCGACCGGCTGGCCGGTGCAGATGCGTGTCATGGGTCCGGATCGCCAGGAGGTGCGCCGCATCGCCGACGAGGTGAAGGCGAAGTTCCAGGCAAATCCGCTGCTCGGCGCCATCCACGACGACTGGCTGGAGCCGGTGCCGGCGATGAAGCTGGTGATCGACCAGGATCGTGCCCGTGCGCTCGGCGTCACCTCGCAGCGCATCCGCCAGATGCTGCAGGCGACCATGTCCGGAGCGCCGCTCGATGACTTCCGTGACGGCGAGGAGACGGTTTCGATCGTCGCCCGTGAGCCGGAGGCAAGCCGTCACCTGCTGTCGGCGGTCGACTCCGTCTACATCCCGACCGATTTCGGTGGCTCCGTGCCGCTGTCGCAGGTCGCCAAGATCGTCCCGGTGCTGGAGCAAGGCGTCGAATGGCGGCGCGACCGCCTGCCGACCATCAGTGTACGCGCCACGCTTCCGGATGGCGTGCAGCCGAACGATGTCGCCATGAAAATGTACAGCGAGATGCAGGGCCTGCGCGCCAGCCTCGCCCCCGGCTACAAGATCGAGATCCAGGGCGGCGCCGAGGATGCGGCCGAAAGCCAGGCCTCGATTGCGGCGAAAGCACCGATCATGCTGGCCGTTATCGTCGTGCTGCTGATGATCCAGCTGCAGCATTTCGGCAAGGCAATGCTGGTGCTGGCGACCGGTCCGCTCGGCATTATCGGCGCGGCCGCGGCACTTTTGATCAGCGGCGCGCCGTTCGGGTTCGTCGCCATCCTCGGTGTCATCGCCCTGCTCGGCATCATCATGCGCAACTCGATCATCCTGGTCGATCAGATCGACCAGGACATTGCCGCCGGCGTGGAGCGTTCCGAGGCCATCATCGGCTCGGCGGTGCGCCGGTTCCGGCCGATCGTGCTGACGGCGCTGACGGCGGTGCTGGCGCTGATCCCGATCTCGCGCGGCGTCTTCTGGGGGCCGCTCGCCTACGCCATGATGGGCGGCATTCTCGTCGCCACGGTGCTGACCATCCTTGTCCTGCCGGCAGCCTATGCGCTGTTCTTCGGCAGGGAGCCCAAGAAGGTGGTGGAGCAGCCGGCCGAGACGGAAGAAAAGAACGAAAGGCCGCAACTGGCCCTGGCGGCCGAATAGAGCTGTTGGCAAATGTAACCTCCGGCGGTTTAATCCGCCCACCAGGCGTAGGCGCCGGAGGAGGACGTTATGACCATCGCTCAGACAAAGGCACCGCTGCGGCTGCCGATCGACGGGCGCCATCGCCGGATGTTCATCGGCGGTGGCTGGGTCGATGCCCGCTCCGGCCGGACCACGGAGAGCCGCAACCCAGCCACCGGCGCGGTCATCGCCACGGTGCCGCGCGCCGACCGCCAGGACATCGATTTGGCGGTGACTGCCGCCCGCAAGGCGTTCGAGGGGCCATGGAGCCGGTTCAAGCCTTATGAGCGGCAGGTGCTGCTGCTGAGGATCGCCGACCTCTTCGAAAAGCACTGGGAAGAGATCAGCCGCTCCGACACCACCGACATGGGCATGCCAATCGTGCGCACCCGTGCCAATCGCAACCGCGTCATCGGCATGCTGCGCTACTATGCCGGCATGGCGACGGCGCTGCACGGCGAGACCATCGACAACTCGCTGCCCGGCGAAATCGTCTCTTTCACCCGCAAGGAGCCGGTCGGCGTCGTCGGCGCCATCATTCCCTGGAACGCGCCAACGGCGGCGTCGATCTGGAAGATCGGCCCGGCGCTGGCGACCGGCTGCACCATCGTGCTGAAACCATCGGAAGAGGCGCCGCTGACGCCGCTTTTGATCGCTGACATCATGAACGAAGCCGGCGTTCCGGAAGGCGTCGTCAACATCGTCACCGGCACCGGCGACGAGGCAGGCGCGGCACTCGCCGAGCACATGGGCGTCGACAAGATCGTCTTCACCGGCTCGACGGCAACCGGCCAGTCGATCGTGCGCGCCTCGGCCGGCAACCTCAAGCGCGTCTCGCTGGAGCTCGGCGGCAAGTCCCCGGTCATCGTCTGCGCAGATGCCGATCTCGACAAAGCGGTGCCGGTGGCGGCGATGTCGGTGTTCGCCAATTCCGGCCAGATCTGCATCGCCGGCTCGCGCCTTTTCGTCGAACGCGCCGTCCATGACGAGTTCGTCGAGCGGCTGGCGGCATATGCCAAGGGTCTCAAGGTCGGCGACGGCATCGACCCGGCGACCGAAATCGGTCCGCTCGTCTCCGAAAAGCAGTTGCAACGGGTCACTGGTTACCTCGAGGCTGGCACCTCGGAAGGGGCGAAACTCGTCACCGGAGGCACCCGGCTTGTGGAAGGCGCGCTTGCCGCCGGCAATTTCGTCGCGCCGACTGTCTTTGCCGGAGTCTCGGACGACATGAAGATCGCCCGTGAGGAGATATTCGGGCCGGTGATTTCAGCCTTGCCCTTCGATTCGCTGGACGAGGCGGTCGAGCGGGCCAACAACACGCCTTACGGCCTGGCTGCAGGGGTCTTCACCCAAAATCTCGCTACCGCCCACCAGCTGTCGCGCAAGATCCGCGCCGGCTCGGTCTGGGTCAACACCTATCACGCCATCGATCCGGCCGTGCCCTTCGGCGGCTACAAGATGAGCGGCTACGGCCGCGAGGGTGGCGCCGAACACCTCGACGAATATCTCAACACCAAGGGCGTGTTCATCAAGATCGATTGAGCCTGGCGCCGGGCCTAAAACGAAAAACCCGCCTCAGCGGCGGGTCTCGGGGCGAATCAGCACCATAGTCAGTTTAGTAGCATAGCTGCCGGCACAAAGCAAGAACAAAAGCAGGGACCGGGCGCATCGCGCGCCCGATCCCTCAAGGCAAGCCTCAGATGACGAACAGCCAGTTGGCGAGCAGCATCACCGCGACGCCGGCGATCAGCGTCAGATAGGGCAGCATTCCCGCCTTTCGCACTGTGAGGTCGGACGAGTTCATGCCGAGATCGGCCAGCATGTGGTCGGGGAATTTGCCCTTGTCCTGGATGTAATGCCGGAAGCAGAACACCGGGATGATCAAGGCTGCCGTGATCAGCCCTGCCCACAATGCCATCGGGTTCCAGACCTTGGCTCCGGCGCCCATGAAGACAGCGTTGACGTAGGCAAAGATCGCGCCGAGGCCGAGCAGCCAGCTCGGCGCCTTCCAGGGCCGCGCGATGTGGCCATTGTCGATGCGGTGGATCCAGCCGGCATTGAGATTGAGGAAGTTGAAGATGATGTAGCCGCAATTCGACACCGCGAGGATGAAGAAGAAGCTTGTCGCGTCGGCCGAGGCGATGGCCAGCACGATCAGGTTGAAGACCAGGTCGGTCCACATCGCCCGCGTCGGTGCGCCATGCTCGTTGACATGGCTGAGGTAGCGCGGCAGCCAGCCGTCGACCGAACCTTGGTAGAGCGTGCGCGAAGAGCCAGCCATCGCCGTCATGATGCAGAGCACCAGCGCCAGGATCATCAGCATGACCAGCAGGCTGTGGATCAGCTGTCCGCCGCCGACCATGCCGGCCAGCGCATCGGCAACGCCGGAGCCGTCGACAATCGGCGTCGCCAGCATGCCGTTCAAGCCGAGGACGCCCTGGAAGGTGAATGGCACCAGGATGAACAGCAGCATGCATAACAGGCCGGAGTAGAAGATCGCCTTGAAGGTATCGGTGCCAGGGTTCTTGAATTCGGAGGTGTAGCAGACCGCGGTCTCGAAACCATAGGTCGACCATGCCGCGATGAACATGCCGCCGAGCACCAGCGTCCAGCCGGCGATGTTCCATGCGCCGGGCTCCGGCGCATAGGCTGCCGCGAGCGGCACCAGCGGCGAGAAATTTGCCCAATCGATCTGGCCGGTGACGATCGGCACCACGCCGACAATGAGCATCGGGATGATGACAAGCAGGCCGATATATTTCTGCACGTTTGCCGTGCCCAGGATGCCGCGATGCTGGATCGAGAAGATGATCAGCATCAGCACCGCGCCGATGAAGAAGGTGGCGTTGAAGGTAAAGGAAACCGGGCCCAGCGTGTGACCGTAGAGCGTCCAGTTACGGATCGCCGGCGTCGCCGCCGCGGTGACCGCGGTGATGGCGTCGGCGGCGCTGGTTCCGGCATGGGCCGCAATATAGGCGGCGACTTCCGGCGAAGTGTCGGTGAACAGCGGCACCGGCGCCAGTGCGTTGAGGATGTAGGCGGCGGCGATCGAGCAGCCGAGCGACAGCACCGGCGACCAGGCGAACCAGTTGCACCACACCGAAAGCGGCGCAATGAATTTCGAATAGCGCAGCCATGCGGTGGCGCCATAGATCGAGGCGCCGCCGGATTTATTCGGGAACAGCCCGGCGATTTCCGCATAAGTGAAGGACTGCAGGAAGCCCATGACCATGGATACGGTCCAGATCAGGAAGGCCAGCGTTCCGGTAGTGCCGGCGATGCCGCCGATCGAAAACAGGACAAGGGCCGGAACGCCGCTTGCGACCCAGAAGGCGCCGCGCCAATCGATGTTCCGGTGCAGCTGCCCTTCGGCAGGCGGCACCAAGGTGGTGACTATCGTGCTCATTTACGTGGATTCCCCATTTTTGATGTTCCCCATCGGCAACAGCCGCAGTCTCGCGAGGCGTCATCGACGCTCACGTTCAACGGCCTCAGGCGTTTTCCGCTCAGTAGTATTTTTTTCTTAGCAGTGAAGATTGACCCAACGCGCTTTCACGTCAAGCGCTTTGTGACGCTGTGCACATTGCGTTTGTGAAACAGTCGAGCTTCGTTGGCCCTGCCAACGGGTGCCGTCTTCGTTCTCCCATGACAGCAACGGGAGAAGGGAAGAACCAGGGCAGCGTCGATCAGGAGCGCGGCCTGGTCTTTTGCGGGTCGTAATGGGCAAGGGCGACAACGCGCGCCGGCAGCCGCTTGCTGTGGCCGTCGAGCTTGCCGATCTCGACCTCGGTGCCGACCGCCGAATGCGCGACGTCGAGCCTGGCCAGCGCGATGGTCTTGTTCAGCAGCGGCGAGCGCATGCCGGAGGTGACCACGCCGATCTGGGCGCGGCCGACATGCACGCAATCGCCGTGGCCGACGGCGACATTGGCGTCGATGTCGAGGCCAACCAGCTTCCTCTGCGGATTTTCCTTGCGCCGGATCAGCGCCTCGCGGCCGATGAAATCGTCGCTCTTGGTCTTCAGCGGTACGGTGAAGCCGATGCCGGCCTCGAACGGATCTGTTTGGTCGGAAAATTCGTAGCCGGCAAAGATCAGCCCGGCCTCGATGCGCACCATATCGAGCGCCTGCAGCCCCATCGGCTTCAGGCCGTGCGGCTGGCCGGCCTGCCAGATCGCCTCGAACACCTTTTCGGCGTCGCGCGGGTGGCACCAGATCTCGTAGCCGAGCTCGCCGGTGTAGCCGGTGCGCGAGACAATGACGGGAATGCCGTTGCCGCCGCCGATGCGGGCGACCGCGAAACGGAACCACTCAAGCTCGTCGATCGACGGCTGCAGCGGCGAGGTCCAGATGATCTGCCGCAGGATGTCGCGGCTTTTCGGTCCCTGCACCGCGACATTGTGCATCTGGTCGGTCGACGAGCGCACCAGCACGGTGAGGCCGAGTTTTTGCGCCGTTTCCCGCAGCCATTCGCCGGATAGATCGTCGCCGCCAACCCAGCGGAAATTATCCTTGCCGAGCCGAAGCAGCGTGCCGTCGTCGATCATGCCGCCGTGCTCGTAGCACATGGCGGAGTAGACCACCTGACCGACGCCGAGCTTCTTGATGTCGCGGGTCAGCGTATATTGCAGCAGCGCTTCGGAGTCCGGGCCGGTGACCTCGAACTTGCGCAGCGGCGACAGGTCCATGATCACGGCGTCCTGCCGGCAGGCCCAGTATTCGTCGATCGGGCCTTGCCTGGCGAAGGAATTGGCCAGCCAATAACCCTTGTACTCGACGAAGTTGCGGGTGTGCTTGGCAAAGCTCGAATGAAAGGCGGTCTCGCGGGTCATTTTCGGTTCCGAATCGGGCGTCATGCGTCTGGCGATCGCTCGCGAGAATTTGTGCTGGCCGGAATAGGTTCGCACATGGATGTCGGTCAGGTTCCAGCCATTGGCCGGCGTGGTGTCGTCGGGGCAGGCGGACGAGACACAGACGATGTCGGTCAAGGCGCGCAGCAGCACATAGTCGCCCGGCCGCGACCACGGCTCGTCCGAAACCACGACGCCATGCGCGTCGATCGCAGTGTTGAAGAAGAAGTTGATCGCCATCCAGCCGGCGCGGGGCGTGACGCCCTTGTCGGCCAGCGCGCGGTTGAAATTCTCCGAGCAGTTGGGATGGCCGGGATAGCCGATGTCGTCGTAATATTTGGCGGCGCAGGCGAGCGCGAACGCATCGTGCCGGCCGCAAGTGTCCTGGACCACCTCGACCAGCGGCTCCATGTCCTGGTCGTAGTATTTCGAATGCAGGCCGGGCATCGGATAGCTCGAGCCCATCAGCGTGCGCGTCGTCGTCACGTCGAGCGGATGATCCCGGCCCTTGTCCAGCTTGCGCGCCGAAAAGCACTGGAAATCCGTGCATTGGCGCCCGTCGACATCAATGATCTGCAGATAGTCGCCCGCCTTGACGAAGTAGGCCTCCGCCGTCGCCGAATGGACGCGCAGATCGAGCACGGGATCGGCCAGCGGGTCGGCGAGCCTGGATTTCGCCGCCGGGCGGATGGTGGCGCGCCGGACGACGATGCTAAGCGGCGTCGCGGTATCGTGGCCGTCGACCAGCATCGGCCCGCCGGGCGCGGCCATCAGCATTGAACCGTCGCGGGCGACGGCAAAAGCCTGTTCGGTACCGGCAGGGGTGGCGCCGCCGAAAACGCGAACCGCCTTTGCCTGATCGAGCTGCACCTCGCGGCGCTCGAGGCCTCGGCGCAAGGAAGCGAGGCTATCGTCGCCCTCGGCCAGCATCGCCTTGATGCCGGCAGCATTGCTGTTCGATTGCTCTCCGAGAATGCCGGGATCGGTCGCGCCGCTGCTGTCCCATGCCAGCAGCTCGCAAGCCTGCCCGCCCTCGACATTGCGCACGCTGATCGTATCGCCGGCCTCGACCTCGATCAGCACCGCGCCGTTGCCCTGGACGGTGTAGCGCTCCATCCCGGCCGGCAGCGCGATCTGGCCTGGCCGCAGGATCAGGCTCGGCCGCGGCGGTCCGGCGACGACGGCGGGGTAGGGCGACTGGCTCATCTCAACCCTGGTTTCGAGAAACAAGTTTGCCTGTGTGTGAAATTATTTTAGCGGAAAGAATAGCAGGGGGATCGGGTTTGGCAAGGTGAAGGTGGCACAAGCTCCCCCTTCGCCCCTTGTGGAAGAAGGTGTCGCCGAAGGCGACGGATGAGGGGTGCTCCAGGGAACGCCAGCCTCTCACTCCGCTGGAACACCCCTCATCCGTCTCGGCGCTGCGCGCCGATCCACCTCCTCCCACAAGCGGAGAAGGGAAGGCGCGCCAAGGCTATGCCAACGCCTCGCTGGGGCTGATCTCGACGCCATACTCGGCGGCAGCGTCGAGCATCGTGTGCCACAGGCTTTCCGCGAAGGTGGCGAACACCAGAAGATTGAACACCCCCTGCCCATCCGGCCGGTCATTGCCACGCCAGAGATTGATGCTGGTGTGATCGACCGCGGTCGCCGCCGCGGTGCCGGCCGGGAACGCCGCCGGGTGCAGGTCTAGCGACAACAATTTCGCCAACATCGAGCGCGCCTTGCCTCCCGAGACGCTGATCAGGGCGCGCGCATGCGACTGATCGGAAAGCGAGGCGGACTGCGAGAACGCCTGGCTCAGCTTCTCCATCGCGTGAATGCCGCCCTTCGACAAGACGAGGAACTGATCCGGTCCCGACCAGATCAGCGTGGCGTCGGGAACTTGGACCGCGTTGGGCGCATTCGGGGCGGCAACGCCGAAGCGGGTTTCGGCAGCCTTCGCCAGTTCTGCCGCCTTGCCGCGCCGCGCCATCACCTGGATCAGGTCGAAATTGCGGATCTCGGTGAGCGACACGCCGGCCGCCGTGCCGCGCGCGCCGTAGCCGCCGACAACAAGCGCTTTCTCCAGCGGACTGCGGGCAATCCAGGAAAACTCAGCCACGCTGGCGCCCTCCATCCGGATCGTAAAAGACAGGACTGCAGAGCTCGACATCGTAATCTTCCCCGCGCAGCGGATCGTGCGCATGGACGATCTCGCCGATGCGCTCGCGGCCGCGCTCGACCAGCCCAAGCCCGATCCACTGGTCGAGCATCGGCGAAAAGCAGACCGAGGTGACATAGCCCTGGTCATTGTCGGGACCGGGCGTCTCGCCCTTCGGGATGATATGCGCGCCGGAACGCAGGCGGCGCGTCTTGTCGACCGGCTTGATGCCGACGACGACCTGGCGGTCCGGCGCGACCAGCGCCTCGCGCCCGGCCATGACGCGGCCGATGAAGTCTTTCTTGGTCGACATCATCTTGCCGAGGCCGAGGTCGGCGGCGGTCGTCGTGCCGCTCAGCTCCGGTCCGGCGACATGGCCCTTTTCGATGCGCATGACGCCGAGCGCCTCGGTGCCGTAGGGCGTAACCCCGAATGGCTTGCCGGCCAGCATCAAATTGCGCACCAGCGCGTCGCCATAGCGGGCGGGAACCGAAATCTCGAACGCCACTTCGCCGGAGAAGGAGATGCGGAACAGCCGCGCTCTGAGGCCACCGCGCAGCGCGACTTCCCGCGCCCCCATGAACGGGAAACCTTCGTTCGACAGGTCCTCGGATTCATCAACGACCTGTTTCAGCAACTCCCGCGCGCTCGGCCCGGCGATCGAGAATTGCGCCCACTGGTCGGAAACCGAGGTCAACTGCACGTCGAATTCCGGGAACAGCACCTGCCGGCAGAATTCGAGATGCTGCATCACCAGCCCGGCCTTGGCGGTGGTGGTGGTCAGGAAATAATGGTCCTCGGCGAGCCGCGACGTCGTGCCGTCGTCATAGACGATGCCGTCCTCGCGCAGCATCAGCCCGTAGCGGGCTTTTCCGACGGCAAGATTGGAGAAAGTGTTGATGTAGACGCGGTCGAGGAAAGCGCCGGCATCCGGGCCGTGCACGTCGATCTTGCCGAGCGTCGAGACGTCGCAGAAGCCGACGCCGGAGCGCACCGCCTTGACCTCGCGCGTCACCGATTCCAGCCAGTCCTTTTCGCCGGCGCGCGGATACCATTGCGCCCGCTTCCACAGGCCGGTGTCGACGAACACCGCGCCCTGTTCGGCTGCCCAGTGGTGCGACGGCGTCAGTCGTGTCGCGTGGAAGTTTTCGTCGCGATGATGGCCGGCGAAGGCGCCGATGGCGACCGGCACATAGGGCGGGCGGTAGATCGTCGTGCCGGTCTCGGGAATGGACTTGCCTGACAACGCAGCCATGATGGCGAGGCCGGCGACATTCGAGGTCTTGCCCTGGTCGGTGGCCATGCCGAGCGTCGTGTAGCGCTTGAGATGCTCGACCGATTCAAAACCTTCGCGCTGCGCCAGTTCGATGTCGGACGCGGTGACATCGTGCTGGTAGTCGACAAAGGCCTTGCCCTTGCCGGCGACGTGCCAGAGCGGGGTCAGCGAAAAGGCTTCTTCGTCGGCGGTCGGCGATGTGCCGGCATTGCCGCTTCGTCCGGCGCTCTGCGCTGCCGCAGCACCCGCGGCAAATCCCTGGCGCAGGCAGTCGCCTAGACCGAAGGCGCCGTTGGCGGCGCCGACGGCCACCATGCCGGGCGGCGCACCATCCGGCACGAAGGCTGCGATATCGTCCTGCCATTTCGGCCGGCCGCGATGATAGGAGGTCAGCCCGACCGCCGGATTCCAGCCGCCCGAGACGGCTAGCCCGTCGGCTTCGACCTCGGCGCGCGCCCCACCGGTGAGCGATACCGCGATTTTCCGGACCCCGTCCTTGCCGCCCTCGACCCCACTGACGAAACCGTTGAGCACGGCAAAGCCGCCTTTGGCGGCAAGCGCGCGACGTTCGGCGGATACGTCCGGGCGTGCATCGACGACCGCTGCGATCTGCAATCCGGCGCCAAGCGCGGTCTCGACGGTGCGCCAGCCATCCTCATTGTTGGTGAACAGCGCGATCCTCGTGGCAGGGGTTGCCGCATAGCGTTCGACATAGGTCCGCATCGCCGAAGCCATCATCACGCCGGGCGTGTCGTTGCCGGCAAAGACGATCGGCCGCTCGATGGCGCCGGCGGCAACGACGCAGCGCTTGGCTACGATCCGCCACAGCCGCTGGCGCACCTGGTGCTCGGGCGGCGAGGGCAGGTGGTCGTTGACCCGCTCGATCGCGCCATAGGTGCCGCCATCATAGACGCCGAACAGTGTCGTGCGGTTCATAATGCGGACATCGGGCAGTGCGGCGAGTTCGGCCAGCGTGCGCGTAATCCATTCGGCCGCCGGCGCGCCGTCGATCGTGCCGCCGTCGGCAAGCAGGCGGCCGCCAAGCGCGAAATCTTCCTCGCACAGGATGACGCGGGCGCCGCCGCGCCCGGCCGCCAGTGCCGCAGCCAGCCCGGCCGGGCCGGACCCGGCGATCAGCACGTCGCAATGCGCCCACGCCTTGTCGTAATGGTCGGGATCGGCGACGCCTGCAGCGCGACCGAGGCCGGCGGCGCGGCGGATCGCCGGCTCGTAGACCGCTTCCCAGAATTTCGCCGGCCACATGAAGGTCTTGTAGTAAAAGCCGGCGACGAAGATCGGCGCAAACAGCTGGTTGACCGCTATCAGATCATGGCGCAGCGACGGCCAGCGGTTCTGGCTGGCCGCTTCCAGACCGTCATAAAGCTCGGCCGTGGTCGCCTTGGTGTTGGGCTCGCGTCGCGCTCCGCTGCGCAGTTCGACCAGCGCGTTGGGCTCCTCCGAACCAGCGGTCAGGATGCCGCGCGGCCGATGGTATTTGAACGAGCGGCCGACCAGCTTGACGCCATTGGCGATCAGCGCCGAGGCCAGCGTGTCGCCTTGGAAGCCGGCAAAGCTCTTGCCGTCGAAGCGGAAGCCCAGCGGCGCGGCGCGATCGATGAGACCGCCTGATACGAGACGATAGGGCTGGCTGGAGGTCACGATCGCCCGCCTTCCGTCGCTGTGGCCTGATGCAGGAGCGTCGCGCTGCCGCTCATCCGGCCTCCGCTTCGCTGTGGCCGCCTTGCACGCAGCCTCCTTCTCTTCTCCCCGCCGGGGAGAAGGTGGCCGCGAAGCGGCCGGATGAGGGGGCCGCCGGCAGGGTTATGAGCGCTGACCCGGACAGAATTCATTTGGCGGGCTGCCTTGCACCAACGCCGGTCGCCGGCTCGACGGAGGAAATCTCATGCGTCAGCGTGTTGCGGGCGACCTTCAGCCAGGCCCGGCAGCCGCCGCCATGGTACCAGTATTCGCTCATCGGCCCGGCGATGTTGTCTCGCAGGTAGACATAGTCGAAGACCTCGTCTTCGGTGGCGCCGGCCGCAGGACGCGTCGGCTTGGCGTCGCCCAGATAGGTGAACTCGCCGAGTTCGCGTTCGCCGCAGAAGGGACAGACAATGCGCATGCTTCTTCAGCCAGCCTTCAATGCAGGTTCGGTTGGGCGCCCTGGCCCTTTTCGTCGATCATGGCACCTCGCCGGAAGCGGTCGAGGCGGAAGCGGGCAGCCTCCTTGTGCGGCTCGTCGCGCGCCAGCAGATGGGCAAAGACCAGGCCGGAGCCGGGCGTCGCCTTGAAGCCGCCATAGCACCAGCCGGCATTGAGATAGAGCCCGTCGACCGGTGTCTTGTCGATGATCGGCGAGCCGTCCATCGACATGTCCATGATGCCGCCCCACTGACGCAGAAGCCGTATCCGGCCGATCATCGGCATCAGCGCCATGCCGCCTTCGCAGACGTCTTCCATGACAGGCAGATTTCCGCGCTGGGCGTAGGAATTGTAGCCGTCTATATCGCCGCCGAAGACCAGCCCGCCCTTGTCGGATTGGCTGACGTAGAAATGGCCGGCGCCGAAGGTCATGACATTGGGGATCAGCGGCTTGATCGCCTCGGAGACGAAGGCCTGCAGCACATGGCTTTCGATCGGCAGCCGCATGCCGGCCATCGCCGCGACGCGCGACGAGGAGCCGGCGACCGCCATGCCGACCTTGGCGGCACCGATCCTGCCGCGCGATGTCTCGACGCCGGTCACCTTGCCGCTGCCGTCGCGAACAAAGCCGGTCACCTCGCAATTCTGGATGATGTCGACGCCGAGCGCGCTCGCCGCATGCGCATAGCCCCAGACCACGGCGTCGTGCCGTGCCGTGCCGCCGCGTCGCTGCAAAAGCCCGCCCTGCACCGGAAAGCGCGCATTGTCGAAGTTCAGGAACGGCATCATCTTCCTGACTGCGGCGAGGTCGAGCAGTTCGGCATCGATGCCGTTGATGCGCATGGTGTTGCCGCGCCGTGCGTAGGCGTCGCGCTGCGCGTCGGAATGGTAGAGGTTGATGACGCCGCGCTGGCTGACCATGGTGTTGTAGTTGAGGTCCTGCTCCATCCGCTCCCAGAGCTTCATCGACAGTTCGTAGAACCCTGTATTGCCGGGCAGCCCGTAATTGGAACGGATGATGGTGGTGTTGCGGCCGGCATTGCCGGAGCCGATCCAGCCTTTTTCCAGCACGGCGACATTTCTGATGCCGTATTCGCTGGCGAGGAACCATGCCGTCGCCAGGCCATGGCCGCCGCCGCCGATGATCACCACGTCGTAGTGGCTCTTCGGGGTGGCGTCGCGCCAGGTGCGCTGCCAGTTCTTATGGCCGGAAAATGCCGCCCGGGCGAGGGAGAAGATCGAGTATTTCATGAACCTGTTTCGCGCCGGGCGTGCAACAATTCCGGATCAGATGTCGAGCGTGTGGTCGCGCTCCCACTGGGTGAAGTGGGAAGCATAGGAATTCCATTCCTGCTGCTTGAGCTTTAGATACGCCGACGAGAATTCCTCACCCAGCGCCGCCTTGAGCGATTTGTCGTTGTCGAACTCGCGCAACGCGTCGAGCAGGTTGAGCGGCAGCTTCGGCGCGCCCTCCACCGTATGGCCGAACTGGTACATGTCGATGTCGTAGCGCCGGCCGGGATCGGCCTTCGAGCGGACACCGTCAAGGCCGGCGGCGATGATGACGGCCTGCAGCAGATAGGGGTTTGCCGCGCCGTCCGGCAGGCGCAGCTCGAACCGGCCTGGCCCAGGCACGCGCACCATGTGGGTGCGGTTGTTGCCGGTCCAGGTCACGGTGTTCGGCGCCCAGGTGGCGCCGGAGATGGTGCGCGGTGCGTTGATGCGCTTGTAGGAATTGACCGTCGGGTTGGTGATCGCGGCAAGGGCGGAAGCATGTTTCATGATGCCGCCGAGGAAGTTCCGGCCCTTTGCCGACAGGCCGAGCTCCATCGCATTGTCGGCAAAGACATTGGTCTTGCCGTCCCTGTCCCACACCGAGATATGCGCATGGCAGCCATTGCCGGTCAGGCCCTGGAAGGGTTTAGGCATGAAGGTTGCGCGCAGGCCGTGCTTTTCGGCGACCGATTTCACCATGAATTTGAAGAAGGAATGCTTGTCGGCGGTCGCCAGCGCATCGTCGAAGGCCCAGTTCATCTCGAACTGGCCGTTGGCGTCCTCGTGGTCGTTCTGGTAGGCGCCCCAGCCGAGCGCCAGCATGTGGTCGCAGATCTCGGCGATCACGTCGTAGCGGCGCATCACCGCCTGCTGGTCGTAGCAGGGCTTCGACGCCGTGTCATATTCGTCGGAAATCGTCTTGCCATCCGGCGAGATCAGGAAGAATTCGGCCTCGACGCCGGTCTTGATGTGCATGCCATCGCCAGCGGCCTCCGCGATCAACCGCTTCAGCGTGTTGCGCGGCGCCTGCTCGACCGATTTGTCGTCCATGATGCAGTTGGCGGCGACCCAGGCGACCTCCGGCTTCCAAGGCAACTGGATCACCGAGGCCGGATCCGGCACCGCCAGCATGTCGGGATGCGCCGGCGTCAGGTCGAGCCAGGTGGCAAAGCCGGCAAAGCCGGCACCGTCCCGCTGCATGTCGGCGATCGCCTGCGCCGGCACCAGCTTGGCGCGTTGCCCACCGAACAGGTCGGTGTAGGATATCATGAAATATTTGACGCCCTTCTCCTTGGCGAAGGCGGCGAGATCGTTCCCCATTATAGTTCCTCGCTTACTGGCATTTGGTTTGTTTTAGAAGCCGTTCTTGCCCGGTATCCAGTTGGTGCCGGCCAGCGGCACGCCGGCCATGGCTGCGGCTTCGATCGTCAAGGCCACAAGATCCTCGGGCTCGAGATTGTGCAGGCTATTCTTGCCGCAGGCGCGGGCGATCGTCTGAGCCTCAAGTGTCATTACCTTAAGATAGTTCGCCAGCCGTCGTCCCGCCGCAATCGGATCGACCCGTTTCATTAGCTCGGGATCCTGCGTGGTGATGCCGGCCGGGTCGCGTCCCTCATGCCAGTCGTCATAGGCGCCGGCGGTGGTGCCGAGCTCGTTGTATTCCGCTTCCCAGCGCGGATCATTGTCGCCGAGCGCGACAAGCGCTGCCGTGCCGATCGACACCGCATCGACGCCGAGCGCCAGCGCCTTGGCGACGTCGGCCCCGTTGCGTATGCCGCCCGAGACGATCAGCTGCACCTTGCGGTGCATGCCGAGATCCTGCAGCGCCTGCACCGCCGGCCTGATGCAGGCAAGCGTCGGCTGGCCGACGTTTTCGATGAACACTTCCTGGGTTGCCGCGGTGCCGCCCTGCATGCCGTCGACGACGACGACATCGGCGCCGGCCTTTACCGCAAGGGCTGTATCGTAATAGGGCCGGGCGCCGCCGACCTTGACGTAGATCGGCTTTTCCCAGTCGGTGATTTCGCGCAGTTCCAGGATCTTGATCTCGAGATCGTCCGGCCCTGTCCAGTCGGGGTGGCGCGAGGCCGAGCGCTGGTCGATGCCTTTCGGCAGCGTGCGCATTTCGGCGACGCGGTCGGAGATCTTCTGGCCGAGCAGCATGCCGCCGCCGCCTGGCTTGGCGCCCTGGCCGACGACAACCTCGATCGCGTCGGCACGGCGCAGATCGCGCGGGTTCATGCCGTAGCGCGACGGCAGATACTGGTAGACCAGCGTCTTCGAATGGCCGCGCTCTTCCTCGGTCATGCCGCCGTCGCCGGTGGTCGTCGAGGTGCCGGACAGCGTCGCGCCACGGCCGAGCGCTTCCTTCGCCGGGCCGGACAGCGAGCCGAAGCTCATGCCGGCAATAGTGATCGGGATTTTCAATTCGATCGGTTTTTTTGCATAGCGCGAGCCGAGCACGACGCTGGTGTCGCAGCGCTCGCGATAGCCTTCGAGCGGATAGCGCGAGATCGAAGCACCGAGGAACAGAAGGTCGTCGAAATGCGGCAGCTTGCGCTTGGCGCCGGCGCCGCGGATGTCATAGATGCCGGTCGCCGCGGCGCGGCGGATCTCGGAAAGCGTGTAGTCGTCGAAGGTCGCGGATTTGCGCGGCGTCGTCGGCGGGTTGCGATAGGTCATTGAGCCTCAATACGCGTCGGCGTTGTCGATATTGAAATTGTAGAGGGTACGAGCCGAGCCATAACGCTTGAACTCCGCCGCCTTGACGCCGGTCACGCCGGCGCGGTCGAGTAAGCCTTGCAGCAATTCGAGATGCTCGGGCCGCATCTCCTTGGCGATGCAGTCGGCGCCGAGGCTTTCGACCTTGCCGCGCACGAAAAGCCGCGCCTCGTAGATGGAATCGCCGAGCGCATCGCCGGCATCGCCCAGCACCACCAGATTGCCGGACTGCGCCATGAAGGCCGACATGTGGCCGATATTGCCATGGACGACGATGTCGATGCCTTTCATCGAAATGCCGCAACGCGACGACGCGTTGCCTTCGATGACGAGCAGCCCGCCGCGGCCGGTGGCGCCGGCATACTGGCTGGCATCGCCCTTGACGACGATCTGGCCCGACATCATGTTCTCGCCGACGCCGGGCCCGGCCGAGCCATGCACGGTGATGGTGCCGCCGTCGTTCATGCCGCCGCAATAATAGCCGACGCTGCCGCGCACATCGATGGCGACCGGCTGGTCGACGCCGACGGCAACCGAATGGCTGCCTCGCGGGTGCAGCACCTCCCAGGCAGTCTCGTTCGAACCGGGCGCCAGATCGTGCAGCGCCTGGTTGAGCTCGCGCAGCGACATTTCGGCCAGGTCGAAGACCCGTGACGTATGGCCCGGCTCGCGAGCCGCCTTGGAGAGGTTGATTGCCGGCATTGGTTCAATGCTCCCAGAAATAGACGGTTGCGGGCTCGGGTTCCCAGACCTTCGCATTGTCTATGCCGGGCAGTTTGGTGAGCGCACGATATTCCGAGCCGAAGGCGACATACTGGTCGGTTTCGGCCATCACGGCGGGCTTGCAGGCGATGGGGTCGCGCACCACGCCGAAACCGTTCTTGGTGCCGACGACGAAGGTGAAAAAGCCGTCGAGATCGCTCAGCGTGCCTTCCAGCGCCTCGCCGAGGTTCTTGCCATGCGCCATCTGCGAGGTGAGATAGGCCGCGGCGACCTCGGTGTCGTTCTCGGTCTCGAATGTCATGCCTTCACGGATCAGCTCGCGGCGGACATTGTTGTGGTTGGACAGTGAGCCATTATGCACCAGGCACTGGTCGGCGCCGGTCGAGAACGGATGCGCGCCCATCGTCGTCACCGCCGATTCGGTCGCCATGCGGGTATGGCCGATGCCGTGCGTACCGGTCATCTCGCGGACGCCGAAACGGTCGACGACCGCTTCCGGCAAGCCGACTTCCTTGTAGATCTCGACGACGTCGCCGGCGCCCATGATGCGGATGTCGGGGCGCAGCGTCTGGATCGCCTCGCGCGCTTCGTCGATCTTGGCAGGCATCGTCCGGACCACGGCATGCGTCGACTTCGCGGCAATGCTCACCGGTGCGCCGATTGCCTTGGCGAGTTCGGCGTCGAGGCCGCGGAAATCGCGCTCCGGCTTGGCCGACTGGATGGTGATCTTGGCTTCACTGGAGGGCGCGCCATAGATGGCGATGCCGGCGCTGTCGGGACCGCGATCGCTGAGCGAGATCAGCATCTCCGACAGCATCGCGCCAAGCCGGGGCTCGAGCGACTTGTCCTTCAAAAACAGTCCGACGATTCCGCACATGTCAGGCTCCGCGAGTTTGTTCCTCCGAGATGTATCGAATGAGTCCCGGGAATTCAATTGGTATGAAAAAAATTTTCCTCTCGTTATATATCGGTTGAGGCGCCGTCGGCCGCACCATCGCTACGCTGGCCGCCATTGTGAACCCATTTGGCATAGCGGATGCGGGCGATCTTGTAGGCATCCAGGATCGACAGGGCATAGATCAGGACGCCGCCGGCATGGCGGCCGATGAAGCTGGCATCGGGCGGCGCGATCTTGGCGGTGACCCAGGCCAGGACCACCATGAAGAACAGGAATTGCAGGCCGCGCACCGGCACGCCGAGCACGACATGCCCGCTCGCCGGCAAAACGATCGCAGCGCCCAGAACCAGATAGGGGCTCGGTGGTGCGGGGGAGGTGGTGATCTGGCTGGTCATGCCGCCTGCCGTTCGCTTTGATTGATGGCATCGCGCAGCGCCGAAGCCGACGACAGCAGCCTCTCGATCAGCCCCGGATCGAGCCTGACCGTGCCGAATTCGGCTTGCCGGAATACGCCGTAGCGCGCCCGCTCGGCCTCGGCCAGCAGCCAGACGATGCGCACGCCGTTTGGTGTGATCAGCAGTTCCTTGGCGCGCTCCTCGGCAAAGATAGCGAGGTGGTCGGCGATGACGGCTTCGGGGAAGCGCACGCCCTTGCGGTCGCTCCGCAGCACCGCCTCGGCTGGAAATCCGGCGGCCTTCGGCAGTGTCTGGACGAGATGATCGAAATTGGAAAACGTCGTCGGCGATCCCGGCCGCATCATCATGTCGAAAGTGCCTGGCACCGCGACCTTTTCGGCGATCGAAACGCTCAGCCAGCGCGCCGGCAGCTTCCTTATCGCCAGCGTGTCGACGATGGTCCGCACCTGCACCCGCCGGCCGTTCCACGAGCCGGCGAAGGTGACGACTCCGGCGGCGCCGTCCGAGATGTTTGCCACGTCGGGGATGATATCGCGAAGCCCCGCTTCGTCGGCGGCAAGCGCAGTCGAAGCCTTGGCGCGGCTGGCGCGCGCAAGCCAGGCTATGTGGAGGACGAGAGCCAGGGCAACCGCCCCGGCGAGCAATGCTGAGATCACCTAGCGCACCTCGTCACGCAAATGCCCGCCCAGACCGGCGCGCCGTCAGTACCCCTGCGGCTTCGGCCACGGCATGGTGAACTGGGCACCACGGCGTACGAATTTGTAGCGGTAGAAGTGGAACCACAGCGAGATCAGGAAGTAGAAGGCGACCATGGCGATCAGCTGCGAGCCGAAGCCGAGGAAGATCGCAAAGAAGGTGACCACGCAAAGGCAGAACAAGACGATCGCCGGCAGCGGATGGAACGGATGGGTGTAGCCGCGGCGGATCGAGCCGAGCGGCCACTTCTTCCTGAACATGATGATGTTGATGCTCATGAAGGTGTATTGCAGCACGCCCGACAGGATCGAGAAGGTGATCGCCTGGTTGAGGTCGGCGATGAAGGCAAAGGCGAGCGCGATCGGCAGCAGGAACAGGATCGAGCGATAGGGCGTGCGGTATTTCGGATGCACCGCCGAGAACCAGGTCGGCAGATAGCGGTCGCGGCCGAGCGAGAACCAGGCGCGCGCGGCATCGTTGATGCAGCCATTGGCGGAGGCAAGTGCCGCAAGCAGCGTCGCGATGAACAACAGGTTCTCCAGCAGCGCACTGCCGGTCAGTTTGCCTGCATCCCACAGCGGATAATAGGTGATGCCGAGATATTCCCAGGGCATCAGCGAGGCGCAGACATACCAGGTCATCGCGGCCGCGATCAGAAGCGTGATCATGCCGGCCATCGTGCCGTAAGGCAGCGAGCGCGCCGGCGAGCGTACTTCCTCGGCCGCCTGCGTGGTGCCCTCGATGCCGAGATAGTACCAGATGCCGAACTGGAAGGCGGCGATGACCCCGATCCAGCCATAGGGCAGGGCGTTGCCGGGGGTCACCAACTCGTTCAGCTTCAGCACGGCGCCTTGCGTCCACGGGCTGACCGAGAAGAACAGGATGACGATCGAGACATAGGCGATGGCGGTGATGACGAAATTGACGTTGAGCGTCATCAGCACGCCGCGATAGTTCAGCCATGCCAGCACGACGATGGTCGCGGCGATGAAGGAATTGTGGTTGAGGCCCTCGACGCCGGCCTTGGCGACAATGGTGTCGCCGAGCAGGATCGCGTCCGACACTTCGAGCATGGTATAGGCAAAGACCAGGAAAAGCGCGACGTTGAAGGCCATCAGCGGCCCGACAATGTGCTTGGCCTGGGCATATTGGCCGCCGGCGGCGGCAACCGTCGAGGTGACTTCGGAATCGATCATCGCGACCGACGTGTAGAGCAGTCCGACGATCCAGCAGACGATCAGCGCCGCCAGCGCGCCGCCTTTGTCCGCCGCGAAATTCCAGCCGGTGAACTCGCCGACCAGAACGATGCCGACACCGAGCGCCCAGACATGGGCGGGGCCGAGCACCCTGAGCAGTGAAACCCTGTCGCCTTGCACTTGCACCGCTGGTTCAGCCGTGATCGTCATCGTTCAATCCCCCACTCAGATCCGGTGTTTTTCGGACACGGCTTCAAGCTCGCCTTCCCTGGACGAGGTCAGCATCTCTTCGGAATAGGTCGTGTCGATCTTGAACCAGTCGTAGAGCATCCACAGCGCGAGCACGATCGAGATGCCCCAGCATGCGTAAGAGAGTGCCACCCACATGACGATGCTTCCCTATCTATTTGTCGCCGAACTTTTCGTCGATGACGTCGCGGTATTCGCGGTCCGATGCGCGGAACAGAAAGATGAAATAGCCGATCAGCACTGCGGCCATGATGATCAGCGTCGGCCAGTCGATGATGTAGTGGAAGCGGTTCTGGATGATGTCGTGCGCGGTTTCCGGCGTGTAGCCGAGCTTTTCCCAGATCGAGGCCATGGTCGGGTTCTGGCCGAGCGCTTCCCACGTCTTGGCGTCGAGCGCGTCGATGGATTTTGCCGCCCCTGCCAGGCCTAGTTTCAGCGGCAGCCACAGCGCGACGAAAATCGCGACCACGACGACGGCGATATCGAAAACCTGTCCGGCCTTGCTCTGTTCGGGTGGTGTATAGCGGGCCATGCGTCTCCCCCTCAGGACTTGCGGTTGCGGTAGGCGTCGGCATTCTTGATGTCGAGGCCGTAGATGAAGTCCTTGTCTTCCTTGTAGTGATTGACCATCGCCAGGATGGCGGCCGTGTTGAAGATCAGCACGGCGGCCGCGGCGACCGCGACGACGAGCTTGATGCCGGCATCGGGGATGTATGGCCATGTCATGAACAGGACAAAGAGGATCGTCGCCCACAGGCAGACGATCAGGAGCATCGATCCACGCACGTCGGAACGGTACAACGCTTCCACGCGCTGTTGCAGGTCGGACATCGGCTTTCCCCTTTTTCAACGCCGGTCCGGACTGGCCGGTCATTGCCCTCTTTCAAGAGAGTGAAATTTTTTTCATAAAATCCGGCCGAATTCTGGAATTGTCAAGACGATTTTACGCGACGTTAACCGTTTGTTTGATCCGCCGAATTTTGCCTGACAATGAAATTATTTGCTTGCGGGTATTGCAGGCTCCCGGCGTTTGCGATCAATATTCGGGCAACGCTCCCGCCGCTGTGCAGGGAGCAGGGGAAAGCAAAAAAGTTTCTTTCGAACGGAGGACAGCGGATGACGGCATCCTGGAGATTTTCGACGCTTGCGGACCGCCATCGCGCGCTCGGCTCGAAGCTCGAGGACTGGAGCGGCATGGGCACCGCCTGGACCTACGACAAGGACGCCGACGAAGAGTACATCGCCATCCGCACCAAGGCCGGCCTGATGGACGTGTCCGGCTTGAAGAAGATCCACATCACCGGGCCGCACGCCTCTCACCTGATCGACCTGGCGACGACGCGCGACGTCGAAAAGATCTATCCCGGCAAGTCGGCCTATGCCTGCATGCTCAACGAGGCCGGCAAGTTCACCGACGACTGCATCCTCTACCGCACCGGCCCGAATTCCTGGATGGTCGTGCATGGCTCGGGCACCGGCCATGAAGAGCTGCAGCGCGCTTCCGTCGGTCGCGACGTGTCGCTGCGCTTCGACGACAATCTGCACGACCTTTCGCTGCAGGGGCCGCTAGCCGTGGATTATCTGGCAAAGCATGTGCCCGGCATTCGCGACCTCAACTATTTCCACCACATGCAGACGCAGTTGTTCGGCTTTCCGGTGATGATCTCGCGCACCGGCTACACCGGCGAGCGCGGCTACGAGATCTTCTGCCGTGGCCAGGACGCCGGCACGATCTGGGACAGGATTCTCGACGAGGGCAAGAGCGCCGGCATCATCCCGTGCCGCTTCACCACGCTCGACATGCTGCGCGTCGAGAGCTACCTGCTGTTTTACCCCTACGACAATTCGCAGAAATATCCGTTTGAGAACGAAGGCCCGGGCGACACGCTGTGGGAGCTTGGTCTCGACTTCACCGTCAGCCCCGGCAAGACGGGCTTCCGCGGTGCCGAGGAGCACTACCGCCTGAAGGGCAAGGAGCGCTTCAAGATATTCGGCGTGCTGCTCGAAGGCAGGGAGCCGGCCGACGAGGGCGCGCCGGTCTATCGCGACGGCAAGAAGGTCGGCGTGGTGACCTGCGCGATGTATTCGCCGCTGGTCAGGAAATCGATGGGCATTGCCCGGCTCGACGTCGACTGCGCGGTCCAGGGCACCCGGCTCGAGATCCGCAACAAGAGCGGCGCCATCAGCGCAACCGCCGAGCCGCTTCCGTTCGACGATCCGAAGAAGACCAAGCGCACGGCGAAAGGCTGAGGCATACTGCGGGTATGGCAGCGAAAAGCATCATCAGCCGCCCGGTCTATGGGACCCTGTCTCCACAGCCCGGCAAGCACCATCTTTTCGTAGCGGACGCAGAGGGAGCGCTGGCGATTACCGATCTTGCCGCCAAGGCACCGGCGGATTTCTTCGGCGGCGCCCACATCATCTTCATTCCCGGCCGCGACGGTAAATATGCCGAGGCGGTCGAAGCACTGAAGCCGGCGCAGCTCTACCTCGGCCATTCCTTCGCCAGTGCCCTGCCGCGGCTGAAGCAGACGCTGGCCAACGCCCATATGGGCCTCAGGCTCTACCTTGCCGGCACCGAAGGGCTGATCGGCCAGGCCATGCAGGCGGCGCTCGAAGCCGGCATCGACCACACCTCGATCCAGACCGAGCATCGCGGCTCGCTGGCGCGCCGCGTGCAGTGCGTCCATTGCAAGGGCATCACCGAGAACGTCACGACGCAGCCGGCAACCTGTTCGCATTGCGGCCTGCTGCTTCTGGTGCGCGACCACTATTCGCGGCGCGTCGCCGCCTTCCAGGGCGTCTGCATCAACGCCGAGGACCGCAGCGAAATTCCTCCGATCGAGGAGGTCTTTCGATGAGCACCGGCACCACCAAACTCGATGTCGTCGTCAGCGATGTCGTCCCGATCAACGAGCTGGTGACGCGCTTTCATTTCCGCAGGCGCGACGGCCAGCTTTTGCCGACCTTTTCCGGCGGCGCCCATGTCGTCGTCGAGATGCGCGATGGCGAACGCACCAGGCTCAATCCCTATTCGCTGATGGGCTCGCCGCTCGATACCCGCGAATACACCATCTCGGTGCGCCGCGACGACGCCGGCCGCGGCGGCTCGCTGTTCATGCACAGGCAGGTCAGGCCGGGCACGGAGATGGTGGTGAGCTACCCCGTCAATCTGTTCTCGCTCGATCTTCGGGCCAGGAAGCATCTGATGCTGGCCGGTGGCATCGGCATCACCCCGTTCATGGCGCAGACCGCGCAGCTGGCGGCGCAAGGCGGCAATTTCGAATTGCATTACGCCTGCCGCACCGCCTCGCTCGGCACCTATGCGGACCTGCTGAGAGAGCGCTACGATCGCCGGGTCAGGCTCTATCACGACGACCGCGACGAGCGCGTCGATCTCGACCGGCTGTTGTCGTCGCAGCCGCTCGGCACGCATCTCTATGTCTGCGGGCCGTCCGGCATGATCGGCTGGGTGCGCGACCGCGCCGCCGCTCTCGGCTGGCCGCCAGAGACCGTGCATTTCGAGCATTTCGCCGCACCCCAGCCCGGCGCGCCCTTCGACGTGACGCTGGCGCTCAGCGGCAAGACGATCCGCGTCGACGAGCAGCAGAGCCTGCTCGAGGCGATCGAGGCGGCCGGCGTCGATCCGCCCTATCTCTGCCGCGGCGGCGTCTGCGGCCAATGCGAGACCAACGTGATTTCGCATGACGGCAAATTCATCCACAACGACCACTGGCTGAGCGAGGAAGACCACCGTTCGGGCTGCAAGATCATGCCTTGCGTCTCGCGCTTCGAGGGCAGGTCGCTGGTGCTGGAAAGATAGGAGGCGAGCTTGGGCATCACCTTTCGCAAGGAAACGTTCCGCGACGACTTCACCTTCAGGAACAGCCCCGAGCACATCAGGCGGTTCCCGTTCCCGTTCCATGAAGACAGCTACATGTATGCGGTCAACATCGAGCCGCATGTCGTCGGGCCGAGGGGCAGCGTGCTGGAGAATTTGATCGACGTCGACGAGCACTATGTCGCCGAGATGCAGGACCGCGCTTTGGTGCTGGCCGAGGATCCGCTGCGCTGCCAGTCGCTGCCGCACATGACGCTGGCCGGCTGGGACCTGCTCGAACTCCTGATGGAGCAGCAGGCGCTGGGCTATCCCGAGCATTTCACGCTGATCCGCGACGGCGATCGCTGGCGCTGGATCAACCGGCCGCTCGGCATCGACGACAGCTTCACCTTCGGCGACGTCTCGACGCTGCCCTATGGACCGATGGAATACATCACCCGCCAGAGCCAGGGCGATTTCTGCATTCTCGACCAGCGCGACGGCAATCTGTGGATGGATGCCGGCATGGTCACCACCCAGGCCGACTGGTCGCTCGATTTCGACATCGGCATGAACTTCTTCGAATGGCACGCGCCGGTGCCGCTGGCGCACGAGAAGGGGATCTTCGTCCGGGCGCTGAAATTCCTCACCAACATCCAGCAGGGTAAGCCGGCGCGCCGGCTGAACTGGACGATGACCATCAATCCGCGCCTCGACACCAGCCCGGAAAATTACCACAAATGGGGCCCGGACCGCGCCACGGTGACGCCGGAAAACGTCGGCGAAAAAGTGCATCTGCGCGTCGAACTGCAGAGTTTCTGGCGGCTGCCGCGCTCGAATGCGATCGTCTTCCCGATCCGCTGTTATCTCATCAAGATGGACGAACTGGTGACGCAGCCGAAATGGGCACGCCGCCTGCACCGCGTCATCCGCGACCTGCCCGACGAACTCGCCAATTACAAGGGCCTGACGCGTTATCGGCCGACCTTGGTCGAATGGCTGTCGAAATTGGATGATGGCAGCCCGACATCGCCGGGCTTCGGGCCGGATTAAAGCTGCCCGCGAAGCTGCTAATCTCCCCCACGAGGGGGGAGATTGGCCAACTCACCCCGCGCTCTGCGGATAGCAGATGATCGACAGATAGCGCATCGGCAGAACGCTCAGCACTTCCGGTCCGTGCGGCGCGTCGGCGTCGAAGAACAGGCTGTCGCCGGGCTTCATCGGGTAGAGATTGCTGCCGTGCCGGTAAACCACCTCGCCCTCGAGCATATAGAGGAATTCCATGCCTTCATGCTGGAAGGTCGGGAACACGTCGGAATCCTCGGTGAGCGTGATCAGATAGGGTTCGACGACGACGCCGCTGGTGTTGGAGCCGATATGGCCGAGCAAATTGTACTGGTGGCCGGCGCGCGTGCCGCGGCGTTCGACGTCGAGGCCTTCGCCGGCCTTGACGAAGACGGCGCTGCGCTCCTCCTCGAAACGGCGGAAGAAGGCGGTGACGGGAACGCCGAGCGCCCGCGACAGCGCCTGCAACGTGGTCAGCGATGGCGAGGTGATGCCGTTCTCGATCTTCGACAGCATGCCGAGCGAAATGTCGGTGGCGGCAGCCAGATCGGCGACGGTGATGCCGAGCTTTTTGCGGAATGCCCGCACCTCGCGGCCGATCGCGACCTCAAGCACTTTTTCGCGGGTGTCGCGAATGGCGTGCGGATTCTGGGTGAGCGGCACGCGTATCTTGCGCGGCTCGATCGCGGCGGGTTTGGCTTTGCCCGCCGCGGCGCCGGCATCTTGCTTCAGACTGGATGCTTTTTTCGCCATTTCGCCACCCCGGACCTTGCCGATTCATTTCACTCACGGTGAACATATTCGGTGCCGATACAGAAGCGCAACTCTCACGGCAAGCCGAATTGCGCAATGACCGGATTTCGCCCGAGCATCCACGTCGTTTAGAAATCCAGCTCGGCGAAGCGCGGTTTCGCGACAAGCCCTGTTGACAGCATCGAAGGGGCAATTACTGTCCTGTCAGTGAAATTTGTTTCGTTAGAGAAATGAGATCTGGAGGCCCGCATGAAACATCGTGTTGCCGTCATTGGAGCCGGGCCGTCCGGCATGGCCCAGCTCCGGGCCTTCAAGTCGGCCGCCGACAAGGGCGCCGATATTCCCGAGATCGTCTGCTTCGAAAAGCAGTCCGACTGGGGCGGCCTGTGGAATTACACCTGGCGCACCGGCCTCGACGAGCACGGCGACCCGGTGCATGGCTCGATGTACCGTTACCTCTGGTCGAACGGGCCGAAGGAATGCCTCGAATTCGCCGACTACACGTTCGAGGAGCATTTCGGCCGGCCGATCGGCTCCTATCCGCCCCGTGCCGTGCTGTGGGACTACATCAAGGGCCGCGTCGAAAAATCGGGTGTGCGTCAATGGGTGCGCTTCAACAGCCCGGTGCGCATGGTCACCTTCTCCGACACGACGAAAAAATTCACCGTCACCGCGCATGACCGCACCAACGACGTCACCTATTCGGAAGAGTTCGACAATGTCGTCGTCGCTTCGGGGCATTTCTCCGTGCCCAACGTTCCCTATTTCGAGGGCTTCTCGACCTTCAATGGTCGCATCCTGCACAGCCACGATTTCCGCGACGCGATGGAATTCAAGGGCAAGGATATCTTGATCATCGGCCGCTCCTATTCGGCCGAGGACATCGGCTCGCAATGCTACAAATACGGCGCCAAATCGATAACCTCGAGCTACCGCTCGAAGCCGATGGGCTTCAAATGGCCGGAGAACTGGAAGGAAGTGCCGCTGCTGCAGAAGGTCGTCGGCAAGACCGCGCATTTCAAGGACGGCAGCACCAAAGACGTCGACGCCATCATCCTGTGCACCGGCTATCTCCACTCGTTCCCGTTCCTCACCGAGGATTTGAAGCTGAAGACCGCCAACCGCATGTGGCCGGACGGGCTCTACGAGGGCGTCGTCTGGGAGAAGAACCCGAAGCTTTTCTATATCGGCATGCAGGACCAGTTCTACACCTTCAACATGTTCGACGCGCAGGCCTGGTTCGCCCGCGACGTCATCATGGGCCGTATCAAGCTGCCGTCGGCCGAAGCAATGGCGGAGCACGGCCGGAAATGGCGGGCACGCGAGGAGACGCTGGAAGACGCCGAGCAGATGATCTGGTTCCAGGGCGACTACACCCGAGAGCTGATGGAGCAGACCGACTATCCGGGCTTCGACGTCGAGGCCGTCAATCGGACCTTCATGGAGTGGGAGCACCACAAGGCGGAAGACATAATGGGCTTCCGCGACCATGCCTACCGCTCGCTGATGACCGGCACGATGGCGCCTTTGCACCATACGCCCTGGCTGCAGGCGATGGACGATTCGATGGAGAGCTATCTCGAGGTGAAAGGCGTGGCGGCGGAGTAGCAGTCCGAACGGCGATTGACTTGCCTCAGACAACTTCCCGCGCCGGGTCGGCTGCCAGCGCCAGGGAATTTGCGACGTGCTCGAGATGCTCCTCGTCCAGGATGCTGGTCGCGACGCGGACGGCGTTCGTTTTTCCGGTCGAAAACTTCGCCCCAGCATGGACCGCGATACCGTGGGCGGCCAGCGTGACCATCGCGTAAGGTTCCGAAGCAACCGGAATGAGGACGCTGAGACCGTGCCCGGCGTCGATCACGACATTGCGTTTGGCCAGTTCGCAGGCGAGCCGTTCGCGGCGGCGGCGGTAGACCTGCTTCGCCCGCTCCACCAGGGCGGCCGTGGCCGGGTCTTGCAGCAGCCAGGCGGTGGCCGCCTGCAGGATGCGGCTGGTCCATCCCGAGCTGAAGCTGCGGTAGGATTGGATCTGCTCGACGATCGTCGCCGATCCGGACAGGACGGCGAGCCGCAGGTCAGGGCCATGGGTCTTGGAATAGGACAGGATGTGGATGACGCGATCGGGAAAACGCCGGCCCAGCGAAATGCGCGGCGCCGAGGCAATATCGCCAACGCCGTCATCTTCGACAATCAACACATCGGTACCGGCGAGCAGGTCGCCGATGACTTCCAGCCGCGCCGGCGACATGCAGGCGCCGGTCACCGAATGGACGCGCGGCTGGAACAGGAACGCGACCGGCCGCTGCCGCAGTGCGCTGGCGAGCGCGTCGGGCAAGGGGCCGTCACCGTCGCAATCCACCGGAATGATCGGTACGTCGAGATCTTCGAGGATGTCCAGCAGGCGAAGCGCCGTCGGGTTCTCGATGGCCACCGGCGCTCCCGGCGGGACCAGCGCATGCAGCAAGGTGTAGATGGCGTTGTAACCGCCATTGGTGGCCAGGAACGCACCGGGATCGTACGGCCATGACGGGCGCACTGCGGCCTCCAGCTCGGGCAGGATACGCACCCGCTCGTAGCTGTTGAGCTTTTCGGCGCGCGCACCATGCGCCAGCGCGATGTCGAGCGGCGGCAAGAGCCTCACATCGGGCTCCGCGATCGCCAGGTTCAGAACATCCTGTCCGTAATTGCCGCCGCTCATGTGGCGCTCGGGGCGGGCGGCAAAGCGGTTGCCCATGATCCAGGTGCCGTTGCGTCCGCGGCCGCCGATGATCTTGTAGCGCCGCAACTCGCTCCACGCCTGCGAGACCGTCGCCGGGCTGACGCCGAGCACATAGGCCAGATCGCGCACCGGCGGAAGTTTCGCGCCGACGGGCAGCGCGCCGCTTCTGATCAGCGCACTGGTCTCGCGCGCGATGCCGCGCATCGTGCGGTCGCCAAGGCGTTCAGCGAACCATCCTGCATCGAAATCCATCGGCATCGGCGACCGTTGAAGCTAATGTTCAATAACGTAATAACATTTGATCGGCAGAAAATAAACATTTACCAATCGCTGAAGTTCATGCCGATGGCCGTTTCCATCACTATAGCCACCCGCGATTGGGACTATCTCACTCCCTTGGTCCTGGGTGACGTCGCCTCCAGCCGCCTGTCGGTGAAGGTTGATCGTGTCGCCACGCTAATCGCGGATCTCGGCACCGATCCGAACTACGATGCGGCGGAGGTCTCGTTCAGCCGTTATGTGTCGGCCATGGCGTCGGGCCGGGATACGGTGGTTGGAATACCGTGCTTCATCATGCGCGGCTTTCGCCATCGCTGTATCATCACGGTCGAGGAAAGTCCGCTGGAGCAGCTTTCCGACCTTGCCGGCAAACGTATCGGCGTCACCGGCTGGCGCGATTCCGGCAACACGTGGACGCGCGGGGCGCTTCGCCGGGAGGGCGTCGGCATCGAGGATGCCTATTGGTTTGCCGGCCGGTTGACATCCGAGCACCCGATCGCCGACCGCCTCGACGGATTCGGCAGGCCGGGGCGCATCGAAGCAGCACCGGGCGAGCGCCCGATGATGGAGCTGCTGGCGCAAGGCGAGCTCGACGCCGTTTTCACGCCCTTCATGCCGGACGGCTTTTTCGGCCCGGCTTCCGGCTTCCGGCAAGTGCTGCGCGATTTTCGCGCGGCCGAACGCGCCTATTTCGCCGACGTCCGTTATGTGCCGGGCATGCATCTGGTCGCTGTCAAGGCTGCAATGGCCAGGGAACATCCCTGGCTGCCGCAGGAACTCGCCAGGCTGATCGACGAAAGCCAGCGCGTCTGGACGGCAAAGCGCCGAAAATATGCCGACACCTCGCCGTGGATCCTCGAGGAGCTGCTTCATGCGGGGCGCGACCTGCCTGCCTCCTGGAACGCCAGCGGCCTGCCTGCCAACCGGCGCATGATCGAGGATTTCGTCATCGAGCTCCATGCCCAGGGCATTCTGACGGAACCGATTTCCGCCGAAGCCTTGTTTCCTTTCGAGGCCAGGTCGCGGGCCACCGCAGCCTGACAACGCAACGAAGAACACGAAGGAGAATGCCATGAGGACAATCAGCTTCATATTCGCCTCGCTCGTCACCATGCTGGCGCAGGCCAGCTTTGCCCAGGATATCCAAAAGCAATCGGTGAACGAAGACTTGCGCGCCCGGCTGCCGGAAGAGATCCGCACGGCGGGAAAGATCACGGCTGTCAACAACGGCTCGTTTCCGCCCTATGAGATCGTCACTGGCACCGAACTGTCCGGGGCGACGAAGGACATTTCGGACGCTATAGGCCAGCTGCTCGGCGTCGAGGTCGACCATGCCTCGGTCGCCGGCCTGCCGGCTTTGCTGAGCGGCATCAACGCCGGCCGCTATCAGTTCGCGATGGGGCCTGTCGGCGACTATCCCGACCGCCAGAAGTCCAACGACTTCATCGATTGGGTGCGCGAATACGTCGTCTTCGCCGTCGAGAAGGGCAACCCGCAAGGCATCACCTCGCTCGACACCGCGTGCGGCAAGCGCATTGCCGTGATGTCGGGTGGCTCGGCCGAAAAGGTTATCAAGCAGCAGGCGCAGAAATGCACCGAGGGCGGCAAGCCGGCCGTCGAGGTGCAATCCTTCACCGACCAGCCAAGCTCGATACTGGCCGTCCGGTCGAAACGCTCCGATGCATTCTTCTCCTCGCAGGCGCCGCTGACCTATTTCGTCGAGCAGGCGAAGGGCCAGCTGGAACTCGCCGGGGTCGGCCAGGCCAATGGCTTCAAGGACATCTACCAAGGCGCCGTCGTCAAGAAGGGTTCGCCGCTGGGCGGCGTGCTGCTCGACGCCTTCAAGATCCTGATGAAGAACGGCACCTACGCCGCGGTGATGAAGAAGTGGGGCCTCGAGAAGAACATGATCGACGCGCCCGGCATCAACCAGGGCCAGTAGAGGCTGCCATGACCGACGCGACCGCCGCCTACGCGGCCGGGCTGCCGCGACGTCCCGACGACGCGCTGCGCGACGTCAAACGAGCCCACCGGCCATTCCCGCTCGTCCGGCTGGCGCTCTGGGCATTCACCGTCGCCATCGCCGCCGGCTTCGCCTATATCGTCGCGGTCAACCCGAATTTCGGCTGGCCGGTGGTCGCCCAGTATTTCTTCGATCCGACGGTCATGCAGGGGCTTTCCGTAACGCTCGGCCTGACGGTCGTGGCGATGATCCTGGGTATCGTGCTCGGCCTGCTGCTCGCCATCGCGCGCATGTCGAACGACAGGCTGGCATCCCATCTCTCCGGCCTGTTCATCTGGTTCTTCCGCGGAACGCCGCTGCTGGTGCAACTGATCCTGTGGTACAACCTTTCGACGCTGTTTCCGCGCATTTCCATCGGCTTCGCCAGCTGGAACACCAACGATCTGATCACGCCTTTGACGGCCGCGGTCCTTGGTCTGGCGCTGAACGAGGCCGCCTACATGGCCGAGATCATTCGTGGCGGGCTGCTGTCGGTGGACAAGGGACAGGCCGAAACGGCTGAAGCCTTCGGCATGACCCGCGCGCGGGCCTTGCGGCGCATCATCATCCCGCAGGCGATGCGATCGATCGTGCCGCCGACCGGCAATCAGCTGATCAGCATGATCAAGGCGACGTCGCTTGTCAGCGTCATCGCCATGGCCGACCTGCTCTACTCGGTGCAGTCGATCTACAACCGCACCTTCGAAATCATTCCGCTGCTGATGGTTGCAGTGCTGTGGTACCTGCTGATCACCTCGGTTCTCAACGTGGCGCAAGGCGCGATCGAACGCCACTACAGCCGCGGCGACCGCGGCGCCCGTGAGAAGACGGCCACCGCCACACTGGAGGCCGCCAATGAGCGCGCATGACACGCCCCTGGTCAGGGCGCGCAACGTTCACAAGGCGTTCGGCCCGCTCGAAGTGCTGAAGGGCATCGACCTGGACGTCGCGCCTGGCGAGGTGGTGGTCATTCTCGGACCGTCCGGCTCCGGCAAATCAACCTTCCTGCGATGCATCAATCATCTGGAGGCGATCGACCAAGGGTCGATTGAGGTGGACGGCGAGCAGATTGGCTACCGGCTGCACAACGGCCGGCTCGACAAACTCTCCGACCGGGCGATCGCGGCGCAGCGGCGCAAGATCGGCATGGTGTTCCAGCAGTTCAACCTCTATCCACACATGACGACCCTGCAGAACGTCATCGAGGCTCCGGTCGGCGTTCACCGGGAGAACCGCAAGGAGGCGATCGGCTACGCCCGCGAACTGCTGACCCGTGTCGGTCTCGCCGACAAGATCGACGCCTATCCGCGCCAGCTTTCAGGCGGCCAGCAGCAGCGCGTCGCCATCGCCCGCGCGCTCGCCATCCGCCCGAAATTGATGCTCTTCGACGAGCCGACGTCGGCGCTCGATCCGGAACTGGTCGGCGAGGTGCTCGCCACCATGCGCGATCTCGCCAAGCAGGGCTTGACCATGATCGTCGTCACGCACGAGATCGGCTTTGCCCGCGAGGCGGCGGATCGGGTGGTGTTCATGGACGACGGCAATGTGATCGAGGCCGGGCCTCCGGACGAGGTTCTCGCCAAACCCAGGCACCCGCGCACGCGGGCCTTTTTAAGCCGTTTCATCTGACAGCAAAGCCGGCACGATTACGTGCTCGGCAAAGGACCTCCCATGCCAAAGACCTCCAACCAGTTCGCCGACATTTCCGACTTCGCCGACAAGGCCGCCGAGCTTGCGGCGGTTCGCCAGCACCTGCACGCGCATCCCGAGCTTTCATTCCAGGAGCACGAAACGGCTGCATACGTTGCCGAACGGCTCGAAGGCTGGGGCTACGAGGTGACGCGCAATGTCGGCGGGCTCGGCGTCGTCGGCCGCTTGCGCCAGGGCAGCGGCCGCAGCATCGCCATCCGCGCCGACATGGACGCCTTACCGATTACCGAAGCGACCAATCTCCCTTATGCCAGCCAGGCCAGCGGCAAGATGCACGCCTGCGGCCATGACGGCCACACCACGATGCTGCTCGGCGCCGCCGAATACCTGGCGCGCACGCGGCATTTTAACGGCACGGTGAACCTCATCTTCCAGCCGGCCGAGGAAGCCGGCAAGGGAAGCGGGGCGCAGGCGATGATCGCCGACGGCCTGTTCGAGCGCTTTCCCTGCGATGCGATATTCGGGCTGCATAACCATCCGGGCGCGCCGACGGGTTCGTTCCTGATGCGCGCCGGGCCGCTGATGGCGGCGAGCGATACCGTCACGATCAAGATAATCGGGCGTGGCGGCCACGCCTCGCGTCCGCACCTGACGGTCGACCCGATCGTCGCTGCCGCCAACATCGTCATGACCCTGCAGACGGTGGTGTCGCGCAACGTCAACCCCATCGAGACGGCTGTCGTTACCGTCGGCACCATTCACGGCGGCACGGCCTCCAACGTCATCCCGGAACACGCCGAAATCACGCTGAGCGTCCGCTCCTTCTCGGCCGAAATCCGCGACACGCTCGAGCAGCGCATTCGCAGCATCGCGGCACTTGTGGCGCAGGCGCATGGCGCAACGGTCGAGATCGATTACGAGCGCGGCTACCCGGTGGTGATCAATTCCGAGGGCGAGACGTCCTTCGCGACAGACGTCGCTGTCGAGCTCGTCGGTCAGGACAAGGTGTCTGTCTGCCCGTTGATCCCCGGCAGCGAAGATTTTTCTTATTTCCTCGCACACAAACCCGGTTGCTTCCTTCGCCTCGGAAACGGCGAGGATTCAGCCATCCTGCATAGCTCGAAATACGATTTCAACGACCGCAATCTGACCGTCGGCGCAGCGCTCTGGGCTCGATTGACCGAGAGATTCCTGGCCATTTGATTCACATCTGCGGCTTGGATTGTCGATCGGCCGGTCGAGCAGAATTGGGGCGACCGGCCGCGCGACTATCGTCAACCAACTCTCACCGCATTCCGCCTCTTCGAATAGGATAAGAGTTTCGCTCTCAGACGAACAAAAAGTCGCTCGTCGTCAGCGTGTTCGTAAAGTTTGCGAGAGTAACTTGATCGACTCCCGCAGTAATGATGGTGTCGGTTCCAGTTTGCGCAATAGTGAGATCATCGAACGATTGCACGCCCTCCACGCCGCTAAACACGATAGTGTCGCCTTGGGTCTGGCTGAAATCGTAGATGGTGTTTTGGGTTCCGACCGTCATGGAACCATCGTCCTTGAATATGAATTGGTCTCTGCCGCCCTGAGCCAACTCGCTCAGTTGCCCGTCGCCCCACATGTCATTGATGACCGTGCAGCCGGGTGCCGCGCTCCCGGCGTACAGGGTATCGTTTCCGCCCTTGGCCGAACCGGACATTTGCAGAGCGTCGCCGCACAGGAAGTTACGGACCTGGCCGCTTTCGCTGTTCTGGCCCCCAGTAAGAATGTCGTTGCCGCCCTGGGCGGAACCGGACATAGAGCGCGCGTCGCCATATAACTCGTTTAGAACATCAGGAAAGGCGCTTTTGTCCCCGCCAGTCAGGGTATCATTGCCGCCCACAGCGCTGCCGAGCATCGTGACCGCATCGCCATACCCCAAATTATGAGTGCCTTGCAGCACGGCCACGTCGTCGCCCCCAAGCGCGTGATCGAACATACTGCCGCCCGCGTCCCCGTAGAACGTTATCTCCGAGCCACCCGCGCTCGTGAAAGTGTCGTTGCCGCCCGCGGCGAAACCGGAAAGATCACCGCCCGCATCGCCATAAAGAGTTTTGCTCCCGATCTCCCCACCCAGGTCCGTATAGTGGTCGTCGCCGCCCTGAGCATGGTCAGACATGTTGCCGCCGGCGTCACCGAAGAAGGTGTTGGTGGAAAAGAAGCTACCCGTGAAGGTATCGTTGCCACCCTTGCTGTAGGCCGACATATCGCCGCCGGCATCGCCGTAGAAAGTGTTGAAGGAGTCGGTCCTGCTCGTGAAATTGTCGTCGCCGCCTTGCGCATTGCCGGACATGTTGCTGCCCGCGTCACCGTAGAAAATGTTATTGGCTTCTATCGAGCCCTGGAAGGTGTCGTTGCCGCCCTTGCCATGATCGGACATCTCGCCGCCCGCGTCACCGTAAAAGATGTGATCGGCTCCTTGTCGAGTGCTGGTCACGAAAATGTCGTCGCCGCCTTGAGCAAAGCCGAACATGTTGCCGCCGGCGTCGCCGTAGAATGTGTTGTCTACCCGTCTACCCACTTCACTGCTCAACGTATCGTTGCCGCCCTTGCTGTGGTCCGACATATCGCCGCCGGCATCGCCGTAAAAAGTGTTGGAGGAGTCGCCCTCGGCGGTAAAACTGTCGTCGCCGCCCTGAGCATGGACGAACATGTTGCCGCCGACGTCACCGTAGAAGATGTACGTGCCTAGCGAGGCGCCTGTGAAACTGTCGTTGCCGCCCTTGCTGTGGTCCGAGCCATCCTCGCCGGCATCTCCGTACGCAGTGGTGGTGGAGGATGGCGGCCCCGTGAAGGTGTCGTTGCCGCCTCTTGAGAAATCGAGCAGGCTGCCGCCAGCATCGCCGATTAAGATGTTTGTATTTAGATCGCCTGCGAGGACGTCATCGGTGCCCCGTTGACGATCTACTAGATCACCGGGAGTAAAGGGAACGCGTATAGCCATTGTTCGCTCTCCTGTTGAGCCTGCCCGTCCGATGACAGCCGTACGATTTGAGGCAACAGCGAGCAATCATCCCGAATGGCTATATCTTTAGGCGTAGGGATCGGTGCCTCGTTAACGGCGCGCTTGGCGGCAGCTTCCTGACGCCGTCCTATTCCGGACTATCCCAGCCTTGCGCGAGCCTTCGCCGTCCAGGCGTTGAACAGCCGGTCGGCGACGATGCCGATGAAGGCAATGGCCAGGCCGGCGACGATGCCGCGGCCGGAATCGGCCTTGGACAGGGCGATGAACACCTCCTGGCCGAGATCGCGGGTGCCGACCATGGCGCAGATGATGATCATCGCCAGTGCCATCAGGATCGTCTGGTTGACGCCAAGCATGATCTCTGGAAGGGCCAGCGGCAGCTGCACGCGAAAGAAGGTCTGCCGCCTGGTGCAGCCGGACACCTTCGCCGCCTCGATCAGCGCCGGCGGCACCTGCCGGATGCCGTGATTGGTGTAGCGGATCGCCGGCACCACGGCGAAGGCGACGGTGGCGATCATCGCGGTGACGTCGCCGACCCTGAACAGCATCACCACCGGAATGATGAAGCAGAACGACGGCAGCACCTGCAGCGTGTCGATGACCGGCGTGACGGCCTTTTCGAAGCGGTCGCTGCGCGATGCCATCAGCCCGATCGGAATGCCGATGAGGCAAGCGATAAAGGCCGAGATGCCGCACAAATAGACCGTCGCCATGGTCTTTTCCCAAAGGCCGGTGACGGCGCAGAACGCTGTCAATGCCGCGACCAGGGCGGCGAGGCGGAAGCCGCCGAGCTGGTATCCGGCAACGCCAAGGAGACAAACCGCGCCCAGCCACGGAAAGCCCTCGCAGAAGGCGCGCACCGGGTTCAGCACGTTGACGATAAGCGCCACGCGGAACGCTTCGATTGTGTCGAAGAAGTTGATGGTGATCCAGTTCACCGCCGCCTTCCACAAAGGCGCGGTGGTGAAGGTGATCGCCTTCGGCACCGCGGCGAAGGCCGGCACGAACAGGCCGAGCAGCGTGGTGACGGCGAGAACGGCGACGGCCAGCGTCAAGTTGGGATAACGCCGCCAGAAGCTGGTGCCGGCCTGATGGCGGACGTTGCCCTTGGCGTGATTGTGGGCGATCGCCTGGCTCAGCCGGTCGAGTGCAATCGCCAGTGCGACGATGGCGAGGCCAGCTTCCATCGCCTCGCCGACCTTGAGTGCGCGCAACGCCAAAAGCACGTCATAGCCGAGCCCACCGGCGCCGATCATCGAGGCGATGATCACCATATTGAGCGCCAGCATGATGACCTGGTTGACGCCGACCATCAATGTAGGCCGCGCCGACGGCAACAGCACCCGCCACAGCTTCTGCCGTGCCGTGCAGCCGGCCATCTCGCTGAAATCCTCGATCTCCGACGGCACCCGCGACAGGCCGAGCATCGTCGCCCGCACCATTGGCGGCGTCGCGAAAATTGCCGTCGCGATCATTGCCGAGACCGGGCTGTTGCCGAACAGAAGCAGCATCGGGATGAGATAGGCGAAGGTCGGGATCGTCTGCATCAGATCGAGGGCAGGAGAGATCAACAGCCTCTCCACCCAAGGCTTGCGCCATGCCCAGATGCCGGCGAACAGCCCGGTGACAATGCAAAACGGCACGGCGATCGAGATTAAGCCCAGCGTCAGCATGGCGCTGGTCCACTGCCCGAACAGCGCGATGTAGAGAAAACAGCCGCCGGCCAGCGCACCCAGCTTCCAGCCGCCGGCGGCGCGTCCGGCAAGGTAGGCGGCAGCGCAGACGCCGACCCAGGACAGGCGCGGCAACACGACCATATCGGCGCCATGGCCGATCTTGAAATTCTTGGCCAGAAGAGCGAGCGCGGAATCGAGCGGCACGCCGAGCACCGCGGTGATCGAACGGGTCAGCCAGGAGAAATTCGACTTCACCCAGTTCATCAGCGCACCGACCCAGTCTGCGACAGGAACGATCGCGCCGGCCGGGTAATCGACCGCCCAGGGCAGGCTTTCCTGCAGCAGGAAGACGACAAGCACGGCGGCGAGCGCGCAGGCCCAGATCGCCAGCCAGGTTTGAACCGGCCGGGGCCTCGCTGTGCTGGCGCTTGCCGTGACCGTCATGCGCCGGCCCCACGACGTTCTATGCCGACGAGAAGATCGATCACCGCCTGCGGCGTGACCTCGCCGATCGGCTTGCCGGTGCCGTTGACCACCGCGAAGGGCTTGCCGGCAGAGACGATATCAGCCGAAAAACTTGATATCTTGGCATCCGGCGCGACCGTGCCGCCGTACTCGGCGCCGTCGCAGGCGCGCATCAGGCTGCGCGCCGATATCACTTTGGCGCGATCGACATCGCGGGTGAATTCGGCGACATAGTCGGTCGCCGGATTGACGACCAGCTCTTCCGGCGTGCCGATCTGGATGACCTCGCCGTCCTTCATGATGGCGATCCGGTCTGCCAGCCGGATGGCCTCGTCGAAATCATGGGTAATGAAGACGATCGTCTTGTGCAGCATGGTCTGCAGCCGCATCAGCTCGTCCTGCATCTCACGGCGGATCAGCGGATCGAGGGCCGAGAACGGCTCGTCGAGGAACCAGATTTCCGGCTTCGTGGCGAGGCTGCGGGCGATGCCGACACGCTGCTGTTGTCCGCCGGAAAGCTCGCGCGGATAGAAATGCTCGCGGCCGCGCAAGCCGACCAGCTCGATCACCTCACGGGCCCGCTTCTCGCGCGTCGGCCGGTCCTGTCCCTGGATGCCCAAGGGAAAGGCGATGTTCTCCAGTACGTTGAGATGCGGCAGCAAGGCAAAATTCTGGAACACCATGCCCATGCGGTGGCGTCGCAGCTCGATCAGCGCGGCATCGGAAATCTTGAGCAGGTCCTTGCCTTCAAACTCGACCTTGCCGTGGGTCGGCTCGATCAGCCGCGACATGCAGCGCACCAGCGTCGACTTGCCTGACCCCGAAAGTCCCATGATGATGAAGATCTCGCCCTGGCGGATTTCGAGATCGACGGCGCGCACCGCCCCAACCAGTCCGGCCGCGGCGATGTCCGTCATGCTGGCCTTGCCGTCGCGCCGGCGGATGAAATTGGCCGCGTCCGCCCCAAACAGCTTCCAGACATTGCGGCAGGCAAGCTTTATCGGGCGTGCATCGTTGCCGGCTTTCGCCGCCTGTTCAATCGTATCGCTCATTCAATCGTCCTTCTGGAATAGGGGATCGAGACCCGGCCCTGAGTGGCCGGGTCGTCGCGTTTCCAGTCAGACGGTCACTCGGCCCAGGCTTTCCAGTCGGCTTCGTGGGCGGCGATCCAGGCGGCGGCGACGTCTTCCGGCGTCTTGCCTTCGAGATCGATCTCGCCGCTCATCTTGTTGAGCTCGTCGGTATCGACCGTGTAGTTTTTCGCGACCTTGTAGGCGACCGGCCATTTGTCCTTCATGCCGGCCCAGGAATATTTCCAGATCTCGCCATGCGGCTTGCCGCAGTCATATTTGGCATCGGGGTTCACGCCCCATTTCGGGTCGTTGTAGCATTCCGGCGTATAGTCGGGGAATTCGACCCATTCGCCCTTGTATTTGGCCGGCGCCCAATGCGGCGAATAGATCCACAGCATGATCGGCGCCTTGCGCTGATAGGCCGAGTCCAGTTCGGCGAACATCGCCGCATCAGTGCCGGCATGGATGACGGTGAAGGGCAGTTTCAGCGCCTCGACGCGTTCGTCGTCAAAACCTTCCCATGTCACGGGTCCGCCGAGATAACGCCCCTTCGGCGCGGTTTCGGCGGTCGAAAAGGCCTCGGCGCATTTCGGGTCTTTCAGCGCTTCCCAGTTCGGCAGGCCGGGGCATTTCTCTTTCATATATGCGGGAAACCACCATTCTTCCTTGGCCTTGGGTCCGAGCTTGCCGAGGCGTTCGGTCTGGCCCGTCGCGTCCGAGGCCTTCATCGCCTCGCCGGCCGTCGTGTCCCAGAATTCCAGGCCGACATCGATGTCGCCATTGGTCAGGCCGGTGGTCAGGCTGGAGAGATAGTCGGCGGTCGGGTACTCGACGGTGTAGCCGAGCTTTTCGAGGATGCCGCCGAGGATCTTTGCGTTCAGATTGACGCTGGTCCAGTCGAACAGCGCGATCTTGATCGGGTCGTTGGATTCCGGCGCTGCCGCATGGGCCGAAGACGTCAGCGCGCTCGCCGCGGTAAGTATTAAGGCTCCCATTGAGAAACTCGAAATCATGTTCCGAAGTGACATGCTTGTTCTCCTGTCAAGCTCTGGTGAAGTTATCGTTCGTTCCCTTCTTGCGTCTTTTTTTGATTGTGTTGGAAAAGCTGGTCGTTGCGCAAGGGCGTTGGCGCCAGATTGCTGCCGGCGCTGAAGCGGCGCAGAGCGGATGATGCCCAATTTTGTGAAGATGTGCCGGAGAGGACCGTGTCATGGCTGCTGATGGATTGCTGCCAAGGCAGTCCGCGGATCGATCGCCGGTCTGGCGGCGCTCTGAAAGATGCGAGCCATCAAGGTCCCATGATCTCAGCTGTCGGCCTGGCGAACCCATCTCGCCAGAGCCGTTTCATGGGATGAAATTATATATACCAACATTCATGTCTCGCAACGCGTAATGCCGTCACGGTCATGCAATTCGGACAGGGCACTGCCGCCCGAGTATCCTCACGACATGATCAGGCCGCCATCGACATTGATGGTCTGGCCGGTGATGTAGGCCGCATCGTCGCTGGCGAGAAAGCTGACCAGGCCGGAGACATCCTCGCCGCTGCCGGCGCGGCCCATCGGGATGTTCTTCACCCATTCGGCCATCAGTTCGCCGGGCTTGTAATCGCCCATCAGCTTGCCCCACGCCGCATCGTTATAGGCCCACATGTCGGTGTCGATGATGCCGGGGCAGATCGCGTTGACGGTGATCTTCTCCTTTGCCACTTCCTTGGCCAGGCTCTGGGTGATGCCGACGACGCCGAATTTCGAGGCCGCATAATGCGGCGTGTAGATAAAGCCCTGCCGCGCCTGGCCGGATGCGGTGTTGATCAGCCGGCCGCCGTCGCCGTGCTTGCGGATGCGCGCGATCGCCTCCTGGCAGCACAGGAACACGCCCTTGGTGTTGACCGCCATCACCTTGTCCCATTCGGCCTCTGTCATCGCCTCGACCCTGGCGATGGTGATGACACCGGCATTCTGTACGGAGATGTCGACGCGGCCGAACTGTTGCTCGGCCAGGTCATAGAGGGCGACGACCTCGTCCTTCCTGGTCACGTCCATGCGCAGCGATGCGACCCTGGCGCCCGCAGCCTTCAGGTCGGCGGCAACCTCATCGACGCGCGCGTCGATGGCGCTGACGACGACCGCCGCACCTTCCGCGGCGAAGCGCCTGGCCATTGCCGCCCCAATGCCGCCGCTGGCGCCGGTGATGACCGCCGTTTTTCCCTGGAATCGCTTCTGCATCTTTTCTCCTACCAGCACACGAAGCCGCCATCGACGATCAGGTCGATGCCGGTGACGAAACTCGAGGCGCGGCTGGCCAGGAACACGGTCGGGCCGACCATTTCTTCTGGCGCCGCCATGCGGCCCATCGGCGTGTCGCGCTCGAAGATTTTGACCTGGTCGGCGACCTCAGGTCGCTTGTTCATCGGCGTCAGCGTGTAGCCGGGGCTGACGACATTGACGCGCAGGCCGCGATCGGCCCATTCCATGGCCAGGCTCTTCGACATGTGGATGACCGCGGCCTTCGACGAATTGTAATGCGCCTGTGTCAGGCCGCGATTGACGATCGAGCCCGACATCGAGGCGATGTTGATGATCGAGCCTTTGCGCCGCGTCAGCATGGCGCGGGCCTCGGCCTGGCAGGACAGGAACACGCCGCTGACATTGACGCCGTAGAGCTTCTGCCATTTCTCCAGCGACAGCGTCTCCGCCGGCTCAGCTCCGGCGACGCCGGCATTGTTGACGGCGACCGTCAGCGCGCCGAGTTCCTTCTCCGTACGCTCGATCGCGGCCGCGAGATCGGCCGCTGAAGTCACCGTGCCGTTCAGCACCAGCGCCTTGCGGCCAAGTGCCGTGATCCGGTGCGCGGTCTCCTCCAGCCCGCCTTTGGAGGCGTGGCCGAAGCAGGCTATGTCGGCGCCGGCCTCGGCCAAGCCGATGGCGATTGCTTGGCCGATGCCGCTGCCGGCGCCCGTAACAAGTGCCACGTCACCATGAAGTTCGAATAGTTTCATCGTCGGTCCCTCTGTTCCAACCGCCGTCCTCCGGAAATAAAGGGGCGCCAACTCTGTTGCTGGCGCCCCGCGCGGTCTGGTGCACGGGAGGATACCACCTGCTGCGCTTTGTTTCGATGGGCCGTCCTAGCTCGTGGCGAGTTCCATCACGGCGACATTGCTCGCTTCGTTGCGGTCGAGAATGCCGCGTTGCCGGCCGCGGCTCAGCACCAGCACGCGATGCGACAGGCCGAGCACTTCCTCGAGATCGGAACTCACCACCACCACCGCCATGCCGGAACGGGCAAGGTCGGCGATGACATCATAGATCGCGGCGCGTGCACCGACGTCTATGCCGCGCGTCGGCTCGTCCAGGATGAACACCTTGGGCGGGCGCGACACCCATTTGGCGATGATCACCTTCTGCTGGTTGCCGCCGGAGAGCTTGCTGACCGCCTGGTTCGGCCGGCCCTTGACGCCGAGCCGGCGAATGCCGGCCTCGGCGAATTTCTGCACCGCCTTCGGGAACACCCAGCCATTCGGCGCGACATGGTCGAAATTGCCGATCGCCAGGTTCTCGCCGATCGTCTGGTCGAGCACCACGCCTTGCGCCTTTCGGTCTTCCGGTACGAGAACGACGCCGGCCTTGATCGCCGCCGCCGGGCCATTGAGATGCACCGGCTTGCCGGCGACGCGCACCGAACCCGATGAGATCGGATCGGCACCGGCGATCGCCCGCACCAGCTCCGTGCGTCCGGCGCCGATCAGCCCGGCAATGCCGAGGATTTCGCCGGCCCGCACTGAAAAGCTGACATTTTGAAAGCTGCGTTCCGGCGAGGACAGGTTCTCGACTTCGAGCAGCGTGCCGTTGCCCGGCGCCGATACCGTAGGGAACATCCGCTCGACGCTGCGGCCGACCATCTGCTCGACCACGGTGCGCACCGGAATGTCGGCGCGCTCGTGCCGGGCGACGATGCGCCCGTCGCGCATCACCACCACGCGGTCGGCGATTTGGGCGATCTCGTCCAGCCGGTGGCTGATATAGATGAAGGACATGCCTTCCGCCTTGAGCTTGCGGATTTGCTGGAACAGGAGCTCCGTTTCCTCGCCGCCAAGGGCGGCCGTCGGTTCGTCGAAGATCAGCAGCTCGGCATTGAGCGTCAGCGCCTTGGCGATTTCGACCTGCTGCTGGGCGGCGATACGCAGCGTGCGCACTTTGCGCTCGGGCGAGACATCGAGGCCGAGGCGCTTCAACTGGGCCGATGCCCGTGCATTCATTGCCGCGCGGTCGATGCGGCCGCCACGCATCGGCAGGCGCCCCACATAGACGTTTTCGGCGACCGACAGATCGGGCAAGAGCTTCAGCTCCTGGTGGATCATGCCGATGCCGGCGTCGATCGCCGCGGCAGGATTGGCGGGGGAATAAGGGTTCCCCCGCCAGGTGATGGTGCCGGCATCGGGTTTCGTCGACCCGGCGATGATGTTCGAGACGGTCGACTTGCCGGCGCCGTTTTCGCCAAGCAGCGCCACGACCTCGCCCGGCCGCACCTCGAAGCTCGCATCGGCCAGGACCTGCACCGGCCCGTAGCTCTTGCAGAGGCCGCTGACGACGAGCCCGTTATGGGGGCTGTGCGTATGGCGAGGATCGGTGGACATCGTTGCGCTCGCTGACTGCCGGACTGGTCTTAATCAGGGATGCTTGGCGATGAACTGCTCGACATTGTCCTTGGTGGTCAAAGTCGCATCCTGCAGCTGTTCGGCGGGAATGGTCTCGCCGGCCACCAGCTTGATTGCCGCGTCGACGGCAAGCCGGCCCATGCCTTGCGTCTGCTGCGTTGCCGTCACGTCGAAGACGCCGTCCTTCAGTGCCTTGAGCGCCGCCACGTCGCCGTCGAAGCCGGCAACCCAGACCTTGTGGCCGGGATTGGCGACCTTTACCGCCTGCGCCGCACCGAGCGCCAGCGCGTCGGCCTGGCCGATGACGATCGACACATCCGGATGCGACTGCAACAGATCCTGCGTCAGCTTGAAGCCTTCGTCCTGGTGCCAGCCTTCGCTCCACAATTCGCCGACCACCTTGATGTCGGGATAGCCCTTCAACGCTTCGCCGCAGCCCTTCGAGCGATCGACCTCGGGCGTCGTACCCTTCTGGCCGTGGATGATGATCAACTCGCCCTTGCCGCCGGCCTGCTTGGCGATGTAGTCGCAAACCGCCTTGGCCGATGCCACGCTGTTGGTGGCGATGAAGGTGTCGCCGGGTGCGCCGTCGGCGTTGCGATCGACATTGATGACTGGGATGCCGGCCGCCTTGGCCGTCTTGGTCGGCACGGTGGCGGCGGTGGCGCCGGCCGGAATGTAAATCAGCGCATCGATGTTCTGCGTGATCAGGTCCTGCACCTGGCTGACCTGGGTCGCCGAATCGCCCTTGGCATCGACGGTAACGACCTCGATGCCCTTTTCCTTGCCATAGGCTTCGACGGACTGCTTGATCTGGTTGAAGAAGTCGGCCTGCAGATTGGCGACGGCGAGGCCGAGCTTCTTGGCCTCCTTGGCCGAGGCCATATCGGACAGGCCAAGCAGCGGGATGACGGCCGCGGCGGCAAGCAGCAATGAACGTTTGGTCAGCATGTTATTCCTCCGTTGATGTTCAATCTGTCCTGCCCGCGCATCGCGGCGCCCCTTGGCCGAACAACTCCCAGTTTCGGATCACCGATCCGTTTTCGCCCGAATATCCGGGTGAATCTCATTGAGCCCCATTCTTCATTGTGCCCATTCTTCATTGTGCTCGGCGCCGCCAGGTGTCGGTGGCCACCGCCAGCGCGATCACCACGCCGATAACCACTTGCTGGATGAAGGGCGAGACACCGAGCAAGTTCAGCCCGTTGCGCAGCACGCCGATGATGAGGACGCCGATGGCGGTGCCGCCGATCGAACCGACGCCGCCCGACAGGCTGGCGCCGCCGATCACTACCGCCGCGATGGTGTCGAGTTCGTAGCCGAGGCCGGAGCTCGGTTGGACGGAATCGAGCCGCGCGGCAAGCACGATGCCGGCGAGACCGGCCAGCACGGCGCAGATCGCATAGGCCCAGTTCGTCAGCGACTTGACCGGTATGCCGGACAGCCGGGCGACTTCGGCACTGCCGCCGATTGCGTACAGACTACGGCCGGTGGCGCGGTAGTTGAGGAAGATCGCGAAAATGACGGCAAGCACGATCATCAGCCCGACGGTGATCGAGAGGAAGCCAAAATGGCGGATGATCGAAAGGCTGGTGAACCAGTCGGGAAAGCCGACGATCTGCGAGCCGTCGGTGATCATGTTGGCGAGACCGCGCGCCACCGACATCATCGCCAACGTGGCGATGAAGGGCGGCAGCTTGGTGATCGTGACCAGCAGGCCCGAAACCAGGCCGCAAAGACCGGCGACGACGAGGGCCGCGGCGATGCCGGCGGGCAGGCCGAGATTGAGATAGTCCGGATGGGCGACGAAGCCCATCACCATGGAAGCCAGTGCCAGCACCGAGCCGACGGACAGGTCGATGCCGCCGATCAGGATGACCAGCGTCATGCCGATCGCCATGATGCCGAGCACGGTGACCTGGTCGAGCACGTTGAGGATGTTGCGGATGGTCAGGAACGTGTCGGTAGTCAGCGAGAGCGCCAGGCACAGCAGAACCAGCCCGATCAGCGGACCCATGGTTCCGGCAAAGACAGCTGAAAACCTTGCGCCCGCCGTAGCCTGCGCGCCAGAGCCTGCCTTCAACTCGCCTGCCTTCAAATTGCTTGTGTCGTTGCTCACAGCCACTTTGTCTCCTCCACAGCAATCCGGCGCTGCATCACCGCGCCACTTTGCTCACCAGGCTCCTCCCTGTGAACAATTTATCTTTAACATGCAATTTTGTTCAGCTAAACTGTTCGTGGGAAAATTGTCAAGGCCTGCCGCTTCATTCGAGGACGGGTTTGCGCTGTCCGCCGGTTTGGCTTACGCAAGGTCTCCGAAATCTTGGGCATTTCGAAGTCGCCGCATTGGAATTTCATGAGCAGAGCCGGCGGCTGCGGCAAGGCAAACAGATGACGATCGTAGAGAACGAAAGAGCCTCGCGCTTCCCCGACGCCGAACTCAAGGCCCGCGCCGCTTGGCACTATTACGTCGAGGGTCTTACACAGGAACGGATTTCCGAAATTCTCGGCGTCGGCCGCATCAAGGTGCATCGCATTCTCTCCGCCGCCCGCGAAGAGGGGGTCGTCCAGTTTCGCATCCGTGACAGCGTCGTCGAATGCGTGATTTTGGAGGAAAGCCTGAAGCAGCGGTTCGGGCTCAGCCAGGCCGTGGTCGTGCCGTCGGCAGCCGACCGAAGCAATGCGCCGCTGATGATCGGCCACGCCGCTGCCGCCTACCTGGCCGACCATGTGAATGCCGGCGATGTCATCGCGCTGGGCTGGGGGCGGACACTGAAATTCGCCATCAATGAATTGCCACGGCGGCCCATCGCCAGGACGACGGTGGTTTCGATGCTTGGCGGCCTCACCCATGCCCAGCCGCTCAACCCGACAGAAAGCGCCTGGGATTTCGCCGAAAAGATCGGTGCGGAATGCTTCCTGCTGCCGGTGCCGGTCTATGCCGACAGGCCGGAGCAGCGCGACGCCTTCATGAGCCAGCGCAGCGTTCAGGACGTCGTCTTCCGCGCACGCCGGGCAAACATCGCCGTGCTCAGCGTCGGCTCGTTTTCCAACGACAGCCCGATCGCCAATTATGGCTTCATCAAGCCAAGCGAACTGGAGGAATTGCAGGCGGCCGGTGCCGTCGGCGATATTCTGTGTCATTTCATCGACGCCGAGGGCCGCCCGGTCGACCACGAGGTCAACCGCCGCGTCTGCGCCTATCCGCTGCAGGATCTGTCGGATATCCCGAGCATCATCCTGGTGTCGGGAGGCAGCGAGAAGGTTGCGGTGATGCGGGCTGCGCTTGCCAACACCAAGGTATCGGTTCTGATCACCGACGAAGACGCGGCAAAGGGCCTGCTCAACCGCTAGATTTCGCCGAGAGCGCCGAGGCGGGTATGGATATCGCGCGTCGCCTGGTAGAGGTCGCGGTAGATTGCCTTGCGGTCGCGATAGGCGGCGACAAGCCCGTCGACCGGATCGACATGCCTGGTGGGAGCGGCAGCCATTACCTCTGCTGCGGCTTCCGGCGAGGCAAACCAGCCGACAGCCGCTGCCGCCAGCATGGCAGCGCCGAGCGCGGCGGCTTCGTTGACCGGCGAGACCGAGAGCGGCCGCTCGATCACGCTTGCCATGATCTGCATGAGCAGCGCGCAATTGGTGCCGCCGCCGGCGGCAATCATCGCCGCCGGTCCGCCGGCCTGGGCTTCCATGGCCTCGGTGGCGACGGCCTGCTCGAAGGCGATGCCTTCCAGGACAGCGCGGAAGAGATGCTCCGGCCGGTGGTCCAGCGACAGGCCGACAATGGCGCCGCGCGCCGCACCGTCCCAATAGGGGCTCATGACGCCGGCCCAATAGGGCATGATGAGCAGGCCGTCGCTGCCTGCAGCAACATCCAGCGCCGCGTTCTCCAGCGCTGCCGCCGATGGCGAACCGGTCGTGCGAACGATCCAGTCGACCAGCTGCATGCCCGAGCGCAGCACGGTCTCAAGCATGAAACCGGAGCCGGTCGGCGAGACCAGCGTTCGAAAAGCGTCCGAGGTTTTCACCTTGCCGGAATAGCAGCCGCTGACCACGCCGGAGCCGAGCGAGAGATAGCTCTTGCCCACGCCGTAGACGCCCATGCCGAGGCCCATAGCTTGGCCGTCACCGGCGCCGGCAACGACCGGCGTGCCGGTCCTCAGGCCGGTCAGTTGCGCTATGCTTGCGGAAAGACTGCCGCAGACCACGCCCGGCGCGACCAACTCGGGCAATTGCTCCAGTTGCAGCCCCGCCGCCGCAACGAGCTCTGGACGCCAAGTGCCTTTCTCAACGTCGAGCAGCCCGAGCGGATCCGCACTTGCGGTGCTGGTGACCAATCGCCCGGTCAGTCGCTGGACGAAGAATCCGTGCACGTCGACCAGCGCCGCTGCCTGGCGAAGCACTTGCGGCTGGTGCTCGGCAAGCCAGGCGATGGCGTAGAGTGCCGGCGTCGGGTCCGGCGGCTTGCCGCTCCAGTCGCGGATCGCCTCGCGGCCGAGTTCGGCCGAAAGCCTGATAACCTGCGGACGGGCGCGTTCGTCCAGCCACAGGATCGCCGGGATGAGTGCTTTGCCGGCGCTGTCCACCAGCGTGAAGGTCTCGCGCTGATGAGCGATGCAGATCGCCGCCACCCGCGCAGCGCCGACCGCCTCGGTGACCTGCTTCAATGCGCCAAGCAGCGCCGTCCACCAATGTTCGGCGTCCTGCTCGAAATGGCCGGGCTTCGGATTTGAAAGCGGGTACGGCTCGCGCGCCTGGAACAGCTCCTCGCCGTCGCGCGAGAAGGCAATTGCCTTCACGGCCGTGGTCGAGGCGTCGATCCCGATTACGACATCTTCCATCAGGCGGAGATCCGGCGGGGTCAGGCCGCGTTGGTGGCGAACCGTCCGTCTGACTGGTCGAGACGGCGGCGGATCTGGGTTATCACCATCGAATCGTCGGGTACACAATTTTCATAGGTCAGGAAGTCGCCGGTCTTGAGCGGCTTGACCACCTTGGCGCGTTCAGCAAGGCCGAGCGGCAGGGCGCCGCGGGCGCGCGCATCCTCCCAGGTCATGGCGAAGCCACGATAGTCGTTCTCGCCGATCATGCCGAGAGATTGGCCAACGCCGAGATCGCTCTTGGCAACCGCCACCGCCTCGGCGACCGGATGGTCGAGCGGCTCCATGTCGGCACGCTTGTAGACGACCGCGCGCGCCGCCGACAGCGGCACTTCCAGGCTGGTCAGATGATAGGGCCGGAAGATCGTGAAATAGGGGCCTTGGCCGACCTTGAGGTCGATCATGCGCTCCAGCACACGCGGATGCCGGGTTTCGATGATGCAGAACACGCCGGGCGCCACACCCTTGCCGATCGAGTAATCGACAACGCCCTTGCGGTGCAGCACGCCGCCGTCCTCGCGCGGGCAAAGCACGCTTGCCAGCTCCTCCAGCGTCGCGGTCGGGCCGTGCATGCCCGGCACATCGGGCACCAGGCCGGTCGCATTGGCGATTGCCACCATTTCGATCGCCGTCTTCGAGCCGTCGACGAATTCGACCAGCATGCGCGCATTCATGTTGCGCTCGGCCGCCTCCTTCTCGTAGTCGGCCGGCATGGCGTCGATCTTCAGCGGATTGTTCTTGCCCTTGCCGGCGGCGATGATGTTGAAGCCGAGGCTTTTAGCAAAGCCGATGATCTCCAGCGTGCAGGCGGGCTCGTCGCCGGCGGCACCGGTATAGACGACGCCGGCCTTGCGTGCCTCCTCCTTCAGGAAGCGGCCGATGGTGATGTCGGCCTCGACATTGAGCATGACGATATGCTTGCCGTTCTTCATTACTTCGAGCGCAAACAGCGTGCCGATATTGGGATTGCCCGTTGCGTCGATGATGACGTCGATCCGGCCGGCCGCCGCCAGCGCATGCAAATCTTCGGTCACCGCGATCTTGCCCGCCTCGATGGCGCGGTCGATCGCCGCGGCATTGCCGGCCTGAACGATGTCGGAATGGTCATGGCCAGCGAGCAGCGCCGCGTCGATCGCTGCCTGCGGCCTGACTTCAGAAATGGCGCCGATCCGCATGCCCGGCATCAGCGCGACCTGGACGACGATGTCGGTGCCCATCTGCCCGGCGCCGGCAAGCCCGATGGTGATCGGCCCCTGCTGTTCAGCGCGCTGCAGAAGTTCCGCTGCAAATTGCGGATGGGACATGTCGCTTCCTCCAGTTCCTGACGCGCCGCAGCGTCCAAATCAACGTTTTGAACATTTCTATTTGCAAATGAAAAATATTTCAACCTGCAATTCGGCAGTGTTGTGATTTCGATTTGCGCTCCCTTGGCATGTGGCTTGGCTGCGCAGCCAGCTAGGGGGCGGAAAAAAAAGCCGGTGATCTTTAGGATGCAAATGGCGACGATCGCAGGGGGGCTCAGCTGCCGGCGCGCCAGCGACGAAGCTGCGCAACAGATAGCGCCAGCCGGCAAGATGCTCAGGCAGCGCCAGACGACCACCGGTTCCCACAACCCTCTCGTCGAGTAACCTCTGTACTGACCGACTAAATTTTTGCGACCAAGCGCTTCGAGTTCGCGGTCCTATATCGCGCGGACATACAAAGCGGGGCGCACGTTTTCACGCGTTGTGCCTGTAGCTCTTGTGGATTAACATAGCCTCTAGCTCGAGGCGAGCGTGTCGAAAAAGGCAACCTTTGGCTCACAAGCGGCCCGAAGATGGAGCGATTTTACCGCAGAGTCTGAAACAGGCACGAAGTTCTGAGCGAAGTAAGACCAATTATAGAATTGAGCCTCGCCGCCCTTTCTGACCACCAGGACTGCGTGGAACGCGAACTGGAAATCGGCGGAACCACCACCGTTTGTAAACGGCGTTCGCATCCTCAGGCCCGTCAATTCAGCCGATTGCGTGACTGTTTTGGACAGCCCGAGGTAACCTGCGGGTACCTGAACGCAATAAGGATATGAACCGGCAACGGCAAGTGCACGCCACTCCACGATCTTCACGTTGAGGGCGGACCAGGCAAACAGGCCGACAACAGGTCCCGCAATTGACAACACCACGGACGTATGAACCAGCTTCTCCGCGATTGGGTTATCAACCCTGCTTGGCGCAAGCACAAGGATCGGCAGATCGACCAGTGCGGCCAGTAACATGAACAGTCCGGAGAGGAAGCCAAGGTGGGAGATGGTCAATCCCACTAGAGCAATAATCAGACTAAGCCAGAAGTGAACAGCGACGGCTCGCTTCATCAACCGAGATGATGTCGCTTTGCCCAGAGTAAGTGCGCCGACCGAGATGGCAAAAGCGATGAGCGGCCCCGAAAACCACAACAATCCCATAAGGACGACGCTACGCGCCCAGTCATAGTTCGCGACTGGGTGGATTGACCAAACGAATGCCCATGCCATCCACGCGCACCAGCCACAAAGTAGGGTTAAGCGAAATGGCAAATGAGCGGTCATTTTTCTTTGAGGTTCGATAGCCTCTTTCGCCGTTGGGATATGGAGGTTCCGCATATCTTTACCATTGTTCCAGACCTAATTTGTTATCTCCACGCAACGTTCAGTTTCGTCGGAGATATCTTTCGTAAAAGGCGTCACGGCACCTCTCTCCAAGAGCCCAATCACCTTGTATCCCTTGCGAACCACAGTCTGCCATGTGGGAAACACTCACTTTAGTGAAAAGTAAATTTCAGCAAATCGGCCATTCTCTTTCTCTCCTATCAAGTACAACGAGTTTGTGGATTCATAGCAAATCCTGTCGCCGACTTCATATAGGCTTCGCATGCAGGCAATTGATCGGCAAACAGACATTTCCCCAGCGATGACAAAAGTCGCGATAAAAACAATGACCCAAAAAAGCGGACGAGTTGGCATGAGTGCTCTCATTTTTTTCCTACGGGCAGCCCCGCGGCGCGCATTTTCGCGAACAGTTACAGCGTATGATCGGCATCGAGATCGCCGTGCAGGAACTGACCGATTTTTGCATTAAATTGATCGGCGAGGCTCTTCAGCGAGCAGTGACCTGACAGAATCGCGTCCATGATCGCGTCCATGATCGCGGCATTGACCGGCTTTTCGCGATGCGGAACGCGTCCTCGAACGCTGGGCACAGGTGCTGCTCAATCTGTAATGAGGTGAACATCTGCCTCATGCCAGTATCTCAGCTTCCGACCGCGAAGAACGGAGCGCCAAGCAGGCCGGGAACGACATCGATGCCGAGGCCCGGCCCATCCGGAATGCCCATACGGCTTCCCGAAACCGGCGGCATGTTGGATGCGGTGCGCACCGTCACCCATTCGTGAAAGGCGATGGCGTGCAGCCGGCGCTCCTCCGGCGTCGACAGCGACAGATGCGCCATGGCCGATGTGTCGATCTCGGCGCCGCCAGTGTCCTCGACCGTGATCATGAAGCCGAGGTCGACGGCAAGGTCGCGGATCTGGCGCGTTTTGGTGACGCCGCCAAGGCGTGAGATCTTCAGCGTCAGCCCGTCGGCGGCGCCCTTGCGATGGATGTCGAGCATATCGTCAAGCGAGGCGACGGATTCGTCGAGCACCATCGGCTTGTCGAGCGAGCGGCGCACCGACAGGCATTCGTCGATCGTCGTGCAGGGCTGCTCGAACGTGTAGTCGATGTTGCGCGTCGCATCGGCGAACTGGCGCGCCTGGTAGGGCGTCCAGCCGGCATTGGCGTCGCAGAAGATGACGGTGCCCTTCGGCAAGGCGGCGGCGACGGCTGTGACGCGTTCGATGTCGTCATGGACGTTGCCGCCGACCTTGACTTGCAGCCGGTGAAAGCCGCCGTTGACGATGCGCTTGGCGAGTGCGGCCATCGCGTCGACGGTGCCGTGGGTGACGACCTTGTAGAGTTCGGCCGTCTCGCTCTCGCGTCCGCCAAGCAGGGTGACCAGCGGCACGTCGGCGGCGCGCGCCGCGAGATCCGAGCATGCCATGTCGAGCGCCGACTTGACGTAGGGATGGCCCTTGAACACCGTGTCCATCAGCCTGTTGATACTGGCAAGCCCGCGTGGGTCATGGCCGATGAGATGCGGCGCGATCTCGACGACGCCGGCGCGCGTGCCGGCGGCGAAGGCAGGCGAATAGAAGTTGCCGAGCGGCGCCATCTCGCCCCAGCCGGTGAGCCCGCTATCGGTGGTGACGGCGACGATCACCGCGTCGAACGCATCGGCCACGCGCCCCTTGGACATACGATAGGGCCCGTCAACGAAGGGCTGCACGACATGGTAGGCCTTGATGGTTTTGATCTGCACGTTTTCTGTCCGTTATCTGCGGTATTAAGGGTGGCCCGCCAAGCTTATCGGGCTCGTCACGCGGTTTCTGGCCGGCCGCGGGTCAGGCTTGCACGATCAGCGTCATTTGGGCGGCATCGCTCCAGGCCGCGCGCATAGGCGAGCAATGCCTCGAAATCGAAATCGATATGCTCCTTGGCGTGGCGCTGGGCAGCGCGCATGTCGCTGCCCTTGAGCAGCCGTACATAGATCTCGTGAGCATCTTCGGCAGGCACCGGCTCGTTGCGCGCCCGCTGGTGCAGCGCGAAATACATCTGCAGCCGGCTGGTCAGCCGCTGCCACGTCTCAAGCAGCACCGAATTATCGGCCCATTCGTGGATCAGGCCATGCAGTTGCAGCGCCGTTTCGATCTGCCGCGTCGTGTCCAGTTCGCGCGTCGCCTGCTTCACCGCCGCATGGCGTCGGTCGAGCTCGTCGAAGAAGCGCTGGTCGCGAAGCGGCCAGGTCCGCGCGATGGCGAATTCGTCGAGCACCTTGTTGAGCGAATAGGCATCATCGATGTCCTTCGCGGTAACGTCGATGACGAAGGTTCCGCCGTAGGGGATGCTGGTCAGGATACCTTCCTGCACCAATTCGCGCATCGCCTCGCGCAGCGGCGCGCGGCTTACCCGCATCTGCTCGGAAATCCTGAGTTCGTTGAGCTTCTGCCCCGGTTCCAACTGGCCGGTCAGGATCGCCCGCCGGAGCAGCGCCACGATCTCGGCGCGTCTTGTCGTGTCGGCGATCGGACTGAAATCCAGCGTTGCCATTCCGGCTGCTCCAGCAAACCGGAAGGAAAAACAGATTGTCGACAATCTTACAAGAGGCGGGTCGTAGATTTCTTGACTTCCGCTTGGCCGGCGGCTTGCGGCGCAGGCAAGGCCGTCAGGCCGCACGGCCGCAAAAACCGACCCCGCTGAACATCACGCCGGCTTCTCGAAGCCGGCGTATGTAGCGCTTGCCCCAAGGAATTGCGTAAGACGAAACATAGCAAAACGGCGCCCTTGGCGTGGGAGCCGAGGGCGCCGCGGGACCGGACCTGATGGGGGTTATCAGGTGGCCGGTTTCTCGGGCAGCGGCGAGACCGGCATTCCCGGGCCGATCTTCTGCAGATTGCCGGTAATGACCCGGTCGCCTTCGGCCACACCGCTCAAGATGGCGACCTGATCGCCATTGGTCGGTCCGAGCGAAACGATACGCTGGTCGACCGTGTTGTCCTTGCCGACGACATAGAGGTATTTGCCGAGCTGGCCTGAGCCGAGTGCCGTCTGCGGTACCATCAGCGCATCGGGCTGCTCTTTGACGTGCAGCCGGACGCGGACATATTGGCCGGGGAGCAGCGTGAACTTGGCGTTGCCGATCGTCGCCCGTGCCGTGATCGTGCCGGTCGAGCGATCGATCGTGTTGTCTATAAAGGTAAGATCACCCTTCTGGCGCGGTTCCGTTTCACCGGGAAGCAGGACATCGACACTGATCGGTCCTGCGGCCCGGGCTTCCTCGATCTGTGTCAGGTCCGTTTCGCTCGGATTGAAGGTGACGTAGATCGGATCGAGCTGCACCAGCGAATTGAGCACCGTGCCGGCAACGCTGACCAGCGTTCCAACGGATGCCTGGCTGCGTCCGATGCGTCCCGCGAACGGGGCACGGATTTCGGTATAGCTCAAATTGAGTTCGGCGGTGCGCAAGGCGGCCTGGTTCACGGCGAGCGAGGCCTGAGCCTCACGCAAGGTGCTGGTGCGCTGGTCGAACACGTCCTTGGCGAGATAGCCGCTCTTGGCGAGCTCGCTGCCGCGCCCGAGATTGGAGCGCGCATAGTCGAGTGTTGCCGTGTCGCGCTGGATAAGCGCTTTCGCCTGCTCGAGGGCAGCCTGGAAATCCTCAGGGGCGATCTTGTAGAGAAGGTCGCCCTTCGCAACGTCACTGCCGTCGATGGCGACCTGCTCCTGCAGGTAGCCTGGCACGCGCGCCTGCAGCGTGATGCTGCGGATCGGCTCCACCCGGGCGGCGTAGTCGAGATAGATCGGGATCGTCTTCTTGACGACGCTCACCACCGGCACCGGCATGACGAAGGCTTCCGGCTTGGGTGTTGCCGCCCCGGCTGTGCCGGCGTTGAGGCTGAGGCTGCCCATGTCGAGCAGGTGAACGCTCGCCACCGAAATCGCCCCAAGGGCGACGGCCGTTCCCAGCGCGATTTTCCATTTACGCATCATCAATTCTCCAGTCCTATTCAGCCGCTTCGGCCAGGGGCTCGAAGGCGGGTTCGGCAGTTGGTTGTTCGGTCGCTTCGGAAACCGGTTCGCTCTCGCTGCGGCGCTCGCGCAGCTGCTCGATCACCGCATAGAAGACCGGCACGAACACCAGCGACAGGATCGTCGCCGCGACCATGCCGCCAAAGACGGTGGTGCCGATCGACTGCCGGCTTGCGGCACCCGCACCTGTGGCGAACATCAGCGGCAGCACGCCGAGGATGAAGGCGAAGGCGGTCATCAGGATCGGTCGCAGCCGAAGCCGCGCCGCTTCCATTGCGGCGTCAACGATGCTGAGGCCTTCTTCGCGCCGGCGCCGGGCAAACTCCACGATCAGAATCGCGTTCTTGGCCGCCAGTCCGATCAGCATGACGAAGCCGATCTGCGAATAGACGTCGATCTGCATGCCGCGCAGCCACAGCACGACGAACGCACCGAACAATGCAAGCGGCACCGCCAGCAGCACCATGAACGGCATCGCCCAGCTCTCATATTGCGCGGCCAGGATCAGGAAGACGAAGACGATTGCAAGGCCGAAGACGACGGATGCGATCGATCCTGCCTTGAGCTCCTGATAGGTGATGCCGGTCCATTCGTAGCCGAAGTCTCTCGGCAATGCCGTGGCAGCGGCACGCTCCATTGCCGCCACCGCCTGACCGGACGAAAAGCCGGGGGCGGCGCCGCCATTGATCAGCGCCGACGCATTGTTGTTGTAATGCGGCACGGTCTCGGGGCCGACGATCGGCACAAGCTTGCCCAACGTGCTCAACGGCACCATGCCACCCGACGCATTGCGGACATAGAGCCGCGATATGTCGGCCGGACCGGCGCGAGAGTCCTTGTCGGCCTGGATCGTCACCCGGAAGGTGCGGCCGAACAGGTTGAAATCGTTCACATAGAGCGAGCCGAGATAGATCTGCAGCGTGTTGAAGACGTCCGGCAGGTTGAGCCCGAGCAGCTTCGCCTTGGCGCGATCGAGATCGTAGTTGAACTGCGGCGTCGAGGTCGAGAACGACGAGAACAATTGCTGTGGGTTGAGCTCCGGCTGCTTGCGCGCCTCGGCAATCACGGCTTGCGTTGCATCGTTGAGCGCCACGCTGCCGCGGCCGGTCAGGTCCTCGACCTGGAACTCGAAGCCACCAGTGGTGCCGATGCCCGGGATCGACGGCGGGTCGAAGCTCAGCGCAAAAGCCTCCGGAATTTGCAGCAGCTTGTTGCGCACGTCGGCGACGAGCTTCGAGGCGCTCTGGTCGGGGCTGCGTTCGTCCCATGGCTTCAGGATCGCGAATTCGACCGCCGAGTTCGACTGCGCGGCACTGGTCAGGAAATTCAAGCCGCTGATCGAGCCGACGATGTCGACGCCGGGCGTGTTTTGCAGGATGTCGCGCGCCTTTTGCGCCACTGCATCGGTGCGTTCCAGCGAAGCCCCGTCGGGGAGCTGGATGACGACGAAGAAATAGCCCTGGTCCTCGACCGGAAGGAAGGTCGACGGCAGGCGCTGCCAGACGAAATAGGTCGCGACAAGTCCGGCCGCAAACACACCGAGCATGATCCAGCGCAGGCGGATGAGAATGCGTACGCCATTCGCATAAGCATGCGCCAGCCGCTCGAAGCCCATGTTGAACCAGCGGAACAGCACGAACTGTGTTTCCGGCCGGTGGCGCAGGAAGGCGGCGCTGAGCGACGGGGTAAGCGTCAGCGAGACGAAGGCCGAGATGCCGAAGGAGATCGCCACCGTCAGGGCGAATTGGTTGTAGAGTCGGCCGGACACGCCGGGAATGAAGGCGACCGGCACGAACACGGCCATCAGCACGGCGGTCGTGGCGATGATCGGGCCAGTGACCTCGGCCATCGCCGTGCGCGTGGCAGCCAGAGGTTTGAGGCCGGCCTCAAGTTGGCGTTCGACATTCTCGACGACGACGATGGCGTCGTCGACGACGAGGCCGATCGCCAGCACCATGCCGAGCAGGCTGAGCATGTTCAGCGAGAAGCCAAGCATATGCATGACGGCCAGCGTCGTCACCAGCGACACCGGAATTGCGATCGTCGGGATGATCGTGGTGCGCCAGCTTTGCAGGAAGATGAACACCACGGCGACGACCAGGACCAGCGCTTCGCCAAGCGTGATCAGCACGTCGTGCATTGAGGCCGAAACGAAACGTGTCGTATCGTAATGCATGGCGTAGCTGACGCCCTTCGGGAAACGGGCTGACAGCTCCTGCATCTTGTCCTTGACGCGCTGCTGCAGATCGAGCGCGTTGGAGCCCGGCATCTGGTAGACCGCGAGCACCACCGTCGGGTCCTTGCCGAAGAAGGCCGACGACGAATATTGCAGCGCACCGAGTTCGATGCGCGCAACGTCGCGCAGCCTGACCAGCGAGCCGTTGGCGGTATTGGCCCGCACGACGATGTCGCCGAACTCCTTGGGATCGCTCAGCCTGCCGACGGCGTTGACCTGCATCTCGAAGGCAGTGCCGGCCGGAGCCGGTGATTGCCCGATCTTGCCGGCCGCCACCTGAACGTTCTGCTCGGCGACGGCGTTCTGCACGTCGACGGCGGTAATGCCGAGATTGGCGAGCTTGTCGGGGTCGAGCCAAATGCGCATAGAATAGCGCCGCTCGCCGAAGATCTGCACGTCGCCGACGCCGGGCAGCCGCTTCAGCGGATCGACCACCTGCAGATAGGCGAGATTGCTCAGCGCGACCGGGTTGACGGAACCGTCCGGCGAGGTGAGGTCGACGATCAGGACGAAGTTCGGGTTCTGCTTCTTGATCGTCACGCCGCCCTGATTGACGATGGCCGGCAGCGAGGAAGCCGCCTGCGAAACGCGGTTCTGGACGTCGACGGCCGCCGTGCTCAGATCGTAGCCGACGTCGAAGGTGATGGTGATCGTCGACGAGCCGTCATTGGAGCTCGACGACGACATATAGATCATGCCTTGGACGCCGTTGATCTGCTGTTCGAGCGGTGTCGTCACCGTGTCGGCGACGACCTGCGCGCTGGCGCCCGGGTAGTGGGCGCTGACCACGACCTGGGGCGGCGTGATGTCGGGAAATTGCGAGACCGGCAGAAGGAAATAAGAGATCCCCCCGGCGAGCACCATGATGATGGCGATCGCCGACGCAAAGATCGGACGATGGATGAAGAAGTTTACCATGAGATGCACGCCTCGCCCGATGCTCTGGCCCGGCCGAAGGCCTTGGCCACCCTGGACAGCCGCCGGCTGCGCGTTGAGCCGGAATCTTCGAGAAAGCCGAAATCTTGCAGGGGGCGACGCGGCGCATTGCGGCGCTCGGCCTGCTCGTCCGCCAGCGCACGCAGCATCGCCTCGAAAGACCGCGGGTCGACGCGGTCGGCTTTCATCAGCATGCGGATCATCGGATCCCTCACGACTTCATCGATCGTCAGATCATTGCGCTGCGACATCGAAGCGGCTCCTGGTTTTGGCGATCCGCGGCAAGCCGCGGATCGGGTGTTCTCTTGCTCGCCGGCCGAGGCCGTGAGGTGCGGTTCGGGCCCTTGCCGATCGGGGCGGGGCTGATCGCCGGCACTTGCGAGTTTGACATGATGCAATGCGGGTGTTACAGGTAAGTAACATCGGTAACGTTACAGACCGGTAACACCCTAGTCAAGAGGTGCACCGAGGGAATTTCGGAAACGCAATCACGGAGGTTTTGATGGCAGACGGTGTTGTGGAGCGTGTTCGCCCCCGGGACAGGATCCTGGAGACGGCACGGGACATGTTTCACAAGCATGGCATTCGCGGCGTCGGCATCGACGCCATCACCGAGGCCGCCGGCACCAACAAGATGACGCTCTACCGGCATTTCGAGTCCAAGGACGACCTGATCATCGAATGTCTGCGGGCGACCGCCTGCAGCGCCAACGCGATGTGGGGGAAGTTCGAGGCGGAGAATCCGGGCGACAAGCTGGCGCAGCTGCACGCCTGGGTCCGGATGGCGGCCGATTGCCTGATGTCGGATCGCCGCGGTTGCGACATGGCCAACGCCGCCATCGAGCTGAGCGAGGCCGATCATCCGGCAAGGCAAGTGATCAAGGAACTCAAGGAAGCGCAGCGCGAGCGTCTGGTCTCGTTGTGTCGCGATGCGGGTATCGGACAGGCCGAGCTTCTCGCCGATACGCTGTCGCTTCTGCTCGAGGGCGCCCGCGTCAGCCTGCAAAGCGTCGGCGCCGAGGGCCCGAGCGCGCAGTTCGTCCGCATGGCGGAAGGCCTGATCACTTCTTTCAGGGCCAGATAATCTCGCAAGCGGCGAAACGATCCGCGGCGTTTCGATTGCGCGCCGTGCCGCCGCGTGATGTCTCGTCCCATCGCGATGTGCCATCTCGCGTCTCCCTTGCCGATCTCCGCAGCAGCATTGCTGGCGCGGCGTTGTTTGCTGGTCGTGAGGCAGGATAGGGCCGCCGGCGAACCGGTGAGAGTGACAAGTGTGACAGGATTCCGCCCGATAAGCCGCGGCGGTCGCAGCGAAGCTCATCGATCCGCGGATCAGCAATCGTGTCCGGTGCCAGTCACGATCCCAGCATCGCCCGCTATCCCGGCGCTGGAACAAAAAAAGCCCGCTGCCGGGAGGAGGTGGCAGCGGGCTCGATTTCGAATACGGCACGGGAGGAGGTGTACCGCACTCAGCGTCGGCATCGCATCTGGGAGGAGTAGATGGCCGACACCTGCGAAACTATCAATTGCCCAATGATTCGGCAACCAAAAAAGTTGCATAGGTGATGTGCAGATTTGCGGTATCAACCGAATTTTAACGATCAAGGCCCGAGCGACCATCGCCCCCGCACGACATCACTGCACCGGGACATTTTCCTTGAAGATCAGGCGCGGCTCGATGAATTTCCGCGTCAGATAGGGCGCCGACGAGGCGATCGAGCCGAGCAGGCGAATGACCGACTGTTCGGCGATCAGCCGCGCATTCTGGTCGATGACGACGTCGAGCAGATCGTCGACCAGATAGCCGCGCGTCTCGCGCGTCAGGTCATGGCAGATGAACACCGGCTTCGTCCGCGGCCTGGCTTCGAGCAATGCTTTTGCCACGCCCGAGCGCCCGGCGCCGATACAGTAGATGCCGAGCAGCTCCGGCTCGTTGTGCAGCGCCTTCATGGTCGCGGTATAACTGACCTCCGGCTCGTCGTTAATCTCGACGGCGCTGGTGACGGTCAGATTGGGGAACTCCTCGCCGAGCACCGAGCGAAAGCCCATCTCGCGTTCCTCGTGGCCGCGATAGGAACGTGAGCCGACCACCATCGCCAGATGGCCTTGGCGGCCGCCGAGGAACCGTCCCATCAGCAGCGCCGCGGTGCGGCCGGCCACCCTGTTGTCGATGCCGACATAAGCTGAGCGCGGCGCGCCGGGAACGTCGGACACCAGCGTGACCAGGCGGATGCCGGCCTCGACGATCTCGCGCAAGATGTTGCGCGTTCTCGGATGGTCGATGGCGATGACGCCGACACCGTTCGCCTTCAGCGAGAGGTTTTCGACGGCCATCTGCAAGGCACTCGGCGAGATGCCGGCGAGCTTGTGGATGCGGCAGGACGCGACCAGCGGCAGGCGCGCCGCATAATCCTCGATGTGCCTGGCCAGATCGGCCATGAAGGCATTGCTGCCCATCGGCAGGAAGAATTCGAGATGTGCCGGCCGCGAGGGCAACGCGACCTGGTCGACGACCGGCAGATAGCCGAGCTGCTTGGCCGCCTCCATCACGCGCTGCCGGTTGGCGGCACTCGCCCCCGGCCGGTTGTTGAGCACACGGTCGACCGTCGCGGTCGACAGGCCGCAGCTCCTGGCAATATCCGAAACGGTGGCTTTCATGTCGCAACCATGTGGCGATGCGATCCAGTGCCTCGACGATAAGCCCGGCCCGGCTGCTCAGCCGGGCCGTTGCGTGCCCTCGGCCAGCGCGTCACGGATCTCCTTGTCCGACATGCCGGTGATGACGCGCTCGACATCGGCGACGCTGGTCTTCTTCGGGTCGATATCGTCGGCGACCACCTTGCCGCGGCGCATGACCACGATGCGGTCGACCACCTGGAAGACATGATGGATGTTGTGGGCGATGAAGATGCAGGAATGGCCGGAATCGCGGGCACTGCGCACGAAGCTCAGCACCCCTTGTGTTTCGGCGACTCCGAGATTGTTGGTCGGCTCGTCGAGCATGATGAGGTCGCTGTCGAAATGCATGGCGCGCGCAATCGCCACCGCCTGCCGCTCGCCGCCGGAGAGTGAGCCGATCGGCGTCGTCGGCGGGATGTTCTTCGAGATGCCGACCTGCTTGAGCAGGTCACGGGCAACCACGTTCATCGCCTCCTGGTCCATGCGGTTGAGGAAACGCGGCGGCTTGATCGGCTCGCGTCCAAGGAACAGGTTACGGGCGATCGACAGCTGCGTCACCAACGCGGAATCTTGGTAGATCGTCTCGATGCCATGGGCGATGGCGTCGCTGGTACTGCGCAAATTCACCTTCTTGCCGCGGATAAAGATGTCGCCGCTGGTCAGCGGGACCGCGCCCGACAGCACCTTGATCAGCGTCGACTTGCCGGCGCCGTTGTCGCCGAGCAGTCCGACGATCTCTCTTTCGTTGACATGGAAATTGGCATCAACCAGCGCCTGCACGCGCCCATAGGACTTGCGGATGTTCGTCATGCGGATCAGTGGCTCGACCATCGTCTCAAGTCCCTGCCTGATGCCGGCGTTCCAGCCATGAGTGGAGCGCCATCATGCCGAGGATGATGGCGCCGATGAAGATGTTGTAGGCAAGGCCCGGCACACCGATCAGCACGATGCCGTTGCGCATCACGCGCAGGATCAGGATACCGAGCACCGTGCCGATGATTGTGCCGCGCCCGCCGGTCAGCGCCGTGCCGCCGATCACCACCATGGCGATGACTTCGAGCTCGTAGCCGGTACCGCTGTTGGGGTTGGCCGCCGAGGTGCGCAGCGAGGAGATGACGCCGGCGAGCGAGGCCAGGATCGACGACAGGATGAACAGGCCGATCTTGACGCCGCTGACATTGACGCCGCGCGCCCTTGCAGCACTCGGGTTGCCGCCGGCCGCCTGGATCCAGTTGCCGGTCCGGCTCTGCGTCAGCACGTAGCCGAGCGCGATTGCGGCGGCGATGAACCAGAACAGCGACATATAGATACGGAACGGCCCGATGAAGAAATCGCCGACCAGGGCTTCCGCCAGCCAGCTGCCCTCGGCGCTCCAGGTCCGCTGCGGAAACCCGCTGGTGACGAACAAAGCGGTGCCGCGCACCACCAGCAGCATGCCAAGCGTCACCAGGAAGGACGGGATCTTGAGCTGCGTCACGAACCAGCCATTGACCAGTCCGATGAAGGCAGCGACCACCAGCGCAACGACGAAGGCGGCTTCGAGCGAGGCGACGCCGCTGTTGAACAAGGTCCACATCAGGACCGGCGAGAAGCCGAACACCGAGCCGACCGAGAGGTCGAATTCGCCTGATGTCATCAACAGCGTCATCGCCAGCGCGATCAGCCCGAGTTCGACCGTGAAGGCCAGCGTGTTCGAGATGTTTTGCGGCGACAGGAAGTCGTGGTTGATGCCCCAGAACACGGCGATCTCGATGACGAGCAGCACGAACGGCCCGAACTCAGGCCGCGCGATCGAGCGTTGGATAAGAGAACGATTTTCCACCTTGGACCCGCGATAGGATTGGATTTGGCCGAGACCGCAAGCGGTTCGGCGGAATGATGAGACGGTCACGGCCGCCGAAGGGGCCGTGACCAACTCGATCGCGGACCTATTTGCCGGACAGGATCTTGTCGTATACCGCGGCGGTGTCCTTCTCATAGAGCGCGCCGGTGATCACGTCGAAGCCTGGCGGAATACCGCTTGCCGCCATGTTGGCGAGCGAGAGCGCGACGTAGCTGGTCGCCTGCGGATCCTGCCACTGCGCGGCATTGACGTAGCCGTTCAGCACTTCCTGGGTGGTGTCGAGCGAGTTGCCCCAGCCGACGACCGGGATTTCGCCCGGCTTGACGCCGACCTGGTCGAACACCCGCTTGATCGAACCGGTGACCAGGTCGCCGAGGCCGATAACCGCCTTGACCTTGGCCCTGTTGGCGGTGAGGTAATCGACCATGCGGTTGATCACTTCGGCCTGGTCGAGCGTCGCTTCGGTGATCTCGTAGGTGATGCCGAGCGGCTCGAACACGCTCTTGATGCCTTCCTCTTCCTGGACGCCATAGGTGGCGCCGGGAACCTCGACCGGCATCCAGACGAAGTCGCCCTTCTTCACAAGGCCCTTGTCGACCAGATACTGCGCCCAGTGCTTGCCGAAGGTGACGTTGTCGCCGCCGACATAGGCGTTGAAGTCCGCCTTCGGGTCGGGCGTGTTGAAGTTGATGATCGGGATGTTCGCCGCCCGCGCTTCCTTGACGATCTCGACAAGGCTGCCCGGATCAGGGCTGGTCGTGGTGATGCCGTCGGCCTTCGCGGAAATCGCGGCGCGAATAGCCTCCTGCTGCGACGCCACGTCGCCATTGTGGAACGATGTGTTGACAGTGTTTCCGGTGTCCGCCGCCCATTGCTTGGCGCCGGCAAGGAAGTAGGTCCAGACCGGATCGGCCGGGCCGCCATGCGAAATCCAGTAGAACGTCTTGGCCTGTGCCGCGGCCGGAATGGCCAGCGCCACTACCAAGCCAAGTACAAGCAGTCTTAGCCTCGTCAGCATTTGATTTCCTCCCATTTGAACCGAACTCCTCCTCCGACGACGATCACCGCGAAAAGCCGTGCGCGGCCAAAACGGTGGTCGCATTTTGCCAGCGTCGACCTGGGCGCATTAGAGCATTCCCTTTTTCGATCGATGGCAAGCCTCGATTGCCAATGGACGTTGGCGCAAAGCACGACGCCATCAGCAATCCCATCAGATTGCATCAGTTAGGCTGATATTTTCCGGGCGGCCGACGATCGGCCCTGCGACCGTCACGCAATGCCGCGCGGCGGCGCGCCGAGCACGGATTGCTCTAGGTCGATAAGCGTCCCGGTCATCAGCCCGGAGGCGTCGCTGAGCAGGAACAGCGTTAGCTGGGCGACTTCGTCCATGGTCAGCAATCGACCAAGCGGCAGGCCGGCGGCGGCGATCTTTGCCCAGTTTTCGCCCTTGCCCAGCGTGCGCGCCTGCATCTCTTGTTCGGCCGGCGTCGCTACCCAGCCCATGTTGATGCCGTTGACGCGGATGCGATCGGAAAGATGCGCGTTGGCAATGTTTCTGGTCAGCGTCGAAAGCGCGCCCTTGGTGGCGGAATAGATGGCAAGGTCCGGCGCACCGCAATGCGCATTCACCGACAGTATGTTGACGATGGCACCCGCCGCACGCCGTGTCTTCATGTCGGCTACGGCCGCTTGCATGAGGAAGAACGGCGCGCGCGCATTGACGGAAAACAACCTGTCCCAGTCGTCGATTGTGCCAGTTTCCAGCGAGGCCCGGTCGGTGAGGGCCGCAGCGTTCACCAGACAATCGATGCGGCCGAGTCTTTTGATCGCTTCCGCCATGACAGCTGCAGGCGCGGCCGGATCTCCAAGCTCGGCCTGGATGAAGACGACGGGCCGGCTTGGTCGTGAAAGCTCTTCGGCGATGCGTGCGCCACGCTCGGCATTGCGGCCGACAATGGCGATCCCTTCGCCGCCGCCGGCTGAGGCCAGCCGGGCGATGGTCTCGCCAAGCCCTTGCGTCCCGCCGGTAACGACAAGGGTCTTGCCCTCAAGAGCGACGATCAATGGACTCTCCCGAATGCCGACGAGCAGGTAATTTCCAATCAGAGAATTCTAGATCTATCGGATGTTAGGCTGGGGGACTAGATGAGGTCGGCCCTTGCGAGGTCACGCATCAGATGGCTGGCGCCGTAGGTCCAGTGTGGGCAGTCGGGTGACAGCCGCACGCGGTTGACCAAGGCACCGAACTTCTCCGAGGATATGGTGACGATGTCGCCGACCTTGTGGGTAAAGCCCTTGCCTGTTTCGCCGCGATCCTTCGACGGCACGAACATCGTGCCGAGATAGAGCGCCAGCCCGTCCGGGTATTGGTGATGTGGCCCCATGGCGGCGGCGACCAACTCTTCCGGCGAGCGGCTGATCTCGGCCATCGAACTGGCGCCTTCCAGCGAGAATCCATCCTCGCCTTCGACTTTCAACCGTACGATCGCCTGCTTCACGTCGCCGATGGAAAATGTCTCATCGAACAGCCGGATAAAGGGGCCAAGTGCTGCCGAAGCGTTGTTGTCCTTGGCTTTGCCGAGCAGCAGCGCCGAGCGCCCCTCGACGTCGCGCAGATTGACGTCGTTGCCGATCGTCGCCCCGACGATCCTGCCGCTGCTCGCGGCGATCATGGCGATCTCCGGCTCCGGATTGTTCCATGTCGAAACCGGATGCAGGCCGACATCGGCGCCGAAGCCGACCGAGGCCATCGGCTGGCATTTGGTGAAGATCTCGGCATCGGGGCCTATGCCGACTTCCAGATATTGCGACCAGGCGCCGCGCGCAATCAGCTTGGCCTTGATCTCCATCGCTTCCGGCGAGCCGGGCTTGAGCTTCGACAGATCGTGGCCGATCAGCCCGGCGATGTCGGCGCGAATGGCGTCGGCCTTTTCCGCCGAACCGCGCGCCTGCTCCTCGATCACCCGTTCGAGCAGGCTGACGACAAAGGTGACGCCAGACGCCTTGATCGCCTGCAGGTCGACGGGGGACAGCAGGTACGGTTTCCCCGGATCGCGCGCTGTCTCGAAACTGTTGGCCGCAATGGCGTCGAGCGGGCCGATCGGCCGCCCCTTTGCCGAGCGGACGTGTCCTGCCGGATCCGGCAATTCGCAAACGTCGCGTACGGTCGGTGCCACATTTGACGTGATGTCGAAGACCGTGCCGTCACGCACCGTGACCACCAGCGGATGGGAAGCATCGCTCGCCCGGGCGCGGCCCACGAAGAGGCCTTCGGCGGGCAAATGTGTGGCGTTCGTCATGGCTTGTATTTCCTGTTGTCTTGTCCTTCGGCCGCGGCACTTTCAACAAATTCCCGGCAAAGGTCTATCCCGTTTCGAAGGCCAGCTTTGTCAATCTGTTAAGGTCGTCTTGCGCTGCTGGATCGTAATCGATTTCGCGCTGCGCCAATGGCGAGCCGAAAACAGGCTGTCAAATCCATGAAATCGTCATTAGGATTTTCACTGAAAAGCGCAGCCCAGGTGACCCTTGTCCTTACGGTTTTCCGATCCGATCTGGCAAAGGCCGCGGACAGCCACCGCGTTCCAGTCGCTTTGTCCAGCCGGCCGACGCGTCGATGTCGTCATCGTCGGCGGCGGCATCCTGGGGCTGTCGACGGCCTTGCACGCTGCCCGGCTCGGCCTTGCGGTCCAGGTGCTGGAGGCCGGCGAAATTGGCAATGGCGCGTCCGGTCTGAACGGCGGTCAGGTTATTCCTGGCCTGAAATACGATCCGGACTGGCTGCTGGAGCATTTTGGTCTCGAACGCGGTGAGGCGCTCGTCAACTTTGCCGCCTCGACGGCGGACGCCGTTTTCGAAATGATCCGCGACGAAAGACTGGCGGTGCCGTTCGTCCGCAACGGCTGGATCCAGGCCGCACACACCGAGACCGCGCTGAAAGCGGCGGCGAATCGGGATCGGCAGTGGCGCGCCCGCGGCGCCGATGTCCGGTTGCTGAGCGGGACGGAGATCGCGACGATGACCGGCGCGCAAGGCTATCTCGGCGGCTGGCTCGATCGCCGTGCCGGCGTCATCGATCCGCTCGCCTACACGTCGGAACTGGCGCGCGTCGCTGCAGCGGCAAGCGTAAAGATCGCCGAGCGCCAGAACGTGATGCAGATCAGCAAGGATGCTGGTATTTGGCACGTTGCCACGGAAAGCGGCGCCGAACTCAAGGCCAGGGCGGTCGTCCTGGCGACCAACGCCTATACTGGCGGCCTGCTTCCCGGCCTCGCCGAGACGATCGTCCCGCTGCATTCCTTTCAGATCGCGACAGCGCCGCTATCGTCCAATCTCGCGGCGGCGATCCTGCCGGAGGGGCAGGCGGTTTCGGATTCGCGCCGCATCCTCGTCTATTACCGCAAGAGTGCCGATGGTCGGCTGGTGCTTGGCGGACGCGGCCGCATGGCCTTGCCGAACGGCCCGGCCGACTGGGCGCATCTGGAACGCGCGCTGCTGCGACTCTACCCGGCGCTGTCCGACGTGGCCATTGAAAAGCGCTGGTTCGGCCGGGTGGCAATGACGCCGGACCATCTCCCGCATATCCACGAGCCAGAGAAGGGTCTGCTGGCGGTGGTTGGCTGCCAGGGCCGCGGCATCGGCCTGATGACGGCGCTTGGCGAGCGCATCGCCTCCTATCTGTCGAGCGGCGACCCCAGGCAATTGCCGTTCCCGGTCTCGCCGATCCGGCCGATCCCGTTTCACGCCTTTCGGCAGGTCGGCGTTGCCGCGACCATCGCCTGGTACCGAATGCTGGACGCCTTCGAACGCTGACGTTCATTCCCGAACGTGAAACAGCTTGACAGCTTCACGAATATGAAAAAAGCTTAGTCGATTTCAAATACCATAGGCAGTCGATGTCGACCGTCGCCGCAACGCAGCCGCTGCCGGAAACCCAGTCTTCGCCGGGTTTTCGCTTCGCCATGCTGCTGCCCGGCGGGTTGGTCACCTTTTTGCTGATCCTTTTCGCCTTGGGCCTGGTGTTCTTCCTGGCCTTCCGCGGCAATGACGGCTCGCTGCTCGGCGCTGGTTTCACCCTTGCGAATTTCGTCACTGTGGCCACCGATCCGCTGTACTGGACTGTGACGCTGCGCTCGCTGGGCATCGCCGGCCTGGTAACGCTGGCAACCGTCGTCACAGCATATCCTGTCGCCTATTATCTGGCTTTCCATGCCGGGCGGCGGCGTGGGCTGTTGCTGTTCCTGCTGACCCTGCCATTCTGGACCAGTTATCTGCTGCGCGTCTTCGCCTGGAAGATCGTGCTTGCCTATAATGGCGTGCTGAACTCGGCGCTGATCGAAAGCGGCATCTGGTCGGAGCCGACATTGGCCTTCCTTAATACGCCGGCAGCGGTCGTCGTCACGCTTGCCCACGCTTATGCCCCGTTCGCCATCCTGCCCATCTATGTGGCGCTGGACACGATCCCGAAATCGCTGCTCGAAGCCGCTTCCGATCTCGGCGCAAAACCGTTCACCAGCTTCCGCCGCATCGTGCTGCCCAATTCGATGCCGGGCGTGCTGGCGGCGGCCCTCGTCGTCTTCGTGCCGACCGTCGGCGACTATGTCACCCCGGCGTTGGTCGGCGGCCCGGCCAGCACCATGATCGGTACGCTGATCCAGGCCGAGTTCGGCAAGGCAAATGACTGGCCGTTCGGCGCCGCACTCGCCGTCGCCGTCATGCTGGTCATCCTCGCCGTGGTGCTGGTGGTGCGCTTCGCCGACCGCCGATACGGCAGCCGCACATGAACGCGGCGCGTGTCGATGCAAAACAGGGCGGCGGCTGGCTCGGCGCCTATGTCCTTGCCTATTTGATATTCCTGTATTTGCCGATATTGCTGATCCCGCTGTTTTCCTTCAACAATTCGATCCAGGCGGCGTTTCCGCTGCAAGGCTTCACGCTTGAATGGTACGGCACGCTTTACGGCAATTCGGCGCTGTCCGGCGCGCTTGCCACCAGCCTCGTCATCGGCGCAATTGCTGCCACCGGCGCAACACTCTGCGGCGTGACCGTGTCCTATATGGACCTCTACGGCCGCTCGCCGCTGGCCGCCACGATCAGTGCTATAGCGCGGCTGCCGATCCTGATCCCAGGCGTCATCGTCGGCATATCGCTGCTCATCCTGGTCAACCTCGCCGGCTTTGGGCCGTCGCGCATTGCCATTGTGCTCGGCCATGTATTGGTGGCGCTGCCGACGACGGTGGTGGTCATGCGCAGCCGCTTCGCCGCCATCCCGAAGACCATCCGCGAGGCAGCGCTCGACCTCGGCGCTTCCGACTGGACGACCTTCAGACAGGTGATGCTGCCGCTTAGCCTGCCGGCCATTATTTCGGCGTTCATGCTGGCCTTCCTGACCTCCTTCGACGAGTTCATCGTCGCCTTCTTCCTTGCCGGCACCGAGCCGACGCTGCCGCTTTATATCTGGAGCCAGCTGCGCTTCCCGAAATCGCTGCCGACCGTCATGGCGCTCGGCACTTCGATCCTGGCCGTGTCGTTCCTCATCGCCGCACTCGCCGAAATGCTTCGCCATCGCGGGCTTGCTGCCACCCGGCGGTCAGCGCCCGCCAACCTGTCAAAACCAGAAGAAACCGAAGGAGGAGAACTGCAATGGCATTCGACCTGAAATCGATAACGGCAAAGACAGCGAAAACCGGACTGGCTGCGTTCGCGCTGGCGCTTGCGTCGACTGTCGCCTTTGCCGGCGACAAGCTGCAATATTTCACGTGGTCGGGCTATGAACTGCCCGACTTCAACAAGAGCTTCCTCGCCGCGCACCCCGATGGTCTCGAAGCTTCGATGTTTGGCGACGACGATGACGCTTTCACCAAGGTCAAGGCCGGCTTCCGCCCCGATGTCGCGCACCCATGCTATGACAAGGTGGCGCGCTGGAACAAGGAAGGCCTGCTGCAGCCGATCGACACCAAGCGCATCAAGAACTGGGATTCGATCTTCCCGGTCTTCAAGAACCTGCCCGACCTGCAGGCCGGCGACAGCAAGGTCTGGATGGTGCCGTGGGACTGGGGCAACACCTCGATCCTCTACCGCACCGATCTGGTGAAGAACCCGGAAGCCAGCTGGAACCTGCTTTGGGATAAGCAATATGCCGGGCGTATGGCGACCATCGATGCCGTCCACGACACACCGGTGGTGGCAGCCCTTCTCGCCGGCGTCAATCCATTCGACATGACGCCGGAACAGATGGACAAGGTGGCAGAAAAACTTCGCGAGCAGCGCCCGCTGCTCTCGAACTACACCACCGACATGACCTCGGTCGAACAGGCATTGGCAAGCGGGCAGCTGGTCGCGGCCATGACCTGGAACGCCTCGGCCACCTCGCTGAAGAAGCAGGGCGTGCCTGTCGAGTTCATGAAGCCGAAAGAAGGCATGCTGACCTGGGCTTGCGGCTTCGTCATGCTCAAGGACGCCAAGAACGTCGACCTAGCCTATGACTTCATCAACAGCCGGCTGGAGACGGATTCCGGAAAGTATCTGATCCAGGCCTACGGCTATGGCAGCTCGATCAGCTCAGCTTTCGCCGCCGTGCCGAAGGAGGAGTTGGAGAAACTGCAGCTGCCTTCCGATCCCGAGGTGATGCTGAAGACCACGATCTTCACCGGGCCGATGAAACAGAATGATGAACTCGCCAAGATGTTCGAGAAGGTCAAGGCAGGCGGCTGAGTTCGTACTTCCTTCTCCCCTTGCGGGAGAAGTGTCGCCGAAGGCGACGGATGAGGGGTGTTCCAGATGGCACCGACGGCACTCCGGCCAACACCCCTCATCCGTCTCGGCGCTTCGCGTCGATCCACCTTCTCCCACAAGGGGAGGGAAAACTTACCAAATAAGGACGAACGAATGGACATGCTGGAGGAAGCGGCTGAGAAGCCGAAGGATGACGCCGACGTCAGGGTCGGCAGGCGCGTGCGGGCGCTCAGGCTGGAGCGCAATCTCTCCCTGGCCGAACTCGCCGCCAAAGCCGGCGTCTCGATCGGTGCGCTGAGCCAGATCGAGCGCGGCATGTCGTCATTGCGGGTGCGAGTGATCTGGCCGCTTGCCGCCGCCCTCGACATCGAGCCGTCGGCGCTGATTGTTGATGGCAACGATGCCGGCAACGATCTTTATTGCGTTCGCGCCAACAGCCGGCGTCAGATCCCGGTCAAGTCGGAAGGCATCGCCAAGGCGCTGCTGTCGCCGCCGGCTGCCACGCTGACCGGCATGCTGGTGACGGTGGAAGCCGGTGGCGGCACCGCCGAAGCCTACGCCCATGCCGGCCATGAATTCGGCTTCGTCCTGTCGGGCGAGGTCGAGCTGGTGGTCGATTCGACCAGATACGGGCTGAAGGCCGGTGACAGCTTCGCCTTCAAGAGCACCTTGCTGCATGCCTTCCGCAATCCGGGCAGCGAGCGCTGCCAGATCCTGTGGGTCAACACCACCAAGCCGTCCGAGGTTCGCGATGGCGCCTGATCCGCTCGTCCGGCTGGACAAGGTCTCCAAGATTTTCCCCGGCGGCATCGTCGGGCTCGACACCGTCGATCTCAATATTTCGCGCGGCGAGTTCCTGACCCTGCTCGGACCGTCCGGCTGCGGCAAGACCACCAGCCTGCGGGTCATCGCTGGTTTCGAAGGCCCGTCGAGCGGCAGGGTCCTGCTCGAAGGGCGCGACATCACGGGGCTCAGGCCCTTCGACCGCCCGGTCAACACCGTATTCCAGGACTACGCGCTGTTTCCGCACATGAACGTCGCCGAAAATGTCGGCTTCGGCTTGTCGCTGCGCAAGCTCGCGGGTGCCGAACAGGCGAAGCGCGTCGGCGCAGCGCTCGACATGGTCGGCCTTGCCGACAAGCTCGGCGCCCGCGTATCCGAATTGTCGGGTGGCCAGCGCCAGCGCGTCGCGCTTGCCCGCGCCATAGTCTGCGAACCGCGCGTGCTGCTGCTCGACGAGCCGCTGTCGGCGCTCGATGCGCATTTGCGCGAACAGATGCAGGTCGAATTGAAGCGCCTGCAGTCGCGGCTCGGCACCACTTTCGTCATGGTCACGCACGACCAGACCGAGGCGCTGTCGATCTCTGACCGCATCGTCGTCATGAACAAAGGCCGCATCGAGCAGGTCGCGCCGCCGGCGACCCTCTACGACCGGCCCGCCACCAAATTCGTCGCCAGCTTCATCGGCACGATGAACCTTCTGCAGTCGCGCTTTGTCGGCCGCGACGGCGAGCGCTTGCGGTTCGCCGCCGGCGCCCTGCCGCTGGAAGCGGTTTCGGAGACGGGCGAACTGCCTGGCGAGGGCACGGTGCGCACCATCGGCGTGCGTCCGGAGGATCTTTTGGCGACGACCGAGGCCACGGCCGGCACTGTACCGGTGCGGGTGAACAGCATCGTCTTCCACGGCCGCACCTTGCGCCTTCATGCAGAGCTGGGGCAGGGGACACAGGTGGTGATCGACGCGCCACGCCCGACAGAGGGTTTTCAATTCAGTGTCGGCGATGTGGCGCATATCAGCCTGCGCCGCGGCACCAACTGCCCTATGCTGCCCAGCTAGTCTGATTTTCAACTTCCAGAAAACCGGAGTGTTCCCACATTATCGGCAACGGGGCGCAGACTTCGAATTCCTGCTCGGCAGGGCTTCCTCAACCGCTGAAATCGCGGGGGTTGGCGCGGAAAGCATTCAGCGCCCGTTGCGTTTCCGTTTGACGAGTTCTCTGTTTGTTCTAAATTTCTCCGTCGGATACAATTTGCCGGGCGAGAGATCAATTATGAGTGGGCAACCTGCATTCGGAACCGCGAACAACGGCCAGACCTTTTTCCGATGGGAGGGGTCTAAGCGACGTTTCGACGACCGCATATTCTTCGCCATCTTGGCTGAGAGCGCGGTCGCTGGTCCCTTGGCGCGAAAGGCTATCGCCTTGAATCGAGAGTTAGGGCTGCAAGGCTGGTTTGTTCCGGAAAAGCACATCCATATCTCGCTCGTCGGCCTCGGTGACCATGATGGGTATCCGGAAAAGCTGGTTGAAATCGCTCGGCATATCGTCTCGATGATCGTTGCAAAACCGTTCGACGTTTCTTTCGATCGCCTGACGGCTTTTGGTGGTGGTTCGCTGGTTCTGCGCAACGGTGACAGCAATCCAGCGCTCCAAGAATTCTGGCGCAATCTCACCGCTCTGATTTCCGACAGCCCGCTAAAGCCCTTTCTCACGAAGTCCATTGAACCGCATGTTACTCTGCTTCGTGACGAAGTCCGTATCCCCAGGATTCGCGAACGGTCGATTGGTACAATTGGCTGGACAGTCCGGGATTTTGTGCTGATCCACAGTGTAATCGGCAAGGGGATTTACCGCGAGCGCGCACGTTGGCAATTGAACGGCCAAGACGATGCCTTGGCCGGGATGTAGAGCCCCCGCACGATATTCATCATCCTGACATGGCATGTCAGCTGTCTCGGGATTGACGATGGCAGGCCAGCACGCGACCCGCTACTTCCAATGCGTCTTAACAGGAGGAACCCCCATGATGATCACGGAAATTGCCAAGGATTTCACCGAGCTCCTCAAGCAGGGCGATCACCAAGGTGCTGCTGAGAAGTACAATGCCGACGACGTCGCCAGCTACGAAGCCATGGAGGGGCCGATGGCCGTCTCCCGTGGCAAGGAAGCTCTGAAGCAAAAGAACCAGTGGTGGCAAGAGAACAACGAAGTGCATGGCGGTTCGGTCGAGGGCCCATATGTCAACGGCGACCAGTTCGCAGTGCGCTTCAAGTTTGACATAACGCCCAAAGCTACCGGCGAACGTGCCACCATAGATGAGGTTGGTCTGTACACGGTCAAGAACGGCAAGATCACCGAAGAGCGGTTCTACTATTGAGGCCGGAAATACCACCGGCTTCCGGGAGCCGCTGCAAGGTTGAACAATAAGCATGGCGGCCGGGAGGATGACCTGGCCGTCTTCGAGAAGCTCAGATCGTTTTGACATAGCCCGCCAACTGATCCGCCACCGTGCCCCAGCCGTCGTAGAAGCCCATCTCCTCGTGGCTGTTACGTGTGGCTTCGTCGCGGTGGATGGCGGTCGCGGTGTAGCGCGTCGCCTCGCCCCGCGATTGCAGCGATATGACGGCTGTAATGAACGGGTCGCCTGACGGCCGGTAGCCTGGCAGCAGCGCATCGGTCCACACCAGCCGCTCGTCCTGGACGATCTCGAGGTAGCAGCAACGCCTGTCGTTGACCTCCTTCCCGTCGGGCGACTGCATGCGGGTGCGGAACAGGCCGCCGGGCCGCAGGTCGATCTCGCAATCGGTGATGAACCACGGCTTCGGCGTGAACCATTGGCGGACATGCTCGGGCTTCGTCAAGGCCATCCACAGCAGTTCGCGCGGCGCCTCGATCGACCGTTCGAGCACGAGGTCGAGCTTCGGATCGGGTTGGAACAACGGAGCCATGTTCATCTGTCTTTCTCCTTGAGTTTCAGCACGTAGTCGTCGAACTGGTCGAGACGGCGCTCCCACAGCGCCCGCTGCTCGGCCAGCCAGTTTTCCGCGAGCTTCAGCGGCTCCGGCGCGAGCCGGTAGGTCCTGACGCGGCCTGCCTTCTCCGAATGCACCAGCCCGCAGCCTTCCAAAACCCTGAGATGCTCGATGAAGGATGGCAGGGCCATCTCGAACGGCTGGGCAAGCTCGCTGACCGAGGCGGGGCTTCGGTTCAGTCGCTCGACCACGCGTCGCCGGGTCGGATCGGCGAGCGCCCGGAAAATGCCGTCGACGGGCGGGGGGCTTTCGGTCTGCAGGCTCGTCATAGTCGTTTCCTTGCCTCGGCCATTCCGCGTGACCAGAGTTGGCTTAGAAACACTTATGGAAATTCCTTACTATTGGCAAGGGCGAAAATCATGGATGGCCGGCAAGCCGCTGGAAAACTGAGAGGTGCGGTTTTAGGGTGCCGTCAGATTCGACCGGCCCGAGGATTCGTTTTTGACGATCACCATGTATGGCACCACCAATTGCGACACGATCAAGAAGGCCCGTTCCTGGCTGGCGAGCCATGATGTTGCCTATCGCTTTCATGACTATAGGGTCGACGGGCTGGATGCGGATCGGCTGAACGGCTGGTCAGGCAAAGTCGGTTGGGAAATTCTGCTCAACAAGGCGAGCACGACGTTTCGCGAACTGTCGGAGGAGGACAGGATGGGCCTGGATGAAAGGAAGGCCAAGGCGCTGATACTGGCAAAGCCGACGATGATCAAGCGTCCGGTGCTGGAACTTGGCGATAGGATTCTCGTCGGGTTCAAGCCCGATGTTTATCAGCAGGCGGTTGGCGGGAAGTAGAACCGACCGACCGCGATCCGTCGCGCCCCCCTCTGTCCTGCCGGCATTCATATCGATCGTATCAGACGCTTGTGGTTTTCCCACGCAAATAGCTCGCCAGCGCGGACGCGTTATTATGGGCCTCGTCATGCGCGCCGTAGAGCAGCGTCACCTTGCCCTCACGCAGCAAGGCGCGCAGTTCCGCCACCGCCTCGCCGTTCCGGTCGAGCTCATCGCTGTATCGCCGCTGGAACTCCGCCCAGCGCGCCGGCTCATGGCCAAACCATTTGCGCAACGCGTCGCTTGGCGCGATGTCCCTCAGCCATAGCGTCAGCGCCGCGTCCTGCTTGGCGATGCCGCGCGGCCATATGCGATCCACCAGCACCCGCTGCCCATCATCGGGCGCCGGCGGTTCATAGATGCGCTTGACCGCGAGTTCCATTGCCAACCCCGCATGCGTCACAGGCGCGGCTGCGTGCTGGTGCTCTTAAACCCACTCGCCCTTGCGCATCACCGGCACGCGGCTGCTGTCCTTGTGGACGCCGTCTATATCGATCTTGTCCGAGCCGATCATCCAGTCGATGTGGATGAAACTCTTGTTGCCGCCGCGCGCCGCGATCTCGTCCTGGCTGAGCGAGGCGCCGTCGACGAAGCACTTCGAGTAGCACTGGCCAAGCGCGATGTGGCAGGCGGCGTTCTCGTCGAACAGCGTGTTGAAAAACAGCAGCCCGCTTTTGGCGATCGGCGAGGAGTGCGGCACCAGCGCCACCTCGCCGAGACGGCGCGAGCCTTCGTCGGTAACGAGCACCTTCTGCAGCACATCCTCACCCTTCGAGGCCTTGGCCTCGACGATGCGGCCCGCCTCGAAACGCACCGCAATGCCGTCGATCAGCGTGCCCTGGTAGGACAGCGGCTTGGTGCTGGTGACGTGGCCTTCGACGCGCCTTGCATGCGGCGTGGTGAAAACCTCTTCGGTCGGGATGTTCGGGTTGCAGGTGATGCCGTTCTTGGCGGTCGAGGCGCCGCCCATCCACTCGTGGCCGTCGGCCAGCCCGACGGTCAGGTCGGTGCCGGGGCCGGTGAAATGCAGTGCGTGGAAATTGTGGCCGTTCAGCCATTCGGTGCGGCTCTTCAACGCCGCATTGTGCGCCGTCCAGTTGCCGATCGGGTCTTCGACGTCCACCCGCGAGGCGGCAAAGATGGCATCGGCGAGCTTGGCCACGGCGACGTCTTCGGCATCGTCCGGGAAAACCTGCTTGGCCCACGCCTGATCAGGATAAGCCACAATGTTCCAGTTGATGTCGAAGCCGGTGATCTTCTCAAGCGCCGGCTGATAGGCCATCGAATTCGCCTTGTTGGCACGCGCCACCTTTGCCGGGTCCTGACAAGAAAGCAGCGACGGATCCTCGCCGCGCACGGCAAGCCTCGCCGCATTGTTGGCGAAGGCTTTTGCCATGCCTTCATAGAGCCAGCCGGCGGCGCGGTCGAAACCGGCGTCGGCGCCGTAGCGGAAGCGCGCGAGAGTGATCTCGTCGTCGTTGAAGATCGGCGTCACCAGGCCGGCACCTGCCTTGTAGGCGTGCTCGACGATCCGCCGCGTCAGAGGCAGCGCGGCGATAGACGAGGTCAGCACCAGATCCTGACCCGGCTGCAATTGCAGCCCGACCTTGACGGCGACCTCCGCCAGCCTGTCGAGCTTCACCGGGTCGATGGTTGCGGAAACGCCGCGCGAATGTGTGGTCATGATCCTGCCTGCCGTGATTGGGGACTGTGTCTTACATAGACCGGCGCTACCGACCTTTCCACTCTGATGACGCCGCAGGTCTAGCTGACGCTCTCGAGCGACCTGAACTGCGCCATCGTCGCCTCGATCTCTTCGCGCACCCAGATCTTGAAATCCCTGACCTTGCGGCTTTCGCCCTTGCTGGCCGAAGTCACCAGCCAATAACCGAGCCCGCTTTGGGCGCGTATGCCGAACGGCGCAACGAGACGGCCGTCGGCCAGCGCGTCTGCGGCCAGCAACTGCCAGCCGAGCATGACGCCGTGACCGGCAATCGCCGATTCCAGGCACAGCATCGGATCTGTGAAGCGCGCGCCTTTCATGAAGGTGACCGGCTCCACCCCGGCCGCTTCGAACCAGCTCTCCCAGCTGATCATCGAGCTTTCGTCGGTGATCGCACAGGTCAAAGCAAGGTCCTCGATCCTTTTCAGCTTGCTGGCGATCACCGGTGCACAGACCGGAAACACCTCTTGCGCCAGCAGCAATTCGGCCCGCCCGCCCGGCCATTTGCCGTCGCCGAGCCGGATGGCGACGTCGATGTCCGAACGATCGAGATCGGCAAGCCGCACCGAGGCATCGATGCGCAGGAGCACGTTCGGATGCCGGGCAAAATGCCGCGACAGCCGCGGCAGCAGCCATTTCGAGGCGAACGCCGGCGCCACCGAAACCACCAGCGTGCACTCCGAGCTTTCATCGGCAAGCGCCACCGCCTGTGCGAGTTCGCGGAAGCCTGCGCTGAGCCGCGCGGTAAAGACGACACCGAATTCGGTCGCCACCAGGCCAGCTGGCGTTCGTTCGAACAGCGCCCGGCCGAGCTGCTTTTCTGTCCGGTTGATCTGCTGGCTGACGGCGCTGACCGAGACGTTGAGCTCGCTGGCCGCCGCCGCAAGCGAGCCCAGGCGGGCAACGGTTTCCACGGCGCGCAAGCCGTTGAGATGGACGCGGTTCAAAGTAGCCATACAGTTTTTCTAAACTCGAACGGCTGAAATCTCAATTGCCAGGCACTGCAGGATGCCGGATTCTAAGTGGGCTACTCAGAGTAACGAGGCAATCTGATGAAGATTTTGTCATGGCTCGGAGCCTTTTCCCTGATCGGAACGCAGCCACACCGGCATGACAGCGAGGCCACCAACTGGGTGACCGATCCGCTGTCGCATCCGCTGCTCGACACCATGTCGGAGCGCGAACTCGCCGACATGCCGTTCAGGCTGACCGCGCGTCGTACCCGCTACGAGACGGCCTTGACGAGGACCTGCTGCGGCAGAGTCTCCTGAACGAGCACCTCAGGCGAGCCAGCCGCCGACGCGGCTGCGCAACCCCTTCTGGCCCAACAAAAGGCGGATTGTCTCGGCGGCAGGCGCACTTATTGTGCACCGCGATGAACATCGCTTCGCCCTTGCGCTTGGCAATCGCCGGCATGATCGCCCTGGCCGTCGCCATGGGCATCGGCCGCTTCGTTTATACGCCGATCCTGCCTGGCATGATGGACGAGCTCGGCCTGTCGCCGGCTGATGCCGGCTGGATCGCATCGGCCAACTATCTCGGCTATCTCGTCGGCGCGCTTGCCGCCACCGGCGGCTGGGCGCAAGGCCGCGAGCGCCAGCTGATGCTGGCCGGTCTTGCCGCCACTGCGATACTCGCCGGGCTGATGGGCCTGACCGGCACGATGGCCGCCTTCCTCCTCATCCGCTTTCTTGCCGGCCTCGCCAGTGCCTTCGTGCTGGTCTTCATGACCAGCATCGTTTTCCATCATCTCGCCGCGGCCGGGCGAAACGACCTGCAGGCGCTGTATTTCGGCGGTGTCGGCCTCGGCATCGCGGCATCCTCGGCGCTGTTGGCGCTCCTTGTCACCGAACACGCCGGCTGGGCGGCGGGCTGGCTGTGGTCCGCGGCGATTTCGGCCTGCGGCTTTGCCGCCGTCGCCTTGCTCGCCGGCGGCACCTCGACCGCGAGCAGCGTTGCCGGGCCGGAGCCGGCGTTGCCAAAAAACCCTTCACTGGTGAAGGTCATTGTCGCCTACGGCCTGTTCGGTTTCGGCTACATCGTCACGGCGACGTTCCTGGTCGCGATCGTCCGCCAGGGCGGCGGCGGCCGGATCTTCGAGGCCGTGGTCTGGATGGTCACCGGCCTTGCCGGTTTCCCATCGGTCTGGCTGTGGCAGAAGCTCGCGGCAAGGGTAGGGCTTTATGCCACCTATGCCTTGGGGTGCCTGGTCGAGGTGGTCGGGGTCAGCGCCAGTGTCGTCATGGACGGACGCACAGGGCCGCTGCTCGGCGGCCTTCTTGTCGGCGGCACCTTCATCGCCATCACCGCGCTTGGCCTGCAGGCCGGCAGGCAGCTTGCCCCGCAGGCACCACGCCGGATGCTGGCGGTGATGACGGCCGCCTTCGGCCTTGGCCAGATCATCGGCCCGATCGTCGCCGGGCTGCTCGCGCAGGCCTCGGGAGACTTTTTCCTTGCCTCGATCGTTGCTGCCGCCGTCCTGCTCGCTTCCGGTGCAATCGTCTGGTCGGCTGCGCCAAAATCGCCATGATTATGGTTTTGCTCGGCGCCGGGCACCTGGCACGGGCATTTTCTTTCCCACTAATGTGTGACTTTATGCCCGCTGAACGCCGCTGATTTGCGCATCGACCGAGGATTCCCCACAGTGTTCGTATCCTTCTTCCCGCAGCCGAAGCTGTTCTTCACCTCGGCGGCCATCTGGAGCGTGGTAATGGTGGCCGTCTGGTTTCTCGGCGGCTACCAGCTAGGCGCCTTGATCGGATTGCCCCCCCTCGCAGCGGACGCGGCGCCCATCATTGGCGTTTCCGTGTTCTGGTCGCCTCCATTCCTTTGGTTTTACATCTACTTTACCCTCGGCGTAATGCTCTTCTACGCCTTCTGGCATTGGTATTCTCCGCACCCTTGGGAACGTTGGTCAATCCTGGGTTCCTCGCTGATCTTGTTCACGACCTATTTTCAGGTGCAGGTGAGCGTCGCAATTAATGCCTGGTACGGGCCGTTCTGGGACCTCATTCAAGCCATCCTCAGCAAAACTGTAACAGCGACAGAATCCGACCTTTACGCGCAAGTACTAGCTTTCCTCGGCATCGCTCTGGTGGCGGTCACAGTTTTCGTCATTACGAACTTTTTCGTCAGCCATTGGGTGTTCCGCTGGCGTACTGCGATGAACAATTATTACATGTCGCATTGGCCCAAGCTGCGCCATATTGAAGGAGCTTCCCAGCGTGTGCAAGAAGACACGATGCGGTTTTCTCAGATCATGGAAGATCTTGGTACTAGCTTTGTCGATTCCATCATGACCCTGATCGCTTTCATGCCGATCTTGTTGGCTTACTCTAAGCACATCACCGTTTTGCCGTTCATTGGTCACGTTCCTCAGCCGCTTGTCGTGGCTGCGATCTTCTGGGCAATTTTCGGAACCGTCTGCATTGCCACCGCCGGCATAAAGCTTCCCGGTCTGCAGTTTAGAAATCAGCGCGTCGAAGCGGCATACCGCAAGGAACTCGTCTACGGCGAGGACAATCCAGATCGGGCGCAGCCGCCCACAGTTATAGAACTGTTTGGAAATGTGCGCAGAAACTACTTTCGCCTCTATTTCCACTACGTCTATTTTAATGTGGTTCGCTATCTTTATTTGCAAACCAACAACATATTCGCCCTCTTTTTGATGGTGCCATCGATCATCGCGGGAACCATAACGCTGGGTCTCATCAACCAGATCAGTTCAGCCTTCAGTCAGGTGACGAGCTCGTTCCAGTATCTCGTCAATTCATGGTCGACGATTGTCGAGCTTCTGTCGGTGCACAAGCGTCTGCGCGCCTTCGAGGCAACGATCTATGGCGAACCGCTTCCGGACATCGACCAGCGCTATCTGGAGCGTGAGCAAGCCGGCTTGCGCCCTGAAGATCAGCCGGTGAGCTAAAGGGTAACGGGCGGCGATCCACTTGGGCTCAGCCGCCCACCGCCGCCTGTCTTTCGCCTCGCCGCGAGACGTAGTCGCGAAAACTGATGCACTCGACATCGGACCTAGTGCAGACCTCGCCGGCAAAGCGCTCCAGCGCGTTCCAGTAGGCGCCGTCATTCATCAACGTGAAGTGAAAGCCGAGCTCCAGCGGAATGCGCTTGCCCTCGTATTGCGCATCGAAGGCGGCGCGGAACGCGTGATAGGTCCGGTCAGCGAACGCTTCTGCCATGCTCGGCCGCTCGAAGCCGGCGGAATGTCTGACATAGAGATTGTAATCCATGGCGATCACCCGCCTTGAGCTCGGCCCTTCCGGGATCTGCGGCAGCGAAAAGCGCGTGATGCCGTTGACGGTCGGCGGCTCGACCGGCCCACGCGAAACGCCGCTTGCGTCGAGCAGGAAACCGGCCGCGGGCAGCGCCTCGTAAAGCGCCTTGTTTGCCGACAGATAGGGCGCGCGGAAGCCGACCACTGCCTTGCCTGCGAAATCGCGCCAACCCTTCGGTTCGGGTGCAATGCCGTTGATCGAATAGGCGTTTTGGAGAACGTGCTTGAACGAGCCGAACTCGCTCAGCCAGTCGGCCTTGCTCCAGTCCCTGCCATCGAAATGACCGCAGCCATGGCTGCCGATGTCGTGGCCTTCCCTGGCGGCGAGGTTGATCTGCTCGAGCCGCTCGGCGACTTCCTCTTTGGAGGCGGCAAAGCCGATATTCGATTTGCCGGCCGTTTTGCCCGGCGCGGTGTATTCCTTGCGTGTCTCGGGCGACAGCAGGAACACGCAGGAGACAAAATACGTGAAATGCGCACCGGTGCGCGCGGCCAGCGCCCGGCTGCGCTGCCACTGCGAAATATCGCGGGCGCTGTCGAACGAAATGATGACCGTCTGCTTCGGTTTTGCCGGCGCCGCCGGCGGGTCGGCAAAAGCCGCGCCGGTAGCAAGCGCGGCAATCGAAAACGCAACAACGCGGGACAAACGGGGCAAAGGCATCTGACCGGATCAAGGAATGTAGAAGCACCGCCTACCGGCGAAATATGGCACGGATACGATCGACCTGCGCGGCCGCCGGTGGCGGCGACTGCCTCGTGAATAGGCGATTTTCCTGCGGAACCCCTTCCATGCCGGCAAAATTTCGCTAAAACGCGGGCTCATCAACCGCCCCGGCCGGGGGCATGAATGGTTTTGATCCATGTCGGACGACAGTTTTATCCGCGAAGTCAACGAAGAGATTCGTCGCGACCAGGCGCATGCGCTGTGGGACCGTTTCGGTCCCGCCTTGCTCGTGCTGGCTGTACTGGTGGTGTTGGGCACCGCTGCCGTCGTCGGCTACCGCTATTGGGACGAGACCCGCGCCAACCGCTCGGGCGATGCTTTTTCGCAAGCGCTCAAGCTCGCCAATGAGGGCAAGAACGACGAGGCGCTTGCCGCTCTGGAGGCGCTGGAAAAGGACGGCTACGGCGCCTACCCGCTGCTCGCCCGTATGCGCGCGGCAACCGTCAAGGCAGACAAGGGCGACGTCGATGCTGCCGTCAAGGACTTCGACGAGGTCGCCGCCGACACCAAGATCCCTTCCGGCATTCGCGACATGGCGCGGCTCAGGGCTGCGCTGCTGCTGGTCGACCACGGCTCTTTCGCCGATGTCTCCAGCCGCGTCGAGGCGCTCACCGCCGACACCAATACGCTGCGCCATACGGCGCGCGAGGCGCTTGGCCTTGCCGCCTGGAAGGAAGGCAAGGCGGCGGATGCTTTGAAGCTGTTCGACCAGATCGCCGCGGACGACGGAGCCCCGCGCAACACGCGCGAGCGGGCGACGTTGATGTCCGAGCTGATCCGCGGCTCGGGCGGTGTATCGTAACAACGGATGACCTTCAAAGTCGCCATCATCGGCCGGCCTAACGTCGGCAAATCGACCCTTTTCAATCGACTGGTGGGAAGGAAGCTGGCGCTTGTCGACGACACGCCCGGCGTCACCCGCGATCGACGCGTCCATGCCGCAAAGCTCTACGATCTGCATTTCGACGTCATCGACACCGCCGGTTTCGAGGATGCGGCCGCCTCGACGCTGCCCGGCCGCATGCGCGCCCAGACCGAGATCGCCATCCGCGAGGCCGACCTGATCTTTTTCACGATCGACGCCAAGTCCGGGCTGATGCCCGACGACAAGACTTTCGCCGAGATCGTGCGCAAGTCCGGCAAGCCGGTTGTCGTCGTCGCCAACAAGGCCGAGGCGCGCGGCGCCCAGGGCGGCATGCTGGAGGCATGGGAACTCGGCCTTGGCGAGCCGATCCCGGTCTCGGCCGAACATGGCCAGGGCCTGCCCGATTTGCGCGATGCGGTGATCGCGGCACTGGGCGAGGCGCGCGCCTTCGGCGAGGACGAAGAGGCCGGCGAGGAGGAGATCGCCGCCAGCGAGGTGCTGATCGGCGAAGACATCACCGACCCGGACGCCGAGCCGAGCTATGACGATACCAAGCCGATGCGCATCGCCGTCGTCGGCCGTCCCAACGCCGGCAAGTCGACGCTGATCAACGCGCTGATCGGCGAGGAGCGGCTGCTGACCGGCCCTGAGGCCGGCATCACTCGCGATTCCATCTCGGTCGACTGGGACTGGCATGGCCGCCAGCTAAAACTGTTCGATACCGCCGGTATGCGCCGCAAGGCCAGGATCCACGAAAAGCTCGAGGTGATGTCGGTGCAGGACGGCTTGCGCGCCATCCGCTTTGCCGAGATCGTCATCATCGTGCTCGATGCTACTATTCCCTTCGAGAAGCAGGATCTGCAGATCGCCGACCTGATTATCCGCGAGGGCCGTGCCCCGGTAATCGCCTTCAACAAATGGGACCTTGTCGATCATCCCCAGGAGCTGCTGGCCGAGCTGCGCGAAAAAACCGAGCGGCTTCTTCCGCAGGCGCGCGGCATGCAGGCGGTGCCGGTGTCAGCCGAGACCGGGCGCGGGCTCGACAAGCTGATGGATGCTGTCATCAGGACGCATCGAGTTTGGAACAGCCGCGTCTCAACCGGCAAGCTCAACCGCTGGCTGGAGGGCATTCTGGCGCATCATCCGCCACCCGCGGTTGCCGGACGCCGGCTGAAGATCAAATATGTCACGCAGGCCAAGACGCGGCCGCCGGGCTTCGTCGTCTCCTGCTCACGCCCCGATGCGATGCCGCAATCCTATGTCCGCTATCTCTCGAACAGCCTGCGCGAGGCTTTCGACATGCCCGGCGTGCCGATCCGCATCGCCTTGCGCACCTCGGACAACCCGTTCGCCAGCAGGGCAAAGAAGCGCCGCTGAGCTGCGGGTCCTCTGGGCGCCAGCATCAGGCTACGCTCCGCAGGCCGCTCGCGGGCAGCGCCTGCACATTTTCGGGGAGAGCGATTCCACCGACACCTGCAGCAGGATGTTGGCAAGTCGCGCCGCCGCCGGGTCTGGCTCGGCCTTCCTTGCGATGCGGGAACAGCGCCATCTCAGGCAGTGCGGGCAGCCCCGGCGATCTCCGGCATCATCGCCCTGACGGTGGCCGGCGCGAGTGGGGGCAGCCTCTGCACCTAATGGGCAGTGTAAGCTCCGTCCACCAGATGGTAGCTGCCAGTGATAAAGCTGGCCTGGTCGGACAAGAGGAAGCATACAAGAGCCGCTACCTCTTCCGGTTTCCCGCGCCTGCCCATCGGCTGAAGACCTGCCATGCGCCGGCTGGCTAATGCCTCCATTTGCTCCGATAAAAGAGGCGTTTCGATCCAGCCGGGGCCGACTACATTGATCCGGATGCCCATCCTCGCATATTCGATCGCCGCAACTTTGGTTAATCCAACGACCCCGTGTTTCGCTGCCGTGTAAGCGGACGCAGTTGGCAAGCCGACGGAACCGAGGACGGAGGACATGTTCACGATGGCGCCTCCGCCTCGATCCAGCATCGCGGCGATTTCGTACTTCATGCTGTAGAAAACGCCATTTAGATTGACGTTTATCAGCTTGTGCCAGTTGTCGAGCGGATAGTCTGCCGTTGCTTTTCGAATGCCGTCGATACCTGCATTGTTTACCGCCATATCCAGTCCGCCGCATTTCTGGACAGTGAACTCGATCAGCTTTTCCACGGCTGCCGCATCCGTGACATCCACCGCAAAGTCGTAGGCCCTGCCGCCTTGCGAGCTTATTTCGGCGGCTCTGCAGTGCGCGGCCTCGGCATCAAGGTCGGCGACAACAATCTCGGCTCCTTCTTGCGCGAGTTGCCGTGAAACAGCCGCCCCTATTCCGGAGCCTGCGCCGGTCACAATGGCGACTTTACCATGGAAGTCAGGCTTCATCGTCTCTGTCCTATGCCAATTCTGACATAACCGAACAGAGGCAGACGGTTATCGCAAGAAGTTTCGCTCCAATTCGCTTGTCAATCCTGTGAATTCATTTTGCCACCACAAAGCGAGACTTGGCCCGCAGGCCTTGGAATGGTAGAGACGAGGGCGGCGGTAGATGACCAGTTTCCTAGCAGGTAGAAATGGAAGAACACCACATTGCGCGCCGGGGGCTCGTGCTGGGTAGTCTGGCTCTGATGGTCTCCGGATGTACGTCGATTTCATCCGCGTTCGGACCAAGGCTTGGCCTGAATCCTCGTTACCGACGGCAGCATGTGCGGTACGACGGAAACGAGCCGGCCGGAACGATCGTCGTCGATACTTCGCAACGCTTTCTCTATGCCGTCGAGACGGACGGGTGGGCGACGCGCTACGGCGTTGGCGTCGGCGAGCAGGGACTTTCGTTCAAGGGTACAGCGACCGTCGGCCGCAAGGCGGACTGGCCGTCGTGGACACCCACCGCCAGCATGATGCAGCGCAAGCCGCGCCTGGTGAAGTATGCAGGGGGGGTCCCTGGCGGACCAAACAACCCGCTTGGTGCGCGTGCCCTTTATCTCTATCAAGACGGGCGCGACACCCACTTCCGGATACATGGTACAAACGAGCCATGGACGATAGGCACAGCGGTATCGAACGGGTGCATCCGTATGATAAATGACGACGTCATTGACCTCTACGACCGTACTCCTTTGGGCACGACGGTGGTGGTTGTTTGATGGTGGGCAGGCCTGATCTCCGTTGGATGGTGAACCCTGCCAGCACGTCACCGCAAAGGTGCCGCCGGCAACTGGATGCCAACTGTGTCATTTCTGCACTAGGCGTTGGTGTAGATCGCAGCTAACTTGGTGGGGCTGCATATCGTTTTAGTTGTGGCGATTCTATAGGCTATTCCGCCCCCGGGGAAAGGATTGCTTGATGAACAGGATATTGGTTGCAATGGTTGCTGTGCTCGCCGTTGCCAGCCTGAGCGGCTGCGCGAACGACTGGATCGGCAAAGGAAAGGGTAAGGCTCCGGCACCCGCTCCGGTAGAGGAACCAGTGATTAAGTAAGGACCGGCTTGTATGGGGAAGGGGTGCCAAGCCCTTCCCCATACATACGCAGCCGGGGCTTTGGCCGGCTTCATAGCGTACGGCGCGGTTGGCGGGCATAGGCCGTTATTAGGTCTGTGCATTGTGAAGTTCGGGAATGGACGCGGCGATGACGCTTGTAAGTAGCCGTCTCTTGCTTGTGGCGTTGGTGGCCCTCCCGGCAGCGGCATGTCAGACGAAAGACCTGCCGCCCCAGCCGAATTTTGTATCTTATGCCGATGGCGGAGCTGCGCCTAAAAAAAACGACGAGCGGTACTTCATCGAGTTCCGCTCCCGCTACGCCCTAAGCTACGGCCACACCTACGCAGTTTTTGGGCGCCTGGACCGGGCCGGGAGAATGATCGATCCCCAAGTCGCGGGCCTTCACCCGGCTTCGAACAGTGCGGTTCCCTATGTTCTGGGCCATATCGTGCCGGTGCCAGCCGAAACCGGGTGGAGCGACGGTGATCTGGAAGAACCATACAGATCCGCAAGCTGGCGAATCATATTGACCCGGGCCGAATACGACAAAGTCGTTGCCTACATCCGCAAGCTGCAGGCGAGCTCGCATGTCTGGCAGGCGACGGTCTTGAACTGCAACGGCTTCGTGGCGGACATCGCTCATTCCATGGGATATAAGACTCCCGCCATTCAGCTCCGGCCGCAACAATTCATAACCGAGCTTCGGGAGATGAATACATAACCAAGATTCGAGGGATGAATGGGACCGAATGCGATCGGTACTGCCCCTCCGGCTTTCGCGTGTGCGGACTAACTCGGAGAGGATCGCTGCGCCTGAAGGTAGGCCGGTGACGAAATCGAGGCGATGGGTGAAGTGGCCATACTCAGGGGCAGCTGCTACAGTCGCGATCGCAGAAAGGGCGCTGGTGACCTGAAGTGACCATTGCTTTAGCCTCGCTTGGCGAGATCATATGGGTGATCGGCATCGTCGCTTGGTACGTGATCCGGTATCCCTTCGAGCGCCGGGCAAGGCGCGTGCGAATAGTAGCTGGCGGCCGCTCAAGTTCCGACACGGTCGGGCTTGCATCGGCTCTCCTTGGCCTGGCGATCCTGCCTGGCTTCTATGTCGCCACCGGCATCCCCGCAGCGGCTGATCATCCGGCCAGCGTGTGGTCGGTGGCGCTCGGAACCATCATCTTCTGCTCGGCGCTGTGGATTTTTCGCTTATCCCACAAGGAACTTGGCCGTAACTGGTCGATTACGCTCGAGATTCGCGAACGGCATGAACTGGTCAGCGCCGGGCCATATGCCTTGGTCCGTCACCCTATGTACACCTCTTTCCTGCTTATGGGGCTCGGCCAGCTCTTTCTGCTGCCGAACTGGGTTGCGGGCATATCGGGTTTGGTTGGTTTCGCAGTCCTTTTCCTGCTGAGAGTGGATAAGGAAGAGCGTATGATGCTGGAGAATTTAGGCTCGCAATACCGTGTCTATATGGAAAGGACCAAGCGAATATTCCCTTATCTTTATTAGAGGTCGTTTTATGCGAGGCCGAGCCCTCAAGCTTTCCGCGCCCCGGCGCCTTGTTGGCGATCTGATGAGGTTTTCGATCGGCGTGCCACGGGTCGCGGTGCAGCGTCAGATGAATCTCGGCCCACTCGTAAGGGCTAGAATGGCGCAGCAGACCAGGCCCTCGTGGACCGCGATCTTCCTGAAAGGGTATGCGCTTCTTGCCCTAGAGATCCCGGAGTTGCGGCGCGCCTATGTCAAGTTGCCCTGGCCGCAGCTTTACGAGTATCCGGCAAGCGTAGCCTCGATTGCCCACGAGCGCGAGTATGATGGCGAGCCGGCCGTTCTGCTGAGCTGCATCAAATGCCCGGAGCGCTACTCCATCACGGAACTTGAGCGATCCATCCACGCGGCTCGATCACGGCCGATCCAGGAGGTCCCGGAGTTTCGGCGCGCCTTGCGGATGGCAGGTGCGCCCGCGCCAGTCAGGTGGCTGCTTATGTGGCTAGGGTTGAACATCGCCCGGCAAAGGGCAAATTACTTCGGTACCTTCCAACTGTCCGTCTATTCTGGTCTCGGTGCGGAATCACTCAACCCGCTGACACCACTGACCACCCTTCTAAACTACGGTCCGATCGGCAAAGACGGATCGGTGAATGTCCGCATCCACTACGATCACCGGGTCATGGATGGAGCGAACGTCGCACGAGCACTGGAGAGATTCGAAAAGATTCTGAACGGCCCTGTCGCCAATGAAGTGGTGCTGCTCGGTCAAGGTGTTTCCGCTCCTGCAAGACAGAGGAACGCGACGTGATTTCGCACTGTGAATTCCGGCCAGCTATCGTCGTGATTGGCGGCTCGGGTGGAATTGGCCGGGCGATTGCGAGCGTCGCTGCAAGGGAGCGCGGTGCGGTTGTGCTGGTTGCCCGCTCGCCTGACGGTTTGGCCGCCGCGGCGTCTGAGGTTAGGGAGGCGGGCGGCGAGGCATTCACGCTCGAGTTGGATCTCGTGTCAGGCGATGCGCCAACGCGCCTGGAGGGCTTTCTGTCCGCACACGGCCTGGTCTGTGATGTCCTGGTCAACAGCGCCGGCTATGGCCTGCGGGGCGCGACGACGGCGCTGCCTATTGATGGTCAACTCGGCATCATCGATCTCAATATACATTCCCTCACAGAACTGACCCTTCATTTTCTGCCGGGAATGGTGGCACGCCGACGGGGCGGGGTGCTCAATCTCAGTTCCGTGGCCGGGTTCGTTCCCGGGCCTTATATGGCTCTGTACTTCGCTAGCAAAGCTTTCGTGCGCTTCTTCTCAGAGGCGCTTCACCAGGAATTGCGCCGAACCGGTGTGACGGTCACATGCGTTGCACCAGGCCCGGTGTCCACGGAGTTTCTCGCAAGATCAGGCGCCAATCAGACGGTGCTCTTCAACATCTTGCCCAAGGTGGATCCGAAGTATGTGGCCGAACAGGCGTGGCGAGCGTTCAAATCCGGTCGTCGCCTCGTCGTACCGGGAATCTCGGGTAAGTTGGCTGCCCTTGTGGCAGCGCTCCTGCCTTCCGCGGCGCTGCTGCCCCTGGTCGGCCGGCTGCAACGCGGCGGCAATGATCAATGTCCTTGCGGTTCAGGTATGAAGTTCAAGAAATGCTGCGGTACCCGCCAGATTCAGCTACGCCGGGGCCCTCGGGGAATTATCCCCTAACCGGACCAGCACGTCACCGAAAAACCTCATTGAAACAAGAGACCGCTCGCCGATGACGGGCGTAAAGTAAGCATGTTGGTAGCATAGAGGCGAGGCTTTCGACATGCCCGGCGCGCCGATCCGCATCGCTTGCGCACCTCGGACACCTGTTCGCCGGCCGGGGGAGATGGCCGTTCCCTCCGCTTTTAGCCAAGCTCCGACGCCGAAAGACGGGTGGGACGGCGAAGCTGCTAATCTCCCCCTCGAGCGGCCCTCGAGGGGGAGATCTCCGGCAGGACAGGGGGGCGCGCGAGGGATCGCCAGCATTACTGCTTCTTCGACCGACTAAGTTATGGAGCGCGCTGCGGCCCTTTCGGCTCGTCTGCGCTAAGCCGCTTTTCTCAGACCATCCGCGTCGCCACTTCCCGGCATCGCTTCCAGTGCTGCCTGCAGCAGGATGTCGCCAAGCCGCGCCGCTATCGGGTCGGGCTCGGCCTCCTTGCGATGCAGGAACAGCGCCATCTTGGGCAAGGCGGGAAGCCCGGCGATCTCCGGCGTCATCGCCCTGACGCTGGCCGGCAGGCCGATATCGGTGCGGATCGTCAGTCCGAGCCCCGCGGCGACGGCTGCCCAGATGCCGCCAAGACTCGGGCTGGAGAAGGCCATCCGCCATGCCAGGCCGGCGCGGTCCAGCGTCTCGGTCGCCACGCTGCGCAGCAGGCACGGCGCTTCGAGCGCCACCAGCGGCAACGGCTCGCCATCGCGCAGGCAGGTCTCGATCTGTTTTGCCGGGCCGATCCAGCGCATCTGGACGTCGGCGACATGCCGGCTGTAGGGCAGCGTCGCGCCATTGTGCCAGGCAAGCGCGATATCGAGGCTGCCCGAAAGGATCCTTTCGGCAAGCTCATGGCTGCGCGCGATCCTGGCCTCGATCTTGACCTTGGGATGGGCGCGGGCGAAGCGCCCGAGCACCTCCGGCAGCACCGCCTCGCCGAAATCCTCCTGTAGCCCAAGCCGTACCCAACCCTCCAGCTCGACATCGTGGATGGCGGACGCGGCCTCGTCATTGAGCTCGATCAGCCGGCGCGCGTAGCCGAGCATGGTCTCGCCCGCGTCCGTCAGCGCCAGGCCACGCCCAGATTTGCGGAAGATCGGCGTCGCCGCCTGCTCCTCCAGCTTCTTTAATTGCGCACTGATTGCCGAGGTCGAGCGGCCGAGCCGGTCGGCGGCCTTGGCGAAGCTGCCCAGCTCCATGCCGGTAACGAAGCTGCGCAGAACGTCGAGATCGAATGTCACGCGTCGCATAGCGATAATCCTGATATTTGGGACATTACGTGAAAAACTTCCTGATTTTCAGTACGAAGTTATGGCGGTAGAGACAGCGCGTCAAGAACCGAACGCAACCAGCCCATGCAGGAGCTGAACCATGTCCGCTGTCGCCACACGAGCAGATTGCAAACCGCGTCGCCCGGCCGCCGTTACCAGCCTGTCAGAGGCGGCGGCGCTTCGACCCAATCATCGCTGGAAGGTGCTGGGCATCGGCGTCGCCGCCAATGCCTGCTTCTCCGCGACCTTCTCCGGCATTCCGGCTACGGCGGTGTTCCTGCGCTCGGGCTATCATCTCTCCAATGGCGAGCTCGGTCTGGCGCTTGGCCTTCTCGGCTTGGGCGTGGCGCTGAGCGAATTGCCGTGGGGGCTGCTGACCGATCGCTGGGGCGACCGCCGCGTGCTGCTGACCGGGCTTGGCGCAACCGCGGTCTGGCTGCTCGTCATGGCCGCGCTGGTCGTGCCGTCACCAGCCCAAATTCCCGGCATCGCGCTTCTCGCCGCTGCCCTGCTGGTCACCGGATTGCTCGGCGGCAGCGTCAACGGCTCCAGCGGCCGCGCCATCATGGCCTGGTTTGGCGAAGGCGAGCGTGGCTTTGCCATGAGCATCAGGCAGACGGCGGTGCCGCTTGGCGGGGGGCTTGGCGCGCTGGTGCTGCCGTCGCTCGCTTCGGCCCATGGCTTCACGGCGGTCTTCGGATCTCTGGCGGCTGCATCCGCCGTCTCGACCTCACTCGCCTGGCGCTGGCTGCATCAGCCGCCGGCGCACGACCATGCCCATTCGAGCAGCGCGGCAAAGCCGGCCGGCCCGGCACCGCTGCGCAACCCGGCCGTCTGGCGCATTGCGACAGCCATCGGCCTGCTGTGCTTCCCACAGGTGGCCGTGCTCACCTTTGCTTCCGTCTTCCTGCATGATTTTGCCGGCATGGGAACAGCCGTGATCAGCGCCAGCCTGGCTGCCGTGCAGGTCGGCGCCATGGTCATGCGCGTCTGGAGCGGCCGCTACACCGACCGTCACGGCAACCGCCGGTCGTTCCTGCGTCTGTGCAGCATGCTGAGCGTGGCCGCCTTCGCCGTGCTTGCGGCGCTCGTCTTGTTTTCGGCCCAATTCTTGTCAGGCCAAGCGCCGATGCTGTCGCCGGCGATCGCTGCGATGCTCGTCGTGGCCGGCATCTGCGTCTCCTCCTGGCACGGCGTCGCCTACACCGAGCTTGCGACGCTGGCCGGCGCCAGCCAGGCAGGAACGGCGCTCGGCCTTGCCAACAGCCTGGTCTTCATCGCCTTCTTCCTGGTGCCGATCGCAATTCCCGGGCTTCTCGTGCTCTGCTCTTGGGCAGGCGTCTGGCTGGGTGCGGCTATTTGCGCGCTGATCGCCTGGCCGATCTTTCTTCCGCCAACGGACAGCCGCAAAAGCGCCTGACTTCCACACGAGATGGGAAAACAACGTTCTAAGCTGTTAACGCCCCATCAAGGTTAATGCATCATTGTAGCTCTCCAGTGGGGTCCGTGGCGTTTCTGGAGAGTTCCGTGCATCGACGTGTTTTGACGCGGCTTGTCGCCGCCGCCGGTGAGAAAAAGCGTTCCTTCCTGTCTCCGTTCGTTGTTGGCCTTGGCATCTGGATCGGCTTTCCGACGGTCGCTGCCTATCAGGACATGACAAGCCTGGTCTCCGGCCTGGAGGCGCCGAGCGTCCGCTGGAACGCCTATGTCGAGAAATCCGTCGCCGGCTCCGTTCACGCCGCCGAAATGCCCTTCCTCGATTCCAGCAGCACCGGCTCGCTCTCCGGCTCCGGCGTCCAACTGCCCGGCATCGGCGCCGTTTCGTTTCGCGGCAAGGGCGGCATCGCCGGCACGACGCCGGACGAGAACCGCATCACGCGTGCCGACAAGAAGGGCCGCATCATCCAGGTCTCGCCCGTCTCGCCGCCGAAGAACTTCAACGCCGGCTCGATCTTCGAGCGAACCTCCTCGCTGCTGCGCCCAAGCATGGACAGCGGCCTGAGGATGGCCTTCGCCAAGCCCGAGATCAAAGGCAAGGAAATCCAGATCGCCGCCTCCTTCCACACGCGCGTCGACAAGAAGCCGGATTCCGGCGTGCCGGCGATGCTTGCCGCGCTGGTCAACAACGATCATCCCGACGTGCTGGCGACCGCCTATGCCTCGTCGGCCCCCGATTACGCCAAGGCATCGCCTTTCGAGGCCTTGCTGCAGGACCAGGACCCGAACGATGGCCGCTTCATTCCGCCGCTGAGCAAGGGCGATCATTCTTGGATGCAGACGCCGCTGCCGGCGAGCGTCTTTTCCAAACCGGAGCAGGCCTGTCTCGCCAACGGCATCTATTTCGAGGCGCGCGGCGAGTCCGTGCGCGGCCAGGCCGCCGTCGCCCAGGTCATCCTCAACCGTGTCCGCAATCCGGCCTATCCGAACTCGATCTGCGGCGTCGTCTACCAGAACGACAACTGGTTCAACCGCTGTCAGTTTTCCTTCGCCTGCGACGGCAGGAAGAAGCGGATCGACAACCCCGCTGCCTACAAGACCGCCCAGGATGTCGCCATGGCCGTCACAGCCGGCAAGATCTTCATTCCGGAAGTCGGCTCGTCGACCCATTATTACGCCAACTACGTCCATCCGGGCTGGGCGCGGACGATGCAGAAAATGACCAGGATCGGCCTGCATATCTTCTACCGCACCTATGGCGGCGGCTGGAGCTAAGCGCTCTGGCGGCCCTTGCATCTTTCCCGCGAGAGCGGCCGATGGAAGACGCATCGCTGTGGGGATTCGGCCGCAGCCCGCCGGAGACCGCGTCGGGCACGATGTCGCACCCAGGCAAGTAGCTGATTCATAACGAAAAAATACTTGAGCTTGAAGATCCGCCCGTGGCTTGACGGGCGCGGACCCTCTAACTATGTTGCCGGCGACTTTAAGAAGCGGACGGACGGTGACGGTCTGACCGGGCAGGGGGGTTGCGTGGCCGACAAGAATGGGCCAGACGGAACCGGCAAAACCGGCCGCGGCAAGCAGCATGAAGCCGACATCCGCGACGACGATCTTGAGCGCCGCCGGCGCGACCTTGAAGCATCGCTTGCGACAAGGCGGCCGGATCGGCTCGAAGGGAAAGACGACGCGAAAACGGGCAGTGTGGCCGGGTACGGCCAGGCGCTCAAGCTGTCCAGCGAGTTCATCGCCGGGATAGTGGTCGGTGCGGCTCTCGGCTGGTTTATCGATCGCGTGGCGGGGATATTGCCATGGGGTCTGATAGTCGGGCTGCTGCTGGGTTTTGGCGCCGGCGTGCTCAACGTCCTGCGTTCAGCCGGGCTTGTGTCGGAATTCGGGACGGGCGACAAACCGCGCGATCCGAAAGAATGAATTGAGGCGCCGCATGCCGGCGCATTGAACAGAATGCTGAAGCCGTCTGCGGCTTTGATGGGGATTTAAAGTGGCTGCTGACAAGGTCGATCCGATCCACCAGTTCCAGATCCATCCGATCATTCCGATTCACATCGGCGGCTACGACCTGTCTTTCACCAATTCGGCTCTGTTCATGCTTGCGACGGTTGCCGTCGCGGCGGCGTTTCTCTATCTCAGCACATCGAGCCGCAGCCTGGTTCCGGGCCGCCTTCAGTCGGTCTCGGAAATGGCCTATGAATTTGTCGGCAATATGCTGAGGGACGCCGCGGGCACGCAAGGCATGAAGTTCTTCCCCTTCGTGTTCTCGCTATTCATGTTCGTGCTTGTCGCCAACCTGCTTGGCCTGTTCCCGTATTTCTTCACCGTCACCAGCCACATCATCGTCACTTTCGGCCTCGCCGCGCTGGTGATCGGAACGGTCGTCGTCTACGGCTTCACCAAGCACGGCCTTGGCTTCCTGAAACTGTTCGTCCCGCATGGCGTGCCGGTCTACCTGCTGCCGCTGGTGGTGCTGATCGAGGTGATTTCCTTCGTCTCGCGTCCGGTCAGCCTCTCGGTTCGTCTGTTCGCCAACATGCTCGCCGGTCACATCACGCTGAAAGTGTTCTCGGGCTTTGTCGTCAGCCTGAGCGCGCTCGGCGCGGTCGGCGTGGCGGGCTCGGTTTTGCCGCTGGCGATGGCCGTGGCGCTGACGGCGCTGGAGCTGCTGGTCGCGTTCCTGCAGGCCTACGTCTTTGCCGTGCTGACCTGCATGTATCTCAACGACGCCCTGCATCCCGGGCACTAACTAGGTTCCGGCATTGCCGCCGGATCGAATTTGCAACGGAATTTTAGATCCAAAGGAGTTGAACAAATGGACGCAGAAGCAGCAAAGTACATCGGCGCCGGCATCGCATGCCTCGGCATGGGCGGCGCGGGCGTTGGCCTCGGCAACATCTTCGGCAGCTATCTGGCGGGCGCGCTGCGCAACCCGTCGGCCGCCGACGGCCAGTTCGGCCGCCTGATTTTCGGCTTCGCCGTGACCGAAGCGCTGGGTATTTTCTCGCTTCTCATCGCGCTTCTCGCCCTGTTCGGCTGAATATTTGTTCGGCTGAACATTGGGAAGAATAGAACAGGCCGGTCGCGATCCTGCGGCGGGCCTGAATTTCGGGGATAGTCCATGTTCGTGACATCTGCCTTTGCGCAAGAGTCCGCGCCCGCCGCAACGGAAGCCGACACGCACGCCGCCACCGGCGTGCCTGCCGAGGCGCACGGCACGTTCCCGCCATTCAATCCGGCGACGTACCCGTCACAGCTGGTGTGGCTGGCAATCACTTTCGGGCTGTTCTACCTCTTCTTGAAACGGGTAGTGATGCCGCGCGTCGGCGGCATCATCGACGTTCGCAACGACCGCATCACGCAGGATCTCGATCATGCTGCCCGGCTGAAAAGCGAGGCCGATGCCGCCGTTGCCGCCTATGAGCAGGAATTGGCGGAAGCCAAGGGCAAGGCCAATGCGATCGGCCAGCAGGCCAACGATGCGGCCAAGGCGGAAGCCGAAGCTGCCCGCAAGACGATCGAGGCAGCGCTTGACCAGAAGCTTGGCGAGGCCGAGGCGCGTATTTCTTCCATCAAGGCCAATGCCATGAAAGAAGTCGGCGCGATCGCCGAGGACACCGCTTCGGCCATCGTCGAGGCGCTTGTCGGCGGCAAGGCCAGCAAGGCCGAAATCGCGGCCGCGGTCAAATCCGTGGCCGGGTGAGGAGCGCATCATGGACGCCACATCTCTCGCGACGCTTTGGGCAACGGTTGCCCTCGTAATCTTCCTCGGCATCGCCATCTATATCAAGGTGCCGGGCATGATCGCCAAGGCGCTCGATGCGCGGGCCGACAAGATCAGCTCCGAGCTTGAGGAGGCGCGCCGGTTGCGCGAAGAGGCACAGCAGCTGCTTGGCCAATACCAGCGCAAGCGCAAGGAAGCCGAGCAGGAGGCGGCGGCCATCGTTGCCGCCGCCAAGCGCGAAGCCGACATGCTTGCCGCCGAGGCGCACAAGAAGACCGAGGACTATGTCGCCCGGCGCACCGCCTTGGCCGAGCAGAAGATCGGCCAGGCCGAGCGCGAAGCGATCGGCGAAGTGCGCGCCAGCGCTGTCGACATCGCGGTCGAAGCCGCGCGCGCGCTGCTGGCCGGCAAGATCGACACCAAGGCCGGCGCCGACCTGTTCAACGCCTCCCTGCAGGATTTGAAGTCGAAACTGAATTAAGCGACTTCGTCGAGAAATTCATCGAAAGCCGCCTGGGAAACCCGGCGGCTTTTTTGTTGGCGAAAGCGGCAGAGCGCATAATCTCCCCCCTCGAGGGGGAGATGTCGCCGAAGGCGACAGAGGGGGTCGGTACGTCCTGGCGCGACGCCATGTAAGACGAAGAGGAGCTTGGCGCTTCACGCGCGGCGACCCCCTCTGGCCTGCCGGCCATCTCCCCCTCGAGGGGGGAGATTACGCGCCTAGCCGCTTTCGCCAATCTCAATCCAAACCCGAAAAACTCTCTTCCTCCAGCACCTCGGTGCCGCCGAACCGGAACGGCGCGAAGGAGGCGCGGTGCAGCCGCGCCACCGGCCCGTGCAGATCGATCGCCGTGCGATGGCGCACAGTGGCGTAGCCCATATGCAGTTCGAAGCCGTAACGCGCATGATGGCTGCCGCAGCCGCACATCATGCGGTCGCGCAACACCTTGGCGACGATCGAGGCTGCGGCGATTGACTGCGAGCGCTGGTCGCCCTTGATCAGCGCTGTGCCCTCGCAGGGCAGGCCGGGCGGCACGTCGCGGCCGTCGGCCAGTGCCAGCTTCGGCCGGATTGACAGGCCGGCCACTGCACGGCGCATCGCCTCCAGGCTGGCCTTGAGAATGTTGGAGGCATCGATGCCTTCGGCACTGACCGAGGCCATCGACACGGCGAGTGCGGAGCCGAGGATTTTCATGAACAGCGCCTCACGCTGCAAATGCGTCAGCCGCTTGGAATCATCGAGACCGTCGGGGATGTTGGCGGGATCGAGCACCACCGCTGCCGCCACCACCGGGCCGGCGAGTGGGCCGCGGCCGGCTTCGTCCATCCCCGCCACCGGCCAAAGGCCTTCGGCCATCGCTCTCGTCTCGAACGAGAAGTCGGGTTTCTCGACGATTTCGAAGAGAAGCGGAGAATCGGAACGCGGGCGAGCCATGGTGCGGCGAGGTTCGCATCGGCTCCGATTCTCCGCAAGTCCCCTCCGGGTCGGGCGGGGCACCGGACCAGGAGGGGGCTACCGTCTGCAAGCCCGGGGACAGGACAGGCCGGACGGGATTTTCGCCTGCTGCGGCCGCTTCAAAGCGGCTGGCGCGAGACGCTTTGTCACAGCAGCATCAGCTGCTCGGTTGCCTTGGCAGCGGGGACGAACTGGTCGGTCCTGAGCGAGCGCCGTTCGGCATTGAGGCCGAGCCGTTTGGCGGCGATCTCGAAACGCCGGCCAATCTGCCAGGCATAGGGGCCGGAGCCTTTCATGCGCTTGCCCCATTCCGAATCGTAGTCCTTGCCGTCGCGCATCGAACGGATCAGCGACATGACGTGGCGATAGCGGTCGGGATAGTGGCGCAGCAGCCAGTCCTTGAAGATCGGCGCGACCTCCAGCGGCAGGCGCAGCAGCACATAGCCGGCTTCACGCGCGCCCGCTGCCTGCGCCGAATCGAGGATGCGCTCCATTTCCGGGTCGGTCAGTCCGGGGATGATAGGCGCGACCATCACCGAGGCCGGAATGCCGGCGTCCGAAAGCTGTCTGATCGCCTCCAGCCGCTTGGTCGGCGTCGACGCGCGCGGCTCCATCGTTCTGGCCAGCATCCTGTCCAATGTCGTCACCGACAGCGCCACCTTGGCCAACCCGCGCTCGGCCATGCGCGACAGAATGTCGATATCGCGGGTCACCAGTGCCGATTTGGTGACGATGCCGACCGGATGGCCGCGCGCCTCCAGCACTTCGAGGATCTCACGCATGATCCGGTATTGCTTCTCTATCGGCTGATAGGGATCGGTGTTGGTGCCTATGGCGATGGTGCGCGGCTGGTAGTTATCCCTGGACAATTCCTTGTCGAGCAACCGCGCCGCATCCGGCTTGGCAAACAGCTTCGATTCGAAATCCAGCCCCGGCGACAGGCCCATGAAGCTGTGCGTCGGCCGCGCGAAACAATAGACGCAGCCATGTTCGCAGCCGCGATAGGGATTGATCGAGCGGTCGAAGGAGATATCGGGCGATTCGTTGCGGGTGATGATGGTGCGCGGCTTCTCGACCTGTACCTCGGTCTTGAAGGGCGGCAGCTCCTCCAGCGAATTCCAGCCGTCATCGAACACATGCCGGCTGACCGGCTCGAAACGGCCGGACGGATTGATGCCCGCCGACCGGCCGCGATTGCGGTCCGGACGGACGCGCATGCCGCTCTGCTCGATCATCGCATTCGCCATCTCGGCCCTGCCAGCGCCGAAGGCGGCAATGTCGGCACGCACGATCTGTTCCATTTTGGCCCTTTCCCAGGGACTGTCCGCCCGCTGTCGAATCGCTCTGCTCATGAATGTATTCCTATCGCGTCGACTAGAACAAAGCAAGAACTTTCTCGCGGCGTGCCGCAAAAACTGGCGCTGCCCACCGCTTTCCGCTATTCGGCTAAATATGCTCAGCGTCCTGATCGAAACCCTGAATGACGAGGAGGGCCTGGCCCGCACGCTCGCCTCGCTGATCGGCGGCGCGGTCGAAGGCGTGGTGCGCGACGTTCTCGTCTGCGACACCGGCTCGACCGATCAGACGCACCGCGTCGCCGAACATGCCGGCTGCCACTATGTCAGTGGCGGCATCGCTGCGGGCATCAGGCAGGCCAAGGGCGACTGGCTGCTCTTGCTGGAACCGGGCGCGCGGCTGGGGGAGGGCTGGATCGACGAGGTCGTCGCCCATACCGCCAGACAAACCATGGCGGCGCGATTTTCGCGGGCACGCGGCAGCCGCGCGCCCTTCCTGTCACGCGTCTTTGCCGGAAATCGCGCTCTCGCCGAAGGCTTGGTGATCAGCAAGCGTCAGGCCGCCGCGCTGTCTAAGAGCGCCCGCAGCGCCGAAGCGATCGCCCGCGGCCTGGCGACAAGAAGGCTCCACGCCCAGATCTGGGTGGCGCCGCGGAAGTGACGGCTTACCATCCCGGGCCGAGGGAATGCCGCCTAAGCAAATTTTCTGGCGGGTCGTCGCTTATTGTGCATTGCACAAAATCTGGCCGGGGGTTACCTTCCCTGCGAAACGGGCGAATGGGTTTGGGGTGTGCCGGAGCGGCGGCGACGACTATCGTCGATGCTGTTCCCTCGACATTTGAGGACCCCGATGACCCTTTCAAGCCCCGACAAGTCCGGCGCTGCAAGCCTCGAGGCGATCGCACGCAACGGCGGTACGCTGCGCCGCATCGCCGCCCGCATCCCGACCTATCTTTCCGACCTTCGGGAGAATCCGGCATGGCTGCCGATGTTCATGCTGGCCCGCACCATGCCGGCGCGGCGCCTGCACTGGCGCGGTGCAAAGCCCGTTCCGCCGGCGCGCAATGTCGGTGAAACGATGTTCGCCGGCGTCGATCGTGATGCCGTCGTCGGCGCGCTGCGCACGGAAGGGCTCTATTCGGGCCTGATGCTGCCGGCCGCCATCCATGAGGAGATCGCCCGCTTCGCCGAGCGCACGCCATGCTTCGGCAATTTCGACCGCCGGCTGGAATTCCTGCCCGAAAAACACGCCGATGCCGAAAAGCATTTCGGCCGCCCGCTGCTCAGCGGTCACTATTTCGAACGGGTCCTCGACTGCAACGCTGCGGTCGCCGTGCAGCGCGATCCGCTGCTTCTCGATATCGCAGCGCACTATCTCGGCAGCCAGGCCAAGCTGATCACCACCCGCGTTTGGTGGAGCTTTCCGACCGGTGGCGTCTCGGACGCCGACAAGAACATGGCCTCGCTCGGCAAATACCATTTCGACCTCGACGACTGGCGCATGTTGAAGTTTTTCTTCTACCTGGTGCCGGTCGACAACGACACCGGGCCGCATGTCTATGTCCGCGGCTCCCACAACCGGCGCATCCTGAAGCACCAGCTGACGCTGCTGGTAGGCCATTCGGCGGAAGAGGTGCTGGGCGTGTACGGCGAGCAGAGCCCGGTAACGCTGACCGGGCAGGCCGGCCTCGGCTTTGTCGAGGACCCGTTCGGCTTCCATATGGGCACCGTGCCGACGCGCACCCCGCGGCTGATGATGGAGGTCGGCTTCGGCGTGTCGCCGCCCTCGCGCCGCCGTTTTCACGGCGAGCCGGTCATTCGCTAAACCGAGGTCGCTTGGCTGACACCTTGGCTCGCCTCAGCCGCGCCGCAAATGCTCGTCCAGCCGCGGCATGATCTCGACGAAGTTGCAGGGCATGTGCCGGTAGTCGAGCTGGGGCTTCAAGATACCGTCCCAGGCGTCCTTGCAGGCGCCGGGCGAGCCCGGCAGCACGAAGACGAAGGTGGCGTTGACGACGCCACCGGTTGCCCGGCTCTGGATCGTCGAGGTGCCGATCTTGTCGTAGGAGATGCGGTGGAACACTTCGGAAAAGCCGTCCATGCGCTTTTCGAAGATCGGCTCCAGCGCTTCCGGCGTCACGTCGCGGCCGGTGAAGCCGGTGCCGCCGGTGGTGATGACGACATCGATCGCTTCGTCCCTTGACCAACCCAGGACCTTGTCGCGGATCTTGTCGCGGTCGTCGGTGACGATGTCGCGGGCGGCGAGGATGTGGCCGGCCTCGGCAATACGGTCGGCCAGCGTCTGCCCGGATTTGTCGTCGACGAGGCTGCGCGTATCGGAAACGGTCAGTACCGCGATGCGCACGGGAACGAAGGGGCGGCTCTCGTCAATCCTGGCCATAGGCCTCAGCCTCCGATGTCATGCTTCGCGTCGCCGCGACAAACCAGTCTGGATGGCGGCCGCGAATATCGACGGCCGCGCGCTTGGCCACATTGCCGGTCTCGAACAGCCCGAAGCAGGTGGCGCCGGAACCCGACATCCTGGCAAAACCGGCTCCGGCCTTGTTAAGCACGGAAAGCGCCTTGCCGATGGCGGGCTGGATTGCACGCGCCGCAGGCTCGAGATCGTTGCGGGTGATCTCCAGCCAGTTGCGGATGCTGTGGAAGTCGAGGCTGTGCGGCAGCGGCGGCAGCCCCGCATTGTCGCGGCGGCCAAGCGCCTCGAACACGTCGGCCGTCGAGACGGCAGTGCCGGGATTGACGAGCACCAAACCCAGCGCCGGGAAACCCGGCACGAGCGTCAGCTCGTCGCCGACGCCGCGGGCTATCAGCGGCTTGGCTGCGAGGCACATCGGCACGTCGGCGCCGAGCGACAGGCCGATCCGCGCCAGTTCGGCATCGTCGACATCAAGTCCCCAGGTCTGGACCAGGGCACGCAGCACAGCCGCCGCGTCGCTCGATCCGCCGCCGACACCGGACGCGACCGGCAGGTTCTTTTCGAGCCGGATGGCGACAGCCGGCGCGTGTTGGGAACCGGCCTCGCGACGCAGTGCGTCGCGCGCTCTCACCACCAGATTATTGTCGTCGACCGGCACCGCGGAGGCGTATTTGCCGGACACGGAAAACCCATCGCTGTCGGCAAGTTCTGTGTCGATGCGGTCGCCGAAGCGCGTGAACACAGCCAGGCTTTCGATCATGTGATAACCGTCGGCGCGCCGGCCGGTGACGTGCAGCGCGAGATTTATCTTGGCGTGCGCATGCAATGCCCGGACGCTGGACTCGGCGTTCATGGGCTCGGCCGCGAGGGGGACGACGGTCAATCCTTGGCCAGACGGTATTCGCCGGTCTTCGGATCCTTGACCAGTGTTCCCATGGTGCCGTTGGCCGTCTGCTTTTCGGCCCGACGTACCTTGGCGGTCACCCGCTCGGCTTCCCTGACGAAGGAGCGGTAGCCGAAATAGGCGGCAATGCCGACGACGGCGAAGAAAATGATCTGCGGCATGTCAAACTCCTCCCTCGCAAGGCCGGCAAGGCCGCCGGTCGGGTCGGTTGATGATTTATGCTAGACGCTTTCACCGGCTTTTCAAAGCCCGAAGCGCGCCCACAGCGCGCGCTCTTCCGCCGCATCGATGACGCCGCTTACCGCGGCGGCAGCGATGTCGGGCGCCGACAAGCTCGAGCCGAACAGGCCGAAGCGGCCGAACAGGCCGCGCGGCGCGGTGATCAGCTTGAGCTGGGTTTTCGGCCCGAAACGGCTCTTCAGCACGCTGCGCATGTCGCCGAGCGCATCGACCAGCCCGAGTTCAAGCCCCTTCTTGGCCGTCCAGAACAGGCCTGTGAACAGGTCGGGATCGTCCTTGAGCTTGCTGCCGCGCCTGTCCTTGACGAGGTCGATGAAGGTCTCGTGGACCTCCAGTTGCAGCGCCTTCAGGCGCTCGACGTCCTCCTTCTTTTCCGGTTTGAACGGGTCGAGCACCGCCTTGTTCTGGCCGGCGGTGTGGACGCGGCGCTCGACGCCGATCTTCTTCAACAGCTCCGGAAAGCCGAACGAGGCCGACACCACACCGATCGAGCCGACGATGGAGGACGGGTCGGCAAAGATCTCGTCGCCCGCGACCGCAATCATGTAGCCGCCCGATGCCGCCACGTCCTCGACGAAAACCAGGACTTTCTTGTTCTTCTCGCTCGCCAGGTCGCGGATGCGCCTGAAGATCAGCCGCGACTGCACCGGCGAGCCCCCTGGCGAATTGATCGAGATGGCGACCGCCGGCGCATCGAAGGAAAACAGCTTTTCGAGAAGACCGGCGGTGGAAGCGAGCGACAGGCTCGGCCGGAACTGGCCGCCGCCGGGCATGATCGTGCCGTGCAGCCGGATGACCGGAATGGTGACGACGGTGGAGCGCCAGGATTTCGGCAGCAGGCGGTTGAAAAGGCGTTTCACGAGGGGGCGGTCTCCGGTCGATTTGCTTGAGGCATGTAGGAATTCGCCGGCCAACGGCAATGCCGTCACCCCGGCAATCAGAATGGATCAGTCTCCGAACAGCGACGCCAGCCCGTTATTGATCAGCTCTGCCCGCTCCGAAGGGCCATTGCCTGAGTAGGCATGCAGCATCAGCGGTGGCTGGATCGACAGCTTGCCGCGTGCGCCGAGTGCTGCCCGGACGACGATGCGGATCGCTGCCGCCTCGGGGCGAGGATGGACGGCCAGCATCTCGGCGTCGCCGAAGCGGCCGGCAACGGCATCGAGGATGGCGCCGAGCTGTTCCGGCCGGGCGATGACGGCCAGCCCGCCGCCCGGCCTCACCACCGCGGCCGCGCTGCGGATCCAGCTGTCGAACAATCCATCCTCCGAGACATGCGCGGCCTTTCTCAGCGGATCGGGCGTCGCGCGATCCTCGGCGGCATTGAACGGCGGGTTCATGATGACGAAATCGAAGCTGTTGTCCTCGAGGCCGGCGGCCGTTCGCGCCCGGCCCGACAGCGCGACATCGGCGACGAGCACCGAGGCGCGGTCGCTGAGATGCGCATTGCCGGGATGGGCAAGCGTGGTGGTGGCGAAGGCCGCCATTTCCGGGGAACGCTCGACAAGCACGGCCGCGGCAGCGGGGCAGCGCGACAGCACCGCCAGGCCGGCGGCACCGGCACCCGCACCAAAGTCGGCCAGCCGCCCGGCGAAGGAGGACGGCACGGCAGCCGCCAGCATCATCGCATCCATGCCGGCGCGGTGGCCCGCCTTTCTCGGCTGCACCAGCCAGAAGCGACCACGATGGAAGGCATCGACCGTGTGAGCCGGCATGTCCGGAACAAGGGCAGCGGGCGACGCGGACATTATTTTTGGCGGATCTCGTTGGCGATGCCGGCATCCGTCAGGATGCGCCGTGCCGCATCGGCCTTGTCGGCGTCCACCATGACACGGCGGGGCAGGATGCCGATCGAGCCGTCGAGCACGCTCATGTTCTGGTCGGCGACGAAACAGCCGATACCGGCATCGCGCATCAGCGATTCGACAAACGAAATGATGACAGCGTCGTTGGTGCGGATGAGCTCTATCATCGGATGAAACTCGCAGTTTGCGGCGTTGATGTAAACGTAGGCGTGATCATGTACCAGAGCCGGCGCGCCAATTCGCCTCTTGCCGCACCGGTGGGTGACACCCTAGAGTCTGTCCAGGGACCATGTTGCCGTCGTGCATATCGAGGTTGGGAGTTTTGCCGTGGGTGTCGTTCTCAACATTGAAAACGGGAAGCGCGAAGCCGCCTCGATAAAGGACCTCATCGACCTGACCGCGGCCGACATGGGGCGCGTCAACAAATTGATCCTGTCGAAGGCCGGCTCCGATGTCGAGATGATCCCGGAGATTGCCAACCATCTGATCTCATCCGGCGGCAAACGGCTGCGGCCGATGCTGACGCTCGCCGCCGCCCAGATGTTCGGCTATTCCGGCGACGGCCATGTCAAGCTCGCCACATCGGTCGAATTCATGCACACCGCGACACTTCTCCACGACGACGTTGTCGACGAAAGCGGCATGCGGCGCGGCAAGAAGACGGCGCGCATGATCTGGGGCAACCAGGCCAGTGTTCTGGTCGGCGATTTCCTGCTCGGCCAGGCCTTTCGCATGATGGTCGATGTCGCCTCGCTGGAAGCGCTCGACATCCTGTCGAGTGCGGCCTCGGTGATCGCCGAAGGCGAGGTGATGCAGCTTGCCGCCGCCAAGAACCTCGAAACCACCGAGGACGAGCATTTCGCCGTGATCAAGGCCAAGACCGCGGCGCTGTTCTCAGCCGCCGCCGAGGTCGGCCCTGTCATCGCCCAGGCGACGCGCAACGATCGCGCAGCACTCCGCTTCTACGGCATGAATCTCGGCCTTGCTTTCCAGCTGATCGACGACGCGCTTGATTATGGCGGCACCAGCAAGGATCTCGGCAAGAATGTCGGCGACGATTTCCGCGAGGGCAAGGTAACGCTGCCGGTGATCCTCGCCTATCGGCGCGGCACCAAGGCCGAGCGCAGCTTCTGGAAACGCGCCATCGAGGACAATGCCGCCGACGATGCCGGGCTGGAAAAGGCAATCGGCCTGATGCTCCGCCACGGGGCGATTGCCGACACCATCGGGCGCGCCCGCCATTTCGGCGAAATCGCCCGTGACGCGCTGGCGCCGCTCGAAGCGACGCCGCAGAAGTCTGCACTGATCGACGTCATCGATTTCTGCATCAGCCGGGTGAATTGACAGCCATCGGCGCCGCGACGCCGGGGAGGGGCCGTTCTCATCGCGCCTTTGCCGGAAGAGCCATTGCTGCGAGCAGGCTGGCGGCGATGCCCGCCGCCGCGAACCAGAAGGCGACCTGGATGCCGTCGGCGACGGCAATTTTCAACGCATCGCCGGACAATTCGCCGATTTGGCTGTTCGCAATCGCGATCAGCACGGCCATGCCGATGGCGTTGCCGACATTGAGTGTCGTCGAAGCCATGCCCGAGGCGACGCCTTGCTGATCGTGGGCAACGCCGGAAGCGGCGGCAATCCACATTGCGGTCCAGACGATGCCTTGTCCGACGCCGGAGACGATCAGGCCGGGTACGAGGGACAGATAGCTGCTCTCCGCGGTTGCGCCTGATACCATCAATGCAGTGCCGACCGCGCCGACGATCATGCCGCCGACCAGCGTGCTGCGCGTCGAAAAGCGCGTCGCCAGACGCTCGCCGGCTTGCGTGCCGGTGGCGATGGCGACCGACGGCACGAGAAAGGCGAGGCCCGTCTGCAAGGCGGTGAAACCGTGCACGTTCTGCAGCAGCACGGTGAGGAAGTAGGGCAGCGCTCCGAAGGTCGCCATGTAGAGGAAGGTTATCGTCATGCCGGCGACGAGGCTGCGGTTGTAAAACAGGCGCAGCGGCATCAGCGGATCGGCGCTCTTCGCCTCGATCATCGTGAAGGCGATCAGGAAGAATGCCGCCAGTGCTGCGCTGACGATGATTGCGGTCGATCCCCAGCCATATTCAGGCCCCTGAACCAGGGTGAAGACAAGCAAGGTCGCGCCGGCGGTGACGGTCAGCGCGCCCGGCAGATCGAAGCTGCGCTGTTCGTGCCGCTTGCGATCGCGCGGGATGATGGCGAAAGCCGCGATGATGGCGATCCCGGCCAGCAGCACGTTGACGTAGAAGACCGACGGCCAGCCGAAGGCGCTGGTCAGAAACCCGCCGGCAAGCGAACCGAGCGTCAGGCCACTGGCGCCTGCGCCGCCCCAGACGGCGAGCGCCCGGTTGCGTTCCGGTCCTTCGGCGAACAGACGGTTGATCAGCGACAGCGTCGCCGGAAACAGGAATGCGGCGCCGATGCCTTGTACCGCGCGTGCCGCAATGATGATTTCCGGTGACCATGCCAGGCCGCCGACAAGCGAAGAAAGCGCGTAGAGCCAGAGTGCGAAGATGAAGACGCGGCGCTGGCCGATCAGGTCGGCGGCCCGGCCGCCGAACAGCAGGAAGCCGCCGGTAAAGACCGTGTAGGCGCTCACCACCCATTGCAGGGTCTGACCGGAAAATCCGAGGCCGGCGCCGATCTCCGGCAGGGCCACGAAGACGATGTTGAGGTCGAGCGAGATGATGAGCTGCGCGAAGGCGAGCAGCGCCAGCGTTACGCCGCGCTTCACACCGGTCGTCCCTTGCGCTGCGATTGCGCCGAGCGGCGCGCCTTGATCCAGTGAACTCATGTCGGGCTCCTTGTCGACAATTGTTTTATGATCGACAAAGAATTGAGATTTGCAATGCGAAGTCAAGCGGATTATTTGTTGATCGACAAAAATTGGAGGTCGCAATGGCGGGAAGGCCAAGGGAGTTCGACCGCGACCGGGCGCTGGAGAAAGCCCGGGACGCTTTCTGGAGACGTGGCTACGAGGGCACCTCGATGGCCGATCTCGTTTCGGCGCTTGGCCTCGCATCGGCGCGCATCTATGCCGCATTCGGCTCGAAGGAGGATCTGTTTCGCGAAGCGGTGGCACTTTACGAGGCCAATGAGGGCGGCTTTGCCACGCGCGCGCTGCAGGAAGAACCAAACGTCCGGCGCGTCATCGAGCGCATGCTTCGCGACGCCGTCGAAATCTATACGCGGCCGGGGCAGCCGCAGGGCTGCATGGTGGTGACGGCCGCCACCAATTGCGCCGTCGAAAACGACGCCGTGCAGCAATGGCTGGCGGAGCACCGGCTGGCGCGTACCGCATCGATCGTCGAGCGATTGAAGCAAGCGCTGCGCGATGGCGAATTGAAGCCGGGTACCGACGCCGAGACGTTGGGTGATTATTACGCCACGCTGATGCACGGCCTTTCGGTGCAGGCACGCGACGGCGTGCCGAAAAAGCGGCTGCACGATCTTGTCACCGTCGCCATGCAGGCGCTCGACGCAATCCTTTCGCAAACGTCCTGAGTTCCGGGCCGTGACGCCGGTTTCCCATTGCCGGATTGTCGCAATGCGGTCGTGCGACCTCTTTCGGCATGGTTTATTAATTGCTTGACCCGATTGTGAATTCGGGCCGGGTTGATGCGTGACCCCAAAAAGGCCATGCTTTACCTGTAAAGATCGAGTCTACGGCGATCCCGCTGACGCGGAGATGGCGTTTGGCTGAAAGGGATATGATGCGGCAAGGATATGCGCGCTGGCTGACGGGGCTGGCAATCGCGACGGGCATGGCGATCTCGGCTTTGCCGGCGCATGCCAGACAGACCGCCGAGCCGGTCAGGATCACATCCTTCTCGGGAGCGTATCTCGCCGCGCGGATTGCCGAAGGCGACAACGACCTCGACAGCGCCATTTCCTATTACAAGCAGGCGCTCGCCTTCGATCCGAACGATACGGGACTGCAGCAGAGCCTGATGCTGTCGCTGATCGCGCAGGGGCGCTTCGACGAGTCCCTGGTCTACGCCGACAAGCTCAAGGCGGTTCCCGACGTCGAGCGCTTCTCGCGCCTGGCGCTGGCCGTCGATTCCTTCCACAAGAAGGATTTCTCCAAGGCCGAATACTGGCTCAAGCTGTCGCTCGAATCCGATCTCGACCGGCTGATCTCCGGTATCATGACCGGCTGGGCCAAGCAAGGTGAGGGCGACGCCGGCGAGGCCATGGCTTCCATCGACAAGCTGCAGGGCCCCGACTGGTTTAGCCCGTTCAAGTCGTTCCACCGTGCCTTGATTGCCGACGTCTCGGGCCTGCCCGACAGGGCGGATGCGCTCTACACCGCCACCCTGCAAGACACGGCCGCTGGCGGTGCGGCCCCCGAAACATGGATGCGCAACGCGCAGGCCTACGCCTCTTTCCTCGCCCGCAAAGGCGACAAGGCCAAGGCGCTGTCGGTGCTCGACAAGGCCGAGGCGTTTGCGCCCGGCAAGGTCGAGATTGCAGCACTTCGCGACAAGATCAACAAGGGCGAAAAGATCGAACCATTCGTTGCTGGTCCGTCGGACGGCGCCTCGGAGATCCTGCTCGATCTCGCCACCGCGCTCAACCGCGGCGGCGGCGAGCCGTTCGTGCGGCTCTATCTGCGATATGCCCTGGCGCTGCGGCCCGGCAACGACGCGGCGCTTGTTCAGCTTGCCGCGGTCGCCGAGCAGTTGAAGGACGGCGAGGGCGCCATCGCGCTCTATCGCCGCATTCCCGCCGGCTCACCGCTGAAGGAGCTTTCGGACCTGCAGCTTGGCCTCAACCTCGCCGATCTTGACCGCAATGACGAGGCGATCGCTCACCTCAAGGCCATCGTCGATGCGCATCCAGACGACATGCGCGCCTATCTGGCGCTCGGCGGCGTCTATTCCGCGAAGGAGGATTTCCGCTCCGCCGCCAATCTTTACGACAAGGCAGTCGAGGTGCTGAAGACGCCGACCGCCGCCAACTGGAACATCTTCTACCAGCGCGGCATCGCCTATGAGCGGCTGAAGGAATGGCCGAAGGCCGAGCCGAATTTCCGCAAGGCGCTGGAGCTCTACCCCGACCAGCCGCAGGTCCTGAACTATCTCGGCTATTCCTGGGTCGACAAGAACATGAACCTCAAGGAAGGCCTCGCTATGATCCAGAAGGCCGTCGACCTGAGGCCGAGCGACGGCTACATCGTCGACTCGCTGGGCTGGGCCTATTACCGCCTTGGCCAGTTCGACGACGCGGTGCGCGAAATGGAACGCGCCGTTTCGTTGAAGCCGGAGGATCCGGTGCTCAACGATCACCTCGGCGACGCCTACTGGCGCGTCGGCCGCAAACTGGAAGCCACCTTCCAGTGGAACCAGGCCCGCGACCTGAAGCCGGACCCGGATGTGCTGTCCGCCTTGCAGCAAAAGCTGATGAAGGGCCTGCCGCCGATCGAATCCAACACGGCGCAGGAAACCCCCAAGGTGAAGCCCGAGCCGGCGCCCGCCCCGAAGGGGTGACCCCATCGCCTTGACGGTCGCGGAGCGGCACTCTACGAGGTGCCGCATCCCGCCGGAGGCCGCCGTGACCATTGATATCCCTGCCCACATGCATCCCAGCCGCTCGTTCCAGGGGCTGATCCTGACTTTGCATAATTACTGGGCGGACTATGGCTGCGTCGTCCTCCAGCCTTACGACATGGAAGTCGGCGCCGGCACATTCCACCCGGCCACGACATTGCGCGCGCTCGGCCCAAAACGCTGGAACGCCGCCTATGTCCAGCCCTCGCGCCGCCCCAAGGACGGCCGCTATGGCGAGAACCCGAACCGGCTGCAGCACTATTATCAGTACCAGGTGATCCTGAAGCCCAACCCGCCCAATCTGCAGGAGCTTTATCTCGGCTCGCTGGCCGCGATCGGCATCGATCCGCTGCTGCACGACATCCGGTTCGTCGAGGACGACTGGGAAAGCCCGACGCTGGGCGCGTGGGGGCTGGGCTGGGAGTGCTGGTGCGACGGCATGGAGGTGTCGCAGTTCACCTATTTCCAGCAGGTCTGCGGCATCGAATGCGCACCGGTAGCGGGCGAGCTCACTTACGGGCTGGAGCGGCTGGCCATGTATGTGCAGGGCGTCGACAATGTCTACGACCTCAATTTCAACGGCCGCGAAGGCGCCGACAAGGTGACCTATGGCGACGTCTTCCTGCAGGCCGAGCAGGAATATTCGCGCCACAATTTCGAATTCGCCAACACCGCGATGCTACTGCGCCATTTCGAAGACGCCGAAGCCGAGTGCAAGGCGCTGCTCGAAGCCGGCGCGTCGGCGTCGAACGACAATGTGGCGATGCACAGGATGGTCTTCCCAGCCTACGACCAGTGCATCAAGGCCAGCCACGTCTTCAACCTGCTCGACGCACGCGGCGTCATTTCCGTCACCGAGCGCCAGAGTTACATCTTGCGGGTGCGCAATCTGGCCAAGGCCTGCGGCGAGGCGTTTCTGCTGACCCAGGCGGGCGGAATGGCGGCTTAGCTCAAGCCGATTTCGGCAGGAGCGCTGATTGGCAACGTGCCTCGGCCGCTGGAACCGGCCATTGTCCGCAGCGCTTGCCTGACGCCGGGCATCGAGAACGTGCCATGTACCTGTGCCGTAAAACAGGCGCTGAGCGCGAGCATCTGCAGGAATGTCGATGCCGTTTTCATTCGTTCAGCCAATAGCTCTCTGCCTGAGCGTGGGTCGCTTCAGCGCTGCGTTCGGTTCATGGAAAAATCTTTGATCCAAGGACGGGCGGACCGCCTCGTGTCCGACAGGCGGATGAATTTTTTCGGAAATCGCCGTTGGATGCCGCGATCGTGCAGGCCCGACTTTGCTGGGAAGGGTGACAGCGGCCGGCCGAGTTGCTATGCCCCGCCCGGACCATTTGCCGCGTGAGCACAATCAATGCCCGACCTGCTCCTAGAACTCCGTTCGGAAGAGATTCCTGCTCGTATGCAGAGGAAAGCTGCCGGCGACCTGAAGAAGCTGCTGACCGACGGTCTGGTCGAAGCCGGGCTGACTTATGAGGCGGCGCGCGAATATTGGACGCCGCGCCGGCTGACGCTCGACATTCGCGGCCTGACCGCCCGCTCGAAGGACATAAACGAGGAGATCAAGGGCCCCTCGACCAAGGCGCCCGAGCAGGCGGTGCAAGGTTTTCTGCGCAAGGCCGGCCTTGCCTCGATTGCCGAGGCGCATGTTCATTCCGATCCGAAGAAGGGCGACTTCTATGTCGCCCATATTGCCAGGCCGGGCAGGCCGGCCGAGCAGATCATCGCCGAGCTGGTGCCGGGCATCATCCGCAACTTTCCCTGGCCGAAATCGATGCGCTGGGGGCCGGCTTCGGCCAAGCCCGGCTCGTTGCGCTGGGTGCGGCCATTGCAATCGATCCTGTGCACCTTCGGCCCGGAAACCGAGGAGCCGGTGGTCGTCGATTTCGAGATCGACGGCATCCGCTCGGGCAATGTCACCTACGGCCACCGTTTCCATGCGCCGGGCGCCATCACGGTGCGCCGCTTCGACGATTATGTCGCTAAGCTTGAGGCGGCCAAGGTCGTGCTCGATGCCGACAGGCGCAAGGAGATCATTCTTGCCGATGCCAGGAACCTCGCCTTCGCCAGCGGGCTCGACCTCGTCGAGGACGAGGGGCTGCTGGAGGAAGTGTCGGGCCTGGTCGAATGGCCTGTCGTGCTGATGGGCGAATTCGAGCAGGATTTTCTGACCATTCCGGCCGAGGTGATCAGGCTCACCATCCGCGCCAACCAGAAGTGTTTCGTGACGACGCGCCAAATCTCCCCCCTCGAGGGGGAGATCAGCCAGTCGCCGCTCTCCAACCGCTTTATCCTGACCGCCAACATCGAGGCCAAGGACGGCGGCAAGGAGATCGCCCACGGCAACGGCAAGGTGGTGCGCGCGCGCCTGTCCGACGCGCTCTATTTCTGGAAAACCGACCAGGGCGACCTGCCGGATCTCGACCAGTTGCAGGCATCGGCGGAAAAGTTCGGGCTCGATCTAACCAAACCGCTCGACCAGCGTATGGCCCGCCTCGACCATCTCGGCGTCACCTTCCACGCCAAGCTCGGCACGCAGGGCGAGCGGGTGGAGCGCATCAAGCGGCTGGCGGAAGAACTGGCGCCGGTCGTGGCGAGTTCAATCTCCCCCCTTGAGGGGGAGATGGCCGGCAGGCCAGAGGGGGTCGTCTCGCGTGAAGCGCCGGCATCCTCTGCCCAAAATAGGAAGCCGCGTCAGGACGTGCCGACCCCCTCTGTCGCCTTCGGCGACATCTCCCCCTCAAGGGGGGAGATTCCCGCGCTGGCGCGTCGCGCTGCCGTTCTGGCCAAGGCCGATCTCACCACCGAAGTCGTCGGCGAATTCCCCGAGTTGCAGGGTCTCATGGGCCGCAAATACGCACTGCTGCAAGGCGAGCATCCCTCCGTCGCCGCCGCGATTGAGGAACACTACAAGCCGCAGGGACCGTCCGATCGCGTACCGACCGATCCGGTTTCGATCGCCGTCGCGCTGGCCGACAAGCTTGACACGCTGGTCGGGTTCTGGGCCATTGATGAAAAGCCGACGGGATCGAAGGACCCCTATGCGCTCAGAAGAGCGGCGCTGGGGGTGATTAGGATCGTGGTTGAGAACGGCGTGAACATTTCGCTTCTCCGTTCGATGATGTCTCCGATAGTGGCGGCATATATGAAATTCCAACGTGAGGGATCGCGGCCTTATCTTGAGGCTGCGGATCGACTGACGTCAGCTGGGCTTGCTACAACAACTTACAGGGCCGAAGTTTATGACCGCCTTGTAGGGCTGTCAGGAAAAGAGGCCTTCGCCGAAAAGACACCTGAGATGGCGTGGCGCTTGAGTCACGACCTCCTGTCCTTCTTCCACGACCGCCTCAAGGTCTATCTGCGCGACCAGGGCGCCCGGCACGACCTGATCGACGCCGTACTCGCGGCAGGTTCGCGCCCAATCTCCCCCCTAGAGGGGGAGATGTCGGCGAAGCCGACAGAGGGGGGCGCTGTCCCGCCGGCCTCTCGGCGCGAGGCGCCCCCCTCTGCCCTGCCGGGCATCTCCCCCACAAGGGGGGCGATTGGCCAATCACAAAACGACGATCTCCTGCAGATCGTCCGCCGCGTTGAAGCGCTCGGCTCATTCCTTGATACCGAGGACGGCAGGAACCTGCTTGCCGGTACCAAGCGGGCCGCCAACATTCTCACCGCCGAGGAGAAGAAGAAAACGACGATCGCCGACCATGTTGAGCCGGCTCTGTTCCGGGAGAACGCCGAAAAAACCTTGTTCGCCGCGATCAATCAGGCCGAGAGGCAAGCCGGCGAAGCAATTCAAAACGAAGACTTTTCCGCCGCCATGCTGGCGCTTAGCGTGTTGCGCGAGCCAGTTGATTCATTCTTTGAGAAAGTCCTGGTAAACGATGAGGACCAGGCGGTGCGCGCCAATCGCCTGGCATTGCTCGCCCGCATCCGCGCGGCGACGGACCGGGTCGCCGATTTCTCGAAAATAGCCGGCTGACATCCGCGAAAAAATCATCGCTTGTGCTTCAGGCGCTATTTGGGCTGATCGGGAGCTGCTAGCGGCGGAGGCTGCGGCGCGGCCGGCTCAGGGGTTTTGCTGGCGACCTTTGGATCGGCCTTGCTGTTCGCGGCGGGCGCGGCAGCGGTGGCCGGCGCGGCTTTGGGCGCGGGCGTTGCAAAGGCATCGCCGACGATACCGCCGCGAATGATCATCGGGCTTCCGTCGAAGCCATGACTCGGCTGGCTCGGGATTGCCGCGACCTTTTCATCGGTGACGTTTTCATTGACGTCAGGCAACTTCTCGCCGAGCGCGACGATCGACGGTGTTTTCGCCCGTTCGAGGGCGCTGGCACTTACCACCGACGGCGTTTCAGTCGTCTGCCCGACAAAAACGAGCGATGAAGCCTGCGCCGTGCCGGCCATAACCGCCAGGCCAAGCGCGCCAACGATACGCATCGAAAGCATGATAGTTCCCCTTGTCCAAGAAGACGGCACCCTAGCCGAGGGCAATTGATGCCGGCTTGCGAGGAAACATAGCATTTTAGCGATTTGCGATTCGCCGAGGCCTGGGCTTGCCCGCCCGGCGTCGCCGTATTAGGCACCCGCATCTGTGAGGTGACGACAGTGGCTGAAATTCGTGACGTCGGCGAGGCGATGGAAAGGGCGTTGGCGCTGCTCGAGAGCGGCGATGTCGTCGCCATCCCGACCGAGACCGTCTATGGGCTGGCCGGCGACGCGACCAACGGCGTTGCCGTGGCTCGTATCTTCGAAGCCAAGGGCCGACCTCGCTTCAACCCGCTGATCGCCCATGTTGCCGATCCGGCGATGGCCGAGCGCATCGCGCTGTTCGATCCGCTGTCGGAAAGATTGGCGCAGGCATTCTGGCCGGGGCCGCTGACGCTCGTGCTGCCGCAACGGCCCGGCAACGGCATTCATCCGCTGGTCACCGCAGGGCTGGACACCATCGCGCTGCGCATGCCGAAAGGCTTTGGCGGCGAGCTGATCGCCAGGCTCGGTCGCGCGCTGGCGGCGCCCAGCGCCAATTCCTCGGGCAGGATCAGCGCCACGACGGCGGAAGCCGTGGCCGCCGACCTCGGCCCCAGGATCAAGCTGGTGGTCGATGGCGGCGCGACGCCGGTCGGGCTGGAATCGACCATCCTCAAGGTCGAAGCTGGAAAGCCGCGGCTGCTGCGGCCGGGCGGCATTGCCGCCGGAGAGATCGAAGCGGTCGCCGGGGTGAAGTTGCTGCGCGGCGCTTCGGCCATCGAGGCGCCCGGCATGCTCGCCTCGCACTATGCACCAGGTGCGGCGGTGCGGCTCAATGCTGCGGAGGTCGCACCGGGCGAAGCCCTGCTGGCCTTCGGCCGCAGCCGTGCCGAAGGCTGGCGCGATGCAGCCGCACTGCGCAATTTGTCGGAGACCGGCGACCTGCGCGAGGCAGCGAGCAATCTCTTCGCCCATCTGCAGGATCTCGATCGCAGCGGCGCCAGAACCATCGCCGTCGAGCCGATACCGTTCGACGGGCTGGGCGAGGCGATCAACGACAGGCTTTCGCGCGCCGCCGCCCCGCGTGACAAGATCGCCCCTCGTGACAAGATGGATTGGGCACCATAGTTTCCACCCATGAACGACATTTCCCCCGACCTCGACCCCGCTGTCGTCGCGCGCTTTGCGGCAATCGTCGGCGACAAATATGCGCTGCGCGACCAGCAGGACATCGCGCCTTACCTCACCGAGCGGCGCGGACTTTGGCATGGCAGGACGGCTTTGGTGCTGAGGCCGGGGACCGTCGAGGAGGTCAGCCGCATCATGCGGCTGGCGACCGAAACCGGCACGCCCATCGTGCCGCAAAGCGGCAACACCGGGCTGGTCGGTGCCCAGGTGCCGGACGCATCCGGCCGCGAGATCGTGCTGTCGCTGTCGCGGCTGAACCGCATCCGCGAGATCGATACGCTGTCAAACACGGTGACGGTCGAAACCGGCGTCATCCTGCAGACGCTGCAGGAAGCGGCCGATGCCGCCGACCGGCTGTTTCCGCTGTCGCTTGCCGCGCAAGGTTCCTGCCAGATCGGCGGCAATCTCTCTTCCAATGCCGGCGGCACCGGCGTGCTTGCCTACGGCAATGCGCGCGAGCTGTGCCTCGGCGTCGAAGTGGTGCTGCCGACCGGCGAAGTGTTCGACGATCTGCGCAAGCTGAAAAAGGACAACACCGGTTACGATTTGAAGAACCTGTTCGTCGGCGCGGAAGGCACGCTCGGCATCATCACCGCCGCCGTGCTCAAGCTTTTCCCCAAGCCCAAGGGGCGCGAGGTGGCGTTTGCCGGCCTGTCATCGCCGCAGGCGGCACTGTCGCTGTTCAGCCTGGCGATGGACCGTGCCGGGGCAGCGCTCACCGCTTTCGAGCTGATCGGCCAGAGGCCCTACGACTTCACGCTTGCCCACGCGCAAGGCGTGGTGCGGCCGCTGGCCGGCGATTGGCCGTGGTATGTGCTGATGCAGATCTCGTCGGGCCGTTCGGCCGATGATGCCAGGGCCCTGATCGAGGAGGTGCTGGAGGCAGGCCTCGAGCAAGGGATCGTCGGCGATGCGGTGATCGCGGCAAGCATGGCCCAGGGCGACGCGTTCTGGAATTTCCGCGAGGTGCTGCCCGAGGCGCAGAAACCGGAAGGTGCCTCGATCAAGCACGACATCTCGGTGCCGGTGGCGTCAATTCCGCCCTTCATCGAGAAGGCCGCCGGCGCCGTGCAGTCGGTCAGTCCCGGCGCACGGGTAGTCTGCTTCGGCCACATGGGCGACGGCAATCTGCACTACAACATCTCCCGGCCGGTCGACGGCGATGACGAGGCGTTTCTCGGCCTTTACCACGTCATGAACAAGGCCGTGCACGACGTCGTGCGCTCGTTTCATGGCTCCATCTCGGCCGAGCACGGCATCGGCCAGTTGAAGCGGGACGAATTGATCGCGACGGCACCGCCGATGACGATCGAGCTGATGCGCAGGGTGAAAGCCGCGTTCGACCCGGCCGGCATCATGAATCCCGGTAAGGTTTTCTGATCCTTTCGCCGGCCTGCGCCGGTTCGCAATCCGATAACCATCCGCCCCGGATCAGCAAAATTTAACCGACTTTCTTAAGCGCGAGGATAAGAAGCTCGCGCTAATGTTTCTCCACAACGAGGCTGGGAAAACCGGCCCGGAGAACCGGAAACACCGGCTCTCAGGAGAAACAGGAAAGGCACGACATGAACACTGGACTGAAGCCAGTCTGGGCCGGCCGCAATATGCGTCTCGACCCATTCCGCCTGCCGCAGGTGGTGAGCTACGCCACGCGCGACGACTATGGCGACGTTACCTTCACCATCGACCAGCGCGGCGCGGTTATCCGCCGCACGCTGGAGATGAGCGGCGTGCCCGCGATCATCGCTCTGCCCGCCAACGCGTTTCGCGGCGTCGCCGCCCGCGCCATGGAGGATCCGGATGGCAATGTCACAGTGACGCTCGAGCTTCTGCACAACGACCCGATGCTGTCGGTGCCGCTGCTGGTCGCCGACGATCTCGATGACGTCGCCGCCGACTGGCGCGCCTGGGCCGATGCCTACCGCCTGCCCATGCTGCTGATCGAGGCCGACGGCATTGCCCGCACGCTGGAAGAATCGCTTGGCGCCGCCATCAAGGCGCTGCCGGCGCAGGACCGCCGCAAGGGTCGCGTCTCGACCATGCGCCGCCCGCGCTTCCTCGCCCGCCGCCGCGCCGGCGATCTCGGCCTCAGGCTGGTCATCGGCGGCGAGGAGCTTATTTCGCGGGAGTAGCTAAACCAGCGGCTTCAGCGCCACCCAGGCCGCGCCGCCGATCAGGCCGAGGAAGATCAGCCAGCCGATCTGGTTGTTCGATCTGAACAGCCTTAGGCACTGGTCCGGATTGTCGATGTCGAGCACGGCGATCTGCCGCGTCATATGCGCGCCGGCGGCGATCAGCCCGGCGAGCGCCGGCACCGGTGCCTGCGCCGAGGCAAAGGCAATGGCGAAGCAGACCAGCGCTCCGCCATAAAGCCCGGCCAGCCAGGCTTTGGTGTTATCGCCGAACAGGCGCGCCGTCGAGCGCACGCCGACGATGGCGTCGTCTTCCTTGTCCTGATGCGCATAGATCGTGTCGTAGCCGATCACCCACAGGATCGAGCCGATGTAGAGCATGATTGCCGGCCCATCGAGATCGCCGAACTCGACCGCCCATCCCATCAGCGCTCCCCAGGAAAAGGCAAGGCCGAGAACCAGTTGCGGCCAATTGGTATATCGCTTCATGAACGGATAGATGGCGACGATGACCAGCGAGCCGATGCCGAGCGAGATGGCAAAGCTGTTGAACTGCAAAAGCACGGCGAGGCCGACCAGTGCCTGCAGGACAACAAACATCCAGGCCTGTCGGCGCGTGACCTTGCCGGCCGGCAGCGGCCGCGAGCGCGTGCGTTCCACCTGGTTGTCTATGTCCTCGTCGACCAGGTCATTGTAGGTGCAGCCGGCACCACGCATGGCGAACGCACCGAGAAAAAACAGCAGCAGGTACCACAGCGACGGCAGCAGCGAGAGCAGCGGATCCGTCGGACGCGGATAGGCGCTCGCGGCAAGTGCAGCCGACCACCAGCATGGCCACAGCAGCAATTGCCAGCCGATCGGCCGGTCCCACCGGGCAAGCTGCGCATAGGGCCACAACCCCCGCGGCAGCGCGCGATAGACCCAGTGGCCGCTTGGCGCATCGGCGACGCGGCCTTGGGCCGCTTTCGACTGGACGGTTTCCATCTTGCTGAAGTGGCAGCAGAGGCGAATGCCGTCAAGCGTCAAGCAGCCCCCCGCAGGCTCGCCACGCGCAATCGGCGCTTCGGCAGCCAAATGTCTTGACCCGTCGGGCGCGGCGCAATAGCGCAGTCCTGGTCTTGGAATGACGAGGAATCTGGGCATGCGTGTTTTACTGATCGGCTCCGGCGGACGAGAACATGCGCTGGCATGGAAGATGGCGGCGTCACCGCTGCTGACCAAACTCTATGCCGTGCCCGGCAATCCGGGGATCGGCAGCGAAGCCGAGCTGGTGAGGCTCGATATTGCGGATCACACGGCGGTGGCCCGGTTTTGCCGCGAGAATGAAATAGACCTCGTCGTGGTCGGGCCGGAAGGGCCGCTGGTCGCCGGCATTGCCGACGACCTGCGCGCCGAGGGCATCCGCGTCTTCGGCCCGTCAAAGGCGGCGGCACGGCTGGAAGGATCAAAGGGTTTCACCAAAGAGCTCTGCGCCAAATACGGCATCCCGACCGCCGCCTATGGCCGCTTCGGCGATCTGGCTTCGGCCAGGGCGTATGTCGAGAAGACGGGTGCGCCGATCGTCATCAAGGCCGACGGACTAGCTGCCGGCAAGGGCGTCACCGTCGCCATGACGCTTGACGAGGCGCGGACCGCGCTCGACGCCTGTTTTGATGGCTCCTTCGGCCAAGCCGGCACGGAAGTGGTGGTCGAGGAGTTTCTCGTCGGTGAAGAAGCAAGTTTCTTCTGCCTGTGCGACGGCACCACCGCGCTGCCCTTCGGCACGGCGCAGGACCATAAGCGCCTCAGTGACGGCGACACCGGCCCGAACACCGGCGGCATGGGCGCCTATTCGCCGGCGCCGGTGATGACGCCGGAGATGATCGACCGAACCATGCGCGAGATCGTCGAGCCGACCATGCGCGGCATGGCTGAAACAGGCGCTCCGTTTTCCGGCGTGCTGTTCGCCGGGCTGATGATTACTGACAAGGGGCCGAAGCTGATCGAATACAACACCCGTTTCGGCGACCCGGAATGCCAGGTGCTGATGATGCGGCTGAAGAACGATCTGCTCGTCCTGCTCAACGCCGCCGCTGACGGCCAACTGGCGCACACCTCGGTGCGCTGGCGCGACGACGCGGCGCTCACCGTGGTGATGGCAGCCAGGGGTTATCCCGGAACGCCGGAAAAGGGCTCGGTCATCCGCGGTGTCGAGGCGGCGGCGGGTGAGGGCGTCGAGATATTTCATGCCGGCACCGCGATAAACGGCGGCGCACTCGTCGCCAATGGCGGTCGCGTGCTCAACATCACGGCGACCGGCCGCACCGTCGGCGAGGCGCAGAAGAAGGCTTACGCCGCGCTCGACCGGATCGACTGGCCGCAAGGCTTTTGCCGCCGTGACATTGGCTGGCTGGCACTGGCGCGCGAGCAGTCGAACTGACGCTTCAGGCGGCCTCCGGCTTCAGTGCAGACCGCGGTAGAATTCGGTCGAGACGGTGACCGCACCGGCGGCGGAGACAATTCCAGGGTCCGATGCCGCACGCTTTTCGTTTCGCGTCCAGGCGACATATTCGGCAATCCCGCGGGGAAGGCTCGGCGCCGTCTTGGCCGCAGGCATTTGAAAACCGCTGCTGAATTTGGCCAAGCGCGCCCTGAATACCGCGACCAGTTGCTCGAGGCTCGGGGGTGCTGCCACGGCGGCGTAGGTCATGGCAGTGCCGGCGAGCCCCGCCTCGCGTGAGAGCGGCACCGGTATCAAGGCGAGATAATCCGGCTGCACGTCGATCAGGCCGCCGAACGGCCACTGCGCGCGCAATTCCGTCGCGTTCATCGGCGCGACGCTGACGTCGATATCGTTAGGTGTGCCCGCGACCCGGTAGGGACAGCGGAACCGGCCGCAATTTGCTCGCGCCGAAAACTGCCAGAGCGCATAGCCCTGCCAGTTGCCCATCGGAAAATGCAGACCGATGTCTGGCTTGTAGCGCGCATACCACAGCGGCAGCCGGGACAGGAGCGGGTATTTATACTTGTTGTCGGCGATATGCCTGGCTGTCGTGCCGTTGGTGTAGAGCACCGGAAAGCGGCCAACCCGACGATGCACATGGCGCACGAATTCCTCGGCATCCTCGAGCGACATCCATTGGGTGGGATCATCGTCCTCGATGTCGAGGGCAAGCAGGTCATCCGGTCCGGGTTTCACGAAATTGATGAAATTATTGGCCTGTCCCACGGGGTTGCCGGGGCGGGCGAGATGATAGGCACCCCATTTCAGGCCCAGTGCCCTGGCCACCACCTTGCGCGTCTGGAACAGTTCCTGTGCCATCGCATGGCGTTTCCAGAGCGTCTTGCACAGCCGCAGCTCGGTCTCGTCGCCGAAACAGAAATAGGGTGGCGGCATTCCGTCCGATGCCTTGTTGATGAAGCCGACAAGACGCTTGTCGGCGGCTAGCCGGGTCCAGTCGATGGAATTATATTCGTAGGCGTCGACGACCAGCGCCCGGTCCGCATCCTTCCAAGGTTCGGAGAAATCCGAGGCCTTTGCCGGCGTCAGCGCCAGCGTCATCGCCGCCGCGACAAGGAGAAGCGCTGAGCGGACAAGGGGGCGCGCCGGCGTTTTCAAGCAGCAGATCCTTGCTGGCCAAAGCCAAATCCTGAACCGCCATGGTTAAGGAAATGCTCTCGATCGCAGCCCGGGGACGCCACGGATCGGACAGCTTCTCCGTCGATGGTTTTGATGGTCGTCAATGTCGAGAGCGGGTTTGAAACGGGTCGGGCGCCGGGACTTGCGACAGCGTTCCCGCCTTCTCGCGCTTACAGTGATGGGCGAGCGAGCATTGCGGCGAGCACAATATGCCGCGATCAGACCAATAGGCTGCTCCGTTCTCCATCTTACCCTTCGTGATAGCAAAACCGGTCGCCCGGTAGGGCAGGCCGCATTCGATGCAGCGATAGGCGTCAGGTCTGGCGAGCACGGGCGGTCCGATCCGGTATTCCTGATTCCGCCGGTCGAACTTATCCCGGCTTTTGGCGAATTTAGCCTGCGTCGCAGCAATTGGCAAAATCCGCGTGACAAAGTTTGACGTTTACGTAAAAAGAAGATCGCCAGGGAAGCCGAAAGCAGATGATTTTGCCTCGGCACGGGTCTTAAGTAGACCTTCCGGACTGAGGGCGGCCGGACGGAGGAGGAGCGAGCGCCATGTATCGGGCACCGGTCGAGGAAATCGCCTTCACCCTGAAGCATGTCGCCGGCTTGAAGCCGGCGCTCGATGCCGGCACCTTTGGCGAACTCGGTGAGGACCTCGTTGACGCCATTCTGGCCGAGGCCGGCCGCTTCGCCAGCGAGGAGGTCGCACCGCTTTACACGATCGGCGACCAGCACGGCGCGGTGCTCAACGGCGCTGCCGTCACTACCCCGCCCGGCTGGAAAGAACTTTATCGCCGCTGGATCGGCGGTGGCTGGAATGCGCTGTCGGCGCCGGAAGCGTATGGCGGCCAGGCGCTGCCGGCCATGCTCGGCGTCGCCGCGCTTGAAATGTGGAACTCCGCCTCGATGGCGTTCGGCATCGCCCCGACGCTGACCATGGGCGCGGTCGAAGCACTCGACAAGCATGGCTCGCAGGCGCTCAAGGCCAAATATCTGGAAAAACTGGTCTCCGGCGAATGGATGGGCACCATGAACCTGACCGAGCCACAGGCAGGCTCGGACCTGAATGCCTTGCGAACCCGCGCCGAACCGGTCGGCGACGGCACCTACCGCATCTTCGGGCAAAAGATATTCATCACCTATGGCGAGCACGATTTCACCGACAACATCATCCATCTGGTGCTGGCGCGGCTGCAGGACGCACCGCCCGGCACGCGCGGCCTGTCTTTGTTCCTGGTGCCGAAATTCCTCGTCGGCGACGATGGCGCGCTGGGCGCACGCAACGACGTTTTCTGTTCCGGGCTGGAGCACAAACTGGGCATCCACGCTTCGCCGACCTGCACGATGATCTATGGCGATGGCCTCGAAGGCAGCAGGCCCGGCGCGATCGGCTGGCTGGTCGGCGAGGAGAACAAGGGCCTCGCCTGCATGTTCACCATGATGAACAACGCGCGCCTTGCCGTCGGCATGCAGGGCGTGGCGGTCGCCGAGGCGGCGATGCAAAAGGCGCTCGCCTATGCAAACGACCGCCGGCAAGGCAAAGCGGCGAGCTATCGGGGTGCCGGCATGGCGCCGATCGTGCATCACCCCGACATCCAGCGCAGTCTTCTGACCATGAAGGCGCTGACCCAGATTGCCCGCGCCATCTGCTATTCCTGCGCCCACGCCATCGATCTCGCGTCGCGGAGCGAGGATGCAAAGCACTGGCAGGAGCGCGCCAATCTGTTGACGCCGCTGGCCAAGGCGTTTTCCACCGATGTTGGCGTCGAGGTCGCCTCGCTTGGGCTGCAGGTGCATGGCGGCATGGGGTTCATCGAGGAGACGGGGGCAGCAGCGCTTTATCGCGACGCGCGCATTGCACCCATTTACGAAGGCACCAATGGCATCCAGGCGATCGATCTGGTGACGCGCAAGCTGCCGCTCGGCGGCGGTCAGCATGTGCATGGCTACATCGCCGAGCTCAAGGCCGTCGCCGATGCGGTGCGAGCGTCGAACCTTGAAGGCTTTGGCCGCACCGCCGATCGCCTCGACCAGGCGCTTGATGACCTGTCACAGGCGAGCCGTTCCCTGCAAGACCTGCAGGCCGAAGGCCGTCCGGACGAGGCGTTGGCGGGCGCCACACCTTATCTCAGGCTGATCTCGCTTGCCGCCGGCGGCGCCTATCTGGCGCGCGGCGCGCTTGCTGACCAAAGCCGCATCGCGCTGTGTCGGTTCTTCGCCGAGAACCTGCTTGGCGAAGCGGGCGCGCTCAAGGAGCGCGTCCTCGGGGGCGCCGACAGCCTTGCCGTTGCCGGCAAAGCGCTGATTTCAGCCTGACGTTCGCACGCGCCGAAATTCACAAAGGCCCGAAATTCACAAAGGACCAATCCGTGACAGACCACATCCTCGTCGAACGCCAGGGTGCCATCCAGATCATCCGCATCAATCGTCCGGACAAGAAGAACGCCCTGACCCGCGCCATGTACGCGACGATGTCGGCGGCTCTTGCCGGCGGCGACGCCGATCCGGCAATCCGCGTCCATGTCTTTCTCGGCGTGCCCGGTGCTTTCTCGTCCGGTAACGACCTTGCCGATTTCATGGTCGTCGCCTCGGGCGGCGAAAGCGGTACCGAAGTCTGGGATTTCCTGATGGCGCTGGCCAAAGCGGAGAAGCCGATGGTTTCCGGCGTCGACGGCATTGCGGTCGGTATCGGCACCACGCTCAACCTGCATTGCGACCTGACCTTCGCCACGCCGCGCACAATGTTCCGGACGCCCTTCGTCGATCTCGGCCTTGTGCCGGAGGCAGGATCGAGCCTGCTCGCACCGCAGATCCTCGGCCGGCAAGGCGCCTTCGCGCTGCTTGGCCTCGGCGAGGGCTTTTCGGCCGAGCGCGCCAAGGCCGCCGGGCTGATCTACGAGGTGGTCGAGGAAGAGGCACTCGAAGCATCGGTATTGGCGGCGGCGGGCCAGATCTCGGCCAAACCGCCGCAAGCGCTAAGGATCGCGCGCGACCTGATGCGCGGCTCGCGCGACGACCTTGTCGAGCGCATCGGCAAGGAAAGCCAGCATTTCCGCGAGCGGCTCAAATCCGACGAGGCCCGCGCCGCCTTGACGTCCTTCATGGCCAGGAAAAAGGCCTAGACCATCTGGCCTTGTCTCGCATCGTAGACCCGCCGGCAGCAACCGGCGGGCGGTTTCGCCATGCTCTCTTTGTCACATCGCCATTTTTTTACATTCGGCCTGGGCCTTTGCCGAAGACGTGTCGATCATGAATGTCTTGCCTTTGGCGTCGGTCATCAACATCATGCAATGCTTGATCGGTTTCGCCATTTTCATCATTTCGGCGCTCATCTTCGCGTCTGGCATCATGGTGCCCATATGCCCATCGGGCATGATCGCCATGACCTCCCCACCCTTCATCATCGTCATTGTCCCCATCGCCTCCTCCGCAAAGGCTTGCGAAGCGAAAAAGCCGGCAAGACCGGCTATCGTGACCAACCTGAGTGAATGCATTGCTTCCTCCTGAATTTGCGCCAGCGGCGCGTTGAGCCCTTTCCTGGTTCGTTGCGGCACGCTGGAACGTTTCACGCACACGAGATCGTGATCGTGGGATTGGAAACGCCAGGTCTCTATAGCCCGGCATGGGTCGCGCAGGAGCCTGATCTCCTGTGTCTCGATGCGACTTACATGGTCTGCGGCCAGCGCTGCGCGGCGTGCATGACGGTGAGGATTTCGACAGTTTCGCCGTCGATGCGACAAGGGACGATATACGGCACATCGACCAAGACGAGTTCCCGTGTCCCCTTGATGCGCCCGATGCGCCCCATCGCCGGCTGTTCGGTGAGATGTTCCGCCGCCGTTACGATACGCGCAATGGTCCTCGCGGCCGCCTCGGGATTGTCCTTCTCAACATGCGTGCCGATTTCATCAAGCCGCCGCAACGCCCGCTTGGTCCAGCGGATTCGCTTATGGCTCATGCCTGGCGGGTGGATTTAACGTATTTTCTAACGACAGCCTCTACGTCGCTGGCACCCGCAAAATCGCCTTGCGAGGCTTCAGCCAATCCTGCCTCTATCTCGGCGAGTTGCCATTCCTCACGGGCTACAAAATCCTCGATGGCCTTCGCAGCCACGTACGAGCGCGAGCGGTCGAGCTTCTCGGCAAGCTGGTCCAGCCGGTCTGCAGTTTCGTCACGAACGCGCACGGTAAAAGCCGTCATGGCCACATTCCTTTGGTTCACTATGATTATTAGTGAACCAAAGTGGTTCGTCAAGGATTGCCATATCGTCCTCTACGGATAAAGCCTCACCTTGTCCCAACCGCCCTCGGCGTTGCGTGAAAACACGACACGGTCGTGCAGCCGGAACGGACGGTCGTGCCAGAATTCGATCGTCTGAGGCACGATGCGGAAGCCCGACCAGTGTTTTGGCCGCGGGATGTCGCCGATCGCGTGGCGCGCCGTATATTCGGCGACCGCCTTTTCCAGCGCGAAGCGGCTTTCCAGCGGCCGCGACTGCTTGGAGGCCCACGCGCCGATGCGGCTGCCGCGCGGGCGCGTCGCGTAATAGGCATCGGCTTCGGCGTCGGTGACGATCTCCACCGGGCCGCGCGCTCGCACCTGTCGGCGCAGCGATTTCCAATGGAAGCACATTGCCGCTTTCATGCTGCCCAGGATCTCGCGGCCCTTGGCGCTCTCGAAATTCGTGTAGAAGACAAAGCCGCCCTCATCGAACCCCTTGAGCAGCACCATGCGCACATTCGGCATACCCTCGGCGTCGACCGTCGCCAGCGCCACGCTGTTGGGGTCGTTGATCTCGCTCTTCGTCGCGTCGTCAAGCCACGCCGCAAAAAGCCGGAACGGCTCCGCTGCCTCGGTAAAGTCACCGCTTGTTAACCCGGTTTCGCTCATAGTTTTCCCAAATTTGTCGCCGGCTGGGGAGATTGCCGATTGTCGCGTATCGCGCGAGCTTTTGACAGTGGGCAATGGAGCGTTATCGCTTCGGCCAGCGCCAAAGCCATGATCGTGACAATCATCCTGCCGCTTGCCGCCTGTGGCGGGGGCGGCTTCAGCCTGGAGCAGACGGAGGTCGACCGCTCGATACTGACCTCGAGCACGCCGGCCTCGGTCACGCCGCTCGATCAGGATCGCGCCTCCGACCAGGCCACGATCCGCAACGCCGTGTCCTCCGCCGACGTTGAGCAACTGGCCGGGCAGGCCGTTCCGTGGGCAAATGCCGATACCGGCTCGCGCGGCTCCATCACCGAGCTCGCGGAATTCAGGGCTAACGGCGAGACATGCCGTCGCTTCACCGCTTCACGCGAGAGCTTCGACGGCGTCGCGCTGTTCAAAGGCGAAGTATGCCTGGCCGGCGGCAGCGCCTGGCGAATGCAGGATTTCAAGGCGCTCTGATTTTCCGCCGGAGACATAGTGGTAAGCCACTGGAATTTCTTCCTATGCAAGCGCATATAGGAGGCGATCATGGAACCACTCCTTCTCCAGGGCAGTAAGCATGCGCGACCCCTATGAGGTGCTGGGCGTTGCCAAGAACGCATCGGCCAAGGACATAAAATCGGCGTACCGGAAGCTCGCCAAGAAGTACCATCCGGACCAGAATCCGGATCCCAAGGCAAAGGAGCGTTTTGCCGCCGCCAACCAGGCTTACGAGATCGTCGGTGACGAGAAGAACAGAGCGGCTTTCGATCGCGGTGAGATCGACGCCGAAGGCAAACCGCGGTTCCAGGGGTTCGAAGGCGCGACTGGCGGCGCCGATCCTTTCGCCGGTTTCCGCCGGCAGCAAGGGCCGGGCGGCGCGCATTTCGAATTCCGCACCGGCCGTCCCGGCGGTGATCCGTTCGACGGCAACAGCGACATCTTCAGCCAGATCTTCGGCGATGCCTTCAGCCAGCAGCGCGGAGCCGGCATGGGCGCCGGCCGTCGGATGCCGACCGCAGCCGACCTCAACGTCACGCTGGACGTCACCATCGAGGAGGCCGCAACCGCCCAGAAGGTGACGGCGATGTTCCCCGACGGCCGCAAGGTGGCGGTCAAGCTGCCGGCCTATGTCGAGGACGGCCAAACCATCCGGTTGAAAGGCCAGGGTGAGCAAGGACCGGGGCAGCCGGGCGATGCACTGGTCAAGATCCGTTTCCGCCGGCACCCGCGCTACCGCGTCGAGGGCCGCGACCTGCATGTCGACCTGCCGGTGGAACTGGCCGATGCGGTGCATGGCGCCAAAGTGGCGGTCGAAACCCCGACCGGCAGGATTGCGGTCAATGTTCCCCCTTGGTCGAGCTCGGACAAGGTTCTGCGGCTGAAGGGAAGGGGCTTGCCGGAAAAGGCCGGCGGTCACGGCGATCTCTACGCGCATGTGCGACTGATGCTGCCGGAAGGCGGCGACGCCGAGCTCGAGGCGCTGATGCGCCGGCGAAAGAGCTGACGGTCGAAAAGGCCGGCGCTTGATACCATGTGTGAAAAGCGGGCCCTCCGGGGGGCATGCCCGCGACCATACGGGTCACAATGGAAAGGGAACCTCGTTGATGGCCTGGGAAACTGATGGCTTCAAACCTAGGCGCACAGGAACATCATAGAGCCTGCCGCCGCCCAACCGGGGCTTGGTAGGACGAAGTCCAGGTACAAACACTCGTGCAACAGGCGATTCGGCGTTGTGCGTCAGGTTGACCGCGAAGATCTCAAGTTCCTGCTCGTGGCAGATGTCGAGGCAATAGTTCCAATCCAGTCGCAACTCGGCCGACGAGGCCTGAACTGCTGAATTGCCGGAAAGGTGAGGAAGGCGATGAATGTTCTCGTCCATGTGCCACCGATAGAGGTGCAGCGCGCCGGGGGTGAAGGCCGCCGTGCCGGACGCATCGGCGTTCCGTTTGAGCAGGGTAAGATTCGCCTCACATTCTGCAAGTTCCCCCACCGCGCGCCGGGCCGCCTCCGACATGGATCGTCCGGCCGCGAATCCGAACGCAATCGCGCCACCCCCGACGTGATGAGAAATTGCAGCGACAATGGGGATGGGCAGGTCAAGCGTCAGGAGCAGAAGCCGCAATTCGCGGTTCTGCGTCTGCAGCCAATCGGCGTACTGGGACGCCAGTCCATCCGACAGCGAAGTCAGTTCTATCCGAGGCAGAACCAGCCGATTGTACCACCATATGGCTGTTGCATCGCGCTCCACGACTTCGCAGAAGCCGCGCACGACCGCGTCCTCTATGCTCGATCCCCTCGCAAGACCATTGGAGTCCGCCGAGGGCAGACCTGATGACTCATCGTTGGGATACCCGAGAAAGCACAATCCCGCAGGCACCCAGGCCTCGCTCGAGCTGAAGCGCGGATCACTCCGGATCCAGTCCAGTGGCTGTGACCTGCGCCAGCGGATCGGGACCGCGCGGCTATCATCGACGTTTTTGTTCCAATGCAGCCGCTCGCAATACTGCGCATCACTGAAAAGCATGAGTGCAGGCGGCTCGATCACGCGCCCGCGCAATTCGCCGGCGCGAGCGCGCGAGAGTCGCTCATGAGGGATCATCTGGGCGAAATAGGTTTCATCGGCCTCATACCCGCAGACGGTTGCCGCCTCCTGGGTGGTGTTGCCCCACCCTGACACAAAACGAGAAGGTCTGGCCCCTCGTACGGGACCGACCGCGACCGTGATCGGGCAGCCGAGCGTGGGATCGGTGATCACGATGGGGCCGTAAACCAGGCTTGACCCGCCGGCCCCTGCCTGGGACGCCTGCCGCTCCGGCATTATGGACCCTTCACCCAAGCACGGCCCTCACACGTCCAATCCTCTACACTATCGGCACCAATTGCTCATTCGCACGCTGACACGCACTGGAGTATGATGCAAACTCCTGCGAGACGCTTTGATATCGTCAAGCCGACGTCGAACATAAACCCGCCGAGGGAGAGAATGAACGCGGGCGACAGCAATCTTCAGCGACGTCTGACGGCCATCGTGGCTGCTGACATGGTCGGTTACTCGTCGCTGATGGCCCGGGACGAGGAGCGCACCTTTGCCCTCGTCAAGCATCTCATGCAGGACGAAATAGAGCCTAGGATCACACAGCACCGGGGACGGGTTGTGAGAACGACCGGAGACGGGATGCTCGCCGAGTTCCCAAGCGCCTTCGAAGCCGTGCAGTCAGCAGTGGAGGTCCAGGAACTGCTTGTCGGCCAGTCTTCGGGGAAGGCCAGCCAGGAAATTTTTCTCCGGATTGGGATCAACTTCGGTGATATCATTGTCGATACCGATGGCGATGTGTTTGGAGATACCGTCAACATAGCCGCGCGCCTGGAACAGTTCGCCAGCCCGGGCGGAATCTGCCTTTCCGGAAAAGTGCACGACGAAGTTCGGGACAAAATTCATCTTCCGTTTGAATATTGCGGCGAACAGCATCTCAAGAACATTCCACGCTCGGTTCCCGTATACTCATTGTTCCATAAGCCCAAAGGGCTGCCACCTGCATCGACTGCACAGATGGCTGGTCCGAGCAAGCCCTCCATCCTCGTTCGCCCGTTCAAGAGCGCGGGCGACGTCCAACCCTATTTCAGTGGCGGCTTCACCGAAGACATCGTCACGGAACTGACGCGCTTTACTCAGCTTACGGTTGCGTCCCATTACACGTCGACGCGACTCAAGGATGTGGATCTGGTCGCGGATAGCGGCGTGGATTTCGTTATCGAAGGCAGCATCCGCCGCATGGGCCGGCGAATGCGCATTACATGCGAGCTGGTCGACGCAACCTCGGGTGAGTGCTTGTGGGCCGAGCGCTACGACGGGGACGAGCAGGACATCTTCGATGTCCAGGACGAACTGATCGGAAAGATCGTCGGGACCGTTATCGGCCGTCTTACGGCCGCAGGCGCCGAGAAGGCGCGGCGTAAACCACCTGCCAATCTCGCGGCATATGAGTGCGTGCTTCGGGGCAATGCCCTGCCCCTGGGCGACATCGCGGCCGAAATGGAAGCTCGACAGTGGTATCAGCGGGCGATCGAGCTCGACCCATCCTACGGGCGCGCGTACGCCAAGCTCGCCCACTATAAGCAGCTTGAATGGTTTCGCGACATGGGGCCGTCGGATGCGGTGCTTGCCGAGGCTTATGACATCGCCAAAAAAGCGGTGGCGCTTTCCCCCAACGATCCAGTCTGCCTGAACATACTGGGCTGGGTGCTCCTCCACCGTCGTGATTTCGACGTCGCATCTCAGCTATACACACGCGCGCTCGAACTCAATCCGCATGATCCCGAGCAGGTCTCCTACCAAGGGACTTATCAAACATTTGCCGGCGAGCCCCAAAGTGCCTTGGACTGGTTCGAACGGGCGCGAGTGCTCGATCCCCTGTACGAGCCTTCATGGTATTGGCCGTTCCGCGGTCTTGCCCATTTCATTGCCCACCGTCCCGATAAGGCAGTTGTCGATCTGGGCCGCTCGTCCACCATGCCGACCTGGGTTAAGGTCTATCTGGCTGCAGCGAACGCGCTGCTTGGCCGAAAGGAAGAGGCGAAGAGCTACACGCATCTGGTTCTGCGTGGCGCACCGGAGTTCTCCGGGCGGCGGTTCGCTACCAAGGAACCTTACAAGCTGGACGGAGACCGTAAAACGCTGCTCAACGGCATGCGGGAAGCGGGATTGCCCGAGTAGGGACTGGCGACTACCTGCAGCCGAAGAGCACCGCCGTAGCGAGCTCGTCATGGTAGTGCCTGCCTTGGGCGTATTTGTGATAGTCGTGGAGATAATCGATCAGATCGCTGCGGGTCAGGACCCCCCTCGGCACCTGGGGCACCACCACATTGATCAAGTTCGGTTCGTCCACGTGAACTTCGACAGACACTCCCGTTTCCACGATGTCTTCCAGCACCATCTCGAGATCACGCTTCAGGTCCGCATAGGCGGGAGCATCTGGGATCGCGTCGCCCCGGTCGAGAGGGGCATCCCCGTAGATTATGGGCTGCCCATTCAGATCTTCTATCGTCAGTGTCTGCGAATGTGGCGCTGTTCCGGCGGCGGCGGTCCGGACCCTGATGTCGCCGATAGCACGGCCTGCTTCCGGGCGAAGTCTGATACTATCACCGACGGCGAAAATCTGCCGATCAATGGTAATTGTTAGAGGATTTGTCGAATCCATGGACAGGATACGTGACGAGGCCGGCAAAAGCTTGAGCCAGGCCCCTACGATCGCCGCGCCGATCTCTTGGACTTGCCGACCTGGCTTCAATTCTGCCCTGGGCATCGCCGAGGCTCCCCCTCCGAGGTCAATGCAAATAGCCTAAACGCATTTTGTACCTGTCGCAAGCAGTGCACAGGCGGCATGCAGGCATCGACTCGATGTTTTCATGGACAGAAAGCCGTATTGGGAGCATTCTAATCCTCGCGGTATCAGTAACGACAGCCGGAGGATGCACGAATGATACTTGCTCAACTTCGTGTGCTGTTGCTCGGCTGTCTCCTCGCCGCTGTCGGAACAGTGAGACCGGAAGCGTCAGGCCAGGAGGGCTTAACCGACAGCGGTGACATCGAAAAGACTTTCATCGTCGACATCGCCAGGGCGGCGGAGTTACGCAAGGACATCGGCGCGCTGAACAAGTTCATCGCAGGCAAGGGCAAGCTGGAAGCGGTGGACATGCCGGATATCGGTATCAGCATGGTGACGGGGACCTTTTCCGAGAGCGAGATCGAAGAGCTGCGCTCCAGGGGATATGAGGAGCCGGATCCTTTCGTGGTGAACCTGTTCGATGGTGCCACCTGCGAGGGGCCGGAACTCCTGGGCATCTCGCCGACTGCGGACGTTGTCCCTCCCAGCGTCTGCAGGGTCGTCGGGTCACCACAGCCGGTGGCTTCAGGATCGCCCACCGTATGGATCATCGACAGCGGAGTGGATTGGAACGTTGTCACCGCCGGGCTCCTCAAGGTTCAGGAAGCCATCGATTGCACGAGCAGCCCATGCCAGACCGTGTCGAGCCTCAACGACACGGTAGGGCACGGGACCATGGTGGCAGCAATTATCGGCGGAAAGCGTGTCAAACAGGGCGACCAGTATATAGGTCTGGTTGGTGTCAGCCCCGACGCCCCGCTCAAGATCGTAAAGGCCTTCAGTAAGCTGAAGACCGAAATTTTCGGCCCGCCTCTTCTCGCGCTTCGCTATGTTCGGGACAATGCGGTCGCCGGGGATATTCTGAACGTGAGTTGGGGTGCATTATATCTGGAGAGCACCAGACGCGGAAGCACGCTGCAAGATCTTAAATTTCTCGACGCCCTTCTTTATCAGATCGCTGACCGCCAGGTGCGCGTTGTCGTAGCGGCGGGCAATCCCCGGCAAGACGAAGAGAGCCCTTGGGTACAGTCTTATTTCCCGGCCAATGCAGCGACTTATTTTTCGCCTGTGACGACAGGAAACAAGGTGGGAGCGATATACAGCGCGTCGGCTTCCAACAGCGAATATATTCAGGTGGCAACTCCTGGGAAATGCCAAGGCATCAGCAACGCCTGGTGCGACACGCTATGGCGCGGGGGGGCGTTCGGCGCGTCCTATGCCGAACCGGGCGTCAATGTCCTGTCACTGTGGAAGAGCCGAAAGAGCGGCAAGCTCCAGAGGAACATCTGTTCGGGCACATCTTTCGCAGCCCCGGCACTTGCCGGCCTTTTGGTTCGCAATGCGCAGCCGACGAACAAGGCTCTGACAACGGGAAGTCTTATCCCGAATACGGATCTGGTAGGGTATATGACCGCGGGTACGCCGGTGAACCCAAGCTCGGACGAGCCTAAATGCAACTGACCCGAAGAGCAGCGCTGCAAGGTTTGGCCTTGGCATCCGCGTTCGGTAGCGTCCGTCTGGCCGGTGCCTCGCCTGTGGACGAAGATCCTCGCCTTCTGCTCGTTCACGTGCGCGGCGGACTCGATGCATTAGCTGCCGTGCCGCCCTACGGCGATCCGCATTTTGCCTCGGCGCGCGGCCCCCTCGTGCCTTTCCCGAACTCCGGCGTCCCCGAGATGCTCAAGCTCGACGGGTTCTTCGCACTTCATCCGGCGCTCGGGGCCCTCCTGCCCTACTACTCGCGCGGCGAGTTGCTCATCGTGCCCGCGACCGCCATTCCGGATGCGGGGCGGTCCCACGCGGCCGCCCAGGCGGCGCTGTACGACGGCGATATCGACGGCGGCAACGCCGGATGGCTCGACCGGGCTTCGTCTGTATTGTTGCGCCGGCAGAAGACGGTGTGGCAGGCCAGACCGGCCGATCGATCGATGGACATGCTGGCCGATCTTGCGCTCGCCAATCCTCGGCTCGACCTCGTCCGCCTCTGCGCCGAGGGCACTTGGCCGTCCGGCGCAAAGGGCAGCGAAAGCCTGCTGGAACAACATGCCGCATGCGACGCGGTCCGCTTCGGCGACGCGGCCAGGAGCGCGGCGCTTGCCCTGTCAGCCACCGGCGGACCGCGGATCGCGATGCTCGAGGTGGCCGGCTTCGACACGCATGTGGCGCAGGGAGCGGACTTCGGAAGGCTGGCGCGCAGTTTGAATGGGCTGGCGCGGGGTCTCATTGCATTTGCCCAAGCGTCCGGGCCTGCCTGGAACAGGACGGCGGTGCTGGTGGTCACGGAGTTCGGCCGTTCCGTAATGCCCAACACCGACGGCGGCACTGATCACGGGGCCGCGAGTGTAACATTGTTAATGGGTGGCGCCGTTGCCGGCGGGCGAGTAGGCAATCGCTGGCCCGGTCTTGCTCGAGACCTGCTTCATGGCGGAACAGACTTGGCTGCTACGACGGACGTGCGATCGATCATAAAGGCCGTGCTGACGGAACACTTGCGTCTTCCTGATCGAGCAATGGCTGAAATTTTCCCACGCGCTGCCGGGATACCGGCGGTGCGTGGACTGTTTATCGGGAGCCGTTGTCCAGGCGGAGGTCGACTGGCTTCGATGTGATCTTCAGCGCGGTTTAGCTTCTTATCCGCGTTTTCGTCGGCTACGGGACGCATCGGACTGCAATAGGCGACGCCTGATCTTAAGTGGCCGCTTCTAAGAAGCTTCCGGAATGACGACTATTGTGAAGGGTTTCGAATGCCGGCCCCCAGCGCGGTTGCCTATAATGTCCGGTTTAAGGCAATGGCCGAGCTAACTTGAATGGTCGAGATGAGGTGCAAAGCGGTCGTCCACGGCCCAAAGTATGGAAGTCGGCTCGGGGTCATGAGCGTGACTTCGGCCGCTGGCCAACGAAACTTCCGCCAAAGGGTCATCTTCCGCCGTAACACCGATACTGGCGTCGGATTTTTCCACTGGCCCACGGCTGCAAGGTCAAAGCGCTACAGCGTCCTTTGCGCGTCCAAAGGACGCTCGGCGCTGTTGAGCAACCGCTTTGTCCCCCGAACTGTCCGCTTTCAACGCTTGAAGGGGCACTGTGGCTGTGCGATAGGCACTCCACAAAGCAGAGAACCTTGCGGAGAGCGCTGACATGGCGGGTGAACGGGGCCTTATGGCCGGCAAGCGCGGCCTTATCCTTGGCATCGCCAACAATCGCTCGATCGCTTACGGCATCGCCAGGGCCTGTGTCGATCACGGCGCCGAGATCGCGCTGACTTATCAGGGCGAGGCGTTCAAGAAACGTGTCGAGCCGCTCGCGGCGGAACTGGGCGCGCATGTCGCCGGCCACTGCGATGTGACCGACCCGGCCAGCCTCGATGCGGTGTTCGCCGATATCGCCAGCCATTGGGGCAAGCTCGATTTCCTCGTCCACGCTATCGCCTTTTCCGACAAGGACGAGCTGACCGGCCGCTATGTCGAGACGACGCGCGATAATTTCCTGCGCACCATGGATATTTCGGTCTATTCCTTCACGACCATTGCCAAACGTGCCGAGGCGCTGATGACCGACGGCGGCTCGCTGCTGACGCTGACCTATTACGGCGCGGAAAAGGTGATGCCGCACTACAACGTCATGGGTGTCGCCAAGGCGGCACTCGAAGCCAGCGTGCGCTATCTGGCCGTCGATCTCGGCGCCAAGAAGATCCGTGTCAACGCGATCTCCGCCGGCCCGATCAAGACGCTTGCCGCATCCGGCATCGGCGATTTCCGCTATATCCTGAAATGGAACGAATACAATTCGCCGTTGAAGCAGACGGTCACGCAGGAGGAGGTTGGCGATTCCGGCGTCTATTTCCTGTCCGACCTTTCGCGTGGCGTCACCGGCGAGATCCATCATGTCGATTCCGGCTATCATGTCGTCGGCATGAAGGCGGTCGACGCGCCGGATATTTCGACGGTCAAGGACTGACGCCACCGCCTGACCTCTTCCGGAAGACCTGATGTACCCGCTCGTCTATATCGTGCGCCACGGCCAGACGGCGTGGAACGCCGAGGCCCGGCTGCAGGGGCAGGCCGATACCGACCTCGACGAGCTTGGCCGCGAGCAGGCTAGCCGCAACGGGCGCAGGCTGGCCGAACTCATCGACAAGCCCGAAGATTTCGACTTTGTCGCCAGCCCGATGCGGCGCACGCGCGAGACGATGGAGCGCCTGCGCGCGGCGATGAAGCTCGATCCGCACGCCTATCGTACCGAGCCGCTGCTCGTGGAATTGAGCTTTGGCGACTGGCAGGGTTTCACCTTTGCCGAACTCGAGGCGAACAATCCTGGTTCGACCAGGCGCCGCCGGCTCGATAAATGGAATTTCCAGCCGCCCGGCGAAGGCGCCGAAAGCTATCAGATGCTGCTCGAACGGGTGAAGCCGTGGTTCGACGCGCTCGATCGCCAGACGGTCTGCGTGACCCATGGTGGCGTCATGCGCGTAATGTTCCGCTTGGTACTGGGGATGTCCGAACAAGATGCGGTCAGCATGGACGTGCCGCAGGACCGCGTGCTCAGACTGGACGGCCGGCGCCTGGAGTGGCTTTGAGACCGATGACGCAGCGTATGTTGAGATCAGGTCGGGCCGGCATCAGCTGAATGTCGACGCGTCCTACTCGGTCGATCCGGTGTCCGGCAGTTCCATATCGGTGACGACATTCTCGCCATTCGTCACGTCATAGGCGAGGACGATGTCCATGCCTGGCTTCAGTGCATCGAGGTCGGTTTCGGCGTTCAGCTTGTACGACTTGCCGTCGTCCAGCGTCAGCGTCAGCGCATCCTTGTCGACCTTCTTGATCAGGCCTTCGGTCTGGCCGGCGAAGGCGGCGGTGGAAATCAACAGCGTGGCGGCAACAGCGCCAATCAGGATACGCATCATCGTCCTCTTTAATCATTGCCGGTACAGCGGCTCGGTCCAACGGAACGGAACTGAGCAGAAACCAATCGAATGTGTCAAAACTAAATCCGCCGGATCACAGTTTGACCACTGTGGAAAACGCCAATAGAAGGCAGGCGACAGCGCCGCGCGTCCTCCTGGACGCGCAAAGGACGCTGTAGCACTTTTGATTTTGTGCATGATCCTTTCCGAAAATCGCTCCGATTTTCGGGGTTATGCGCTAGGCCGGCTCCGACGCCGGCAGGGCTGGTTCCATGTCGCACAACACGTTCGGCCATCTTTTCCGCGTCACCACCTGGGGCGAAAGCCACGGGCCAGCGCTGGGCTGCGTCGTCGACGGCTGTCCGCCAGGCATCCGCTTCACTCGCGACGAGATCCAGGCCGAACTCGACAAGCGCCGCCCCGGCCAGTCACGTTTTGTGACGCAACGTCGCGAACCGGATGAGGTGAAGGTCCTGTCCGGCTTCATCCTCGATGAGGACGGTGAGACGATGATCACCACCGGCACGCCGGTGTCGATGCTGATCGAGAATGTCGACCAGCGCTCCAAGGATTATGGCGACATCGCCCGCCAGTTCCGGCCGGGCCATGCCGATTACACTTACGAGGTCAAATACGGCCTGCGCGATTACCGCGGCGGCGGCCGCTCCTCGGCGCGTGAGACGGCGGCGCGGGTGGCGGCCGGAGCGCTTGCCCGCAAGGTCGTGCCCGGCATGGTGGTGCGCGGCGCGCTGGTGTCGATGGGCGATAAATCGATCGATCGCGCCAATTGGAACTGGAATTTCGTCGGCGACGCCGAAAACCCGTTCTTCACGCCTGATCCGGCGTCCGTCGCCGTCTTCAGCAAATATCTGGACGGCATCCGCAAGGCGGGCTCCTCGGTCGGTGCGGTCATCGAGATCGTCGCCGACGGCGTTCCGGCGGGGCTTGGCGCGCCGATCTATGCCAAGCTCGACCAGGACATCGCCGCCGGCCTGATGTCGATCAACGCCGTCAAGGGTGTCGAGATCGGCAACGGTTTCGAGGCCGCCCGCATCACCGGCGAGGAGAATGCCGATGAGATGCGCATGGGCAATGACGGCAAGCCGGTCTTCCTGTCCAACAATGCCGGCGGCATCCTCGGCGGCATCTCGACCGGCCAGGCGATCGTCGCGCGTTTCGCCGTGAAGCCGACCTCCTCGATCCTGACGCCGCGAAGGTCGATCGACAAAGACGGCAACGACGTCGAGATCATGACCAAGGGCCGGCACGATCCATGCGTCGGCATCCGCGCCGTACCGATCGGCGAGGCGATGGTTGCCTGCGCCATTGCCGATCATTATCTGCGTCATCGGGGACAAACGGGGAAGGGAGTAGGGAGTGGAGTAGGGGAGTAGGTTATGCAGCTCCCACGACAGCATTTTTTCCTTTTCTCTACTCCCGTACTGCCCTACTCCCCTAGTCCCTGCGAGCGAAGCGAGCACTTATGCCTTACGACCAGAAGAAGATCGTCGAAGCCCTGCGCGCCTTCGAGCGCGGCGAGATCGTCGTCGTTATGGACGATGACGGCCGCGAGAACGAGGGCGACCTGATCGTAGCCGCCGTCCATTGCACGCCGGAAAAGATGGCGTTCATCGTTCGCAACACGTCGGGTATCGTCTGCACGCCGATGCCGCGCGAGGAAGCCAAGCGGCTCAACCTGTCGCCGATGGTCGCCGACAATGATTCGGCCCACACCACCGCCTTCACCGTCAGCGTCGATTTCAAGCACGGCACCACGACGGGCATTTCAGCGGACGACCGCACACTGACGGTGCGCAATCTCGCCAATGGGAATGTCGGCGCCTCCGATTTCGTCCGGCCCGGCCACATCTTTCCGCTGATCGCGCGCGAAGGCGGCGTGCTGATGCGTTCGGGCCATACCGAGGCCGCTGTCGACCTCTGCAAGCTCGCCGGCCTGCCGCCGGTCGGCGTGATTTCCGAGCTGGTCGACGATGACGGCACCGTCATGCGTGGCCCGCAGGTGCAGGCCTTCGCCGAAAAGCACGGGTTGAAGCAGATCTCGGTTGCCGACCTCATCGCCTACCGGCAGCGCAAGGAAACGCTGGTCGAGCGTGTCGCCTGTTCCGACATCGAGACAGCAGGCGGCAAGGCACAGGTCTTCACCTACACGCTGCCCTGGGATTCGATGCATCATGTAGCGATCGTCTTCGGCGACATCCGCGACGGCGAGGAGGTGCCGGTGCGCCTTCATTCCGAGGACGTGGTCAGCGACGTGTTCGGCACCAGCCACAGACTGGACGCCATCATGAAGACGATGGGCGAGCGTAAGCGCGGCGTCATCGTCTATCTGCGCGAAGGCTCGGTCGGCGTCGCCCATCAGGAGCGCAAGCGCCCGGCTGCCGGCGACCGCGAGGATCACGAAGAGGCTCGCCGCCGCGAAAACGAATGGCGCGAGATCGGCCTCGGCGCGCAAATCCTCAAGGATCTCGGCATTTCCTCGATAAATCTGATCGCCTCGCGCGAGCGCCATTATGTCGGCCTCGAAGGTTTTGGCATCCACATCGCCAAGACCGAGATTCTTTAGGCCATTCTCACGGTGCTGGTATGCGTCCGGCCCCGGCTCGGGGCCGGGCGCACCGGAAACTATTCCGCAGCGACCGCGGCTGCGTCGCATGCCGCCATGTCGCAGTTCGGCGCGGCAAGGCTGCGCTGGCCGGCGAGCACGATGGCCAAAGCGATTGTGCCCGATGCCACCGATACCCAGAACCCGTTCTGCGCGCCGAAAGCGTCCACCACCCAGCCGGCGGCGAAGGAGCCGAGCGCCATGCCGATGCCGATGCCGGTCATCACCCAGGTCACGCCCTCGGTCAGCACCGCCTCCGGCACGCGCCGCTCGATCAGGCCGAATGCCGTGATGAAGGTCGGCGAGATTGCCACGCCGCTGACGAAGACGGCCAGTGCCAGCAGCGGCACGGTGTCGGCGACGAGCAGCGGCAGCGTGGTGAGCGCAATGATGGCGATTGCGATGGCAAGCTGAATCTGCAGCGGCACTTTCAGGTTCAGGGCGCCGATGACGATGCCGACGACGAACGATCCGAGCGCGTAGACGCCGATGACGAAGCTGGCGGCGCCCGGCTGGCCAAGCTCCTTGGTGATCGCCACGGTGCTCACCTCCGTGGTGGCGAAGGTCGCGCCGATGAAGATCAGGGCCAAGGTGATGATCTGGACCGGCCGCAGGCGGATTGCCGAGCCGCCCGAACCGTGTTCCACCGGTCGCGCTCGCGGTTCGGTCGAGCGCTGCAGGATGAAGGCCGTCGAACCGAAGGCCAGGAACAATGTGCTCGCGAGCACTCCCGCTTCCGGGAAAAGCGCGACACTCAGTCCGACCGACAGCGATGCGCCGGCGATGTAGACCAGTTCGTCCGCCGCCGACTCGAAGGCGAACGCCGTGTTCAATTCGGGGCGGTTGCGGAAGATTTCGGTCCAGCGTGCGCGCACCATTGCCGGGATGCTGGGCATGACGGCGGCGAGCAGCGCCGAGACGAATAGCGTCCATATCGGCCAATGCTGATTGGCCGCTGCAATCAGGATCGCGAAAGCGAGCGTGGAAATCATGGTGGTCGGCACCACAATCCGCGTCTGGCCGAGGCGGTCCACCAGTCGCGATACCTGCGGGGCGACGAAAGCGTTGGCCAGCGCATATGTCGCGGAAACGGCACCGGCCAGCCAGTATTGGCCATCGGTCTGCGACAGCATTGCGACGATCCCGATCGGAGCCATGGCCATCGGCAGCCGGGCAACGAACCCGGCCGCAGCAAAGCCCTTGGCGCCCGGCGCGCGAAAGATCTGGGAATAGGGATTTTGCATGGTCTGGCTCCTCGACAACGGCCGGTTCGGCGATTACATACGTAGCGTATGAGTTTAAATAGATCATACGCGGCGTATGTCAATTGGCATACGAGGCGTATGTTAATAGGGCCAGGGCAATGCACAGACCACGCAGGGAGATGATTGCCGAGACCCGCGCCAAACTGATTGCCGCAGCGCGCCAGGCCTTCGGCACGCTCGGCTATGCCGAAGCCTCGATGGATGACTTCACGGCATCGGCCGGGCTGACGCGCGGTGCGCTCTATCATCACTTCGGCGACAAGAAGGGCCTGCTCCAGGCGGTTATCGCCGAGATCGACGCCGAAATGGCAGCCCGGCTGAAGGTCGTTTCGGCCAAGCCGGACAATCTCTGGCAGGGCTTTGTCGACGAATGCACCGCCTATATCGAGATGGCGCTGGAGCCGGAGATCCAGCGTATCGTGCTTCGCGACGGGCCGGCGGTGCTCGGCGATCCATCGCAATGGCCAAGCCAGAGCACATGCATCCGCTCGATGACAGAGAGCCTGCAAAGACTGAGCGACGAGGGGACAATTCTCGCCGTCGATCCCGAAGCCGCGGCAAGGCTGGTCAGCGGCGCCTCGCTGCATGCGGCGCAGTGGATCGCAAATTCGAACGATCCCGAAGCGACGTCGAAGAAGGCAGTGAAGGCGTTCAAGGTTCTTCTGGAGGGGCTGCTCAATCGCACCGGCAAGCTGCATCAACCTGATCGACCGTCAGCGATGCAGCCCGAGGTTGACCGATCACCGGCCTGAGATCATCTTTTCGCCAATCCCAGGCGGCTCGCGGTGGGCTCAGCCGACGCCGGTTGCCTAAACCCTGTTGAACATCGCGTCGCCAGCGCGCGAAAACATGGCCAAACCGGTGAGGCGCGCCTATATCGGGGCATGGTCACGAGACTTTACACCCATCCGATTTTCCTCGAGCACATAACACCGCCCGGTCATCCGGAGCGGCCCGACCGTCTGCGCGCCATAGAGCGTGTGCTTGACGACGAGGCCTTCGCGGCGCTCGATCGCGTCCAGGCGCCTGAAGGCGACGAGGCAACCATTCTCTACGCGCATCCGCCCGAATTCGTCGAACGTGTCCGCGCAGCGATACCGGACACCGGCATCGCCCGTATCGACGCCGATACCACCGCCAGCCCGAAGAGCTGGCAGGCGGCCGTGACCGCGATCGGCGCTGCCAACGCCGCGGTCGACGACGTCTTCACCGGCCGTGCCGAGAATGTCTTCGTCGCCGCACGGCCGCCCGGCCATCATGCCGAAAAGACCACCTCCATGGGTTTTTGCCTGTTCAACACCGCGGCGATCGCGGCACGCTACGCGCAGAAGAACCATGGCGCCGGCCGCGTCGCCGTCGTCGACTGGGATGTGCATCACGGCAACGGCACGCAGGACATCTTCTGGGACGATCCGTCGGTGCTCTATTGCTCGACACACCAGATGCCGCTTTACCCCGGAACCGGCGCCGCGAGCGAAACCGGCGCCGGCAACATCGTCAACGCGCCGCTGGCGCCGCAGAGCGGCAGCGATGTTTTCCGTGACGCCTTTCTGTCACGCATCCTGCCGGCGCTCGACAATTTTGCGCCCGATCTCATCATCATCTCCGCCGGTTTCGACGCCCACCACCGCGATCCGCTGGCCGAGATCAACCTGACCGAGGATGATTTCGACTGGGCGACCGGCCAGTTGCTCGAACGAGCCGGGCGCCATAGCCGCAACCGGCTCGTCAGCGTTCTCGAGGGCGGCTACGATCTGCAGGGATTGGCATTTTCGGTCGCCGCCCATGTCGGGCGGCTGATGAAGGGATAGATGATGGCTGGTGAGACCAACGAGGACGTCAAGGCGATGAGCTTCGAGCAGGCGCTCGAGGCGCTGGAACGGATCGTCGACGATCTGGAGCGCGGCGACGTGCCGCTCGACCAGTCGATCCGCATTTACGAGCGCGGCGAGGCGCTGAAGGCGCATTGCGACCGGCTGCTGAAAGCGGCCGAGGACAAGGTCGAGAAAATCAGGCTGTCGCGTGACGGCAAGCCGGTGGGGACAGAGCCGCTGGATGCGGACTGAGGCGCGGCCTCGAACGACGATTGTGCTTACCGGCTTTGGACATCATCACGATTGAGGGTAAAACTCATCCCGTTTGAAACGGCTCCAGGACGAGAGGAGATTGCGAACGATGTGCAGAAACATCAAAACCCTGTTCAATTTCGATCCGCCGGCAACCAATGACGAGGTCCGCGATGCCGCACTTCAGTTTGTCCGCAAGCTGAGCGGAACGACACGGCCGTCGAAACAGAACCAGCATGCGTTCGACCATGCCGTCGAGGCCATTGCCGCCTCGGCGCGTGAATTGCTCGACAGCCTCGAGACGACGCAGCATCCGCGCAATCGCGAAGAGGTGGCGGCCAAGGCGAAGGCCAAATCTGCACTTCGCTTCGCCTGAGGGGACCGCGTGAGCTTCTTTCCCGGAAACGATCCGCAGATGGGCGATGCCTTCGCCAGCGATCAGATCGAACTGATGGTCATTCCGAATGCCAAGGACATCGGCGGATTTCAGGTTCGCCGCGCCTTGCCGACGGCCAGGCGCCGGCTGGTCGGACCCTTCATCTTCTTCGACCGCATGGGTCCAGCCGTTCTGCGGGCCGGCCAGGCGCTCGACGTGCGCCCGCATCCGCATATCGGCCTGTCGACGGTGACTTACCTGTTCGACGGCAAGATCAGGCACCGCGATTCGCTCGGCACCGAGATGGTGATCCAGCCCGGCGACGTGAATTTGATGACCGCCGGCCGCGGCATCGTCCATTCGGAGCGCACGCCGGAAGAACTGCGCGGCTTGCCGATGTCGGTTTCCGGCCTGCAGACATGGCTGGCGCTGCCGGACGGCAAGGAAGAGGTCGCGCCGGTCTTCGAAAACACCGCGGCCCTGCGCCTGCCCGAAATCGATGCAGAGGGTGTCAGCGGCCGTATCGTCATCGGTGCATTGTCCGGGCTGCGCTCCCCGGTCGCCACCGCTTCGGACACGCTCTATGCCGATCTCAGGTTGGCGCCGGGTGCCAGCGTGAAGATCCCGGCCGACGCCGAGGAGCGCGCCATCTATACGCTGGCAGGCGAGGTTTCGATATCCGGTGACCGCTTCCCGGCCGAGCGGCTGCTGGTTTTCCGGCCCGGCGATGAGATCGTTGTCTCATCGGATCGCGGCGCCCACTTCATGCTGTTTGGCGGCGCTTCCCTCGGTTCGAAACGTTATATCTGGTGGAATTTCGTATCGTCCTCAAAGGAACGCATCGAGCAGGCGAAAGAAGAATGGAAGACGGGCCGCTTCGATATCGTTCCTGGAGACGAGCAAGAGTTCATCCCGCTACCCGAAAGCTGATGCGCGTTACCGCCACATTTACATTCGCCGGCCAGCGGCATATTTCACGATGAACAGAAAATCTGACCAGGCTCGCAAACAGTGAACGCAAAGCCCGATACGCCGCTTCTCGACAAGGTCCGCGTCCCAGCCGATTTGCGCACGCTTGCCGAAGCCGACCTGCCGCAGCTGGCGTCAGAGCTTCGCGCCGAACTGATCGACGTCGTTTCCCACACCGGGGGCCATCTCGGCGCCGGCCTTGGCGTCGTTGAACTGACTGTCGCGCTGCACTACGTCTTCAACACGCCGGACGACCGGCTGATCTGGGACGTCGGCCACCAGGCCTATCCGCACAAGATCCTGACCGGCCGCCGCGACCGCATCCGCACGCTGCGGCAGGAGGGCGGCCTGTCCGGCTTCACGCGTCGCGTCGAGAGCGAATACGATCCGTTTGGCGCAGCCCACTCCTCAACCTCGATTTCAGCCGGCCTCGGCATGGCGATGGCGCGCGATCTGTCCGATGGCCGCAACAATGTCATTGCCGTCATCGGCGACGGCGCCATGTCGGCCGGCATGGCCTACGAGGCGATGAACAATGCCGGCGCACTCGATGCCCGGCTGATCGTCATCTTGAACGACAACGACATGTCGATCGCTCCGCCGACCGGTGCGATGAGCGCCTATCTGGCGCGGCTCGCCTCAGGCAAGACCTATCTTGGGTTGCGCGATTTCGGCAAGAAGCTGACGTCCTATCTCGGCGAGCGCGCGGATCGCGCCATCAAGCGCGCGGTCGAGCACGCGCGCGGTTACGTCACCGGCGGCACGCTGTTCGAGGAGATGGGTTTCTACCACATCGGCCCGATCGACGGTCACAACCTCGAGCACCTGATCCCGGTGCTGAAGAACGTCCGCGACAATGCCGACGGCCCGGTGCTGATCCATGTCGTTACCCAGAAGGGCAAGGGCTACGCCCCGGCCGAGGCCGCGGCCGACAAATATCATGGCGTCAACAAATTCGATGTCATCACCGGCGCCCAGGCCAAGGCGCCCGCCAATGCGCCGAGCTATACGAAGGTGTTTGCCGAAAGTCTGATCCAGGAGGCCCGAGAGGACGACCGCATCGTCGCCATCACCGCCGCCATGCCGAACGGCACCGGGCTTGATCTGTTCGGCGAAGCGTTTCCGGCGAGGACCTTCGATGTCGGCATTGCCGAGCAGCATGCGGTGACCTTCGCCGCCGGCCTTGCCACGGAAGGCTTCAAGCCTTTCGCGGCGATCTACTCGACCTTTCTCCAGCGCGCCTACGACCAGGTCGTCCACGACGTGGCGATCCAGAAATTGCCGGTGCGCTTTCCGATCGACCGCGCCGGCTTCGTCGGCGCCGATGGTGCCACCCATTGCGGCGCCTTCGACACGACGTTCCTGGCGACGCTGCCCGGTTTCGTCGTCATGGCCGCGGCCGATGAGGCCGAGCTGCGCCACATGGTACGCACCGCTGCAAGCTTCGATGACGGCCCGATCGCCTTCCGCTACCCGCGCGGCAACGGCGTTGGCGTCGAGATGCCGCAACGCGGCTCGGTATTGGAGATCGGCAAGGGCCGGATCGTCAGGGAAGGCACCAAGGTTGCGCTGCTTTCCTTCGGCACCAGGCTGCAGGATTGCCTTGCCGCGGCCGAGGAGCTTGGCGCGGCCGGGCTTTCGACCACGGTCGCCGATGCCCGTTTTGCCAAGCCGCTGGACGAGGACCTGATCCGGCGGCTGGCCCGTTCGCACGAGATCCTGGTCACGGTGGAAGAGGGCGCGGTCGGCGGCTTCGCCAGCCATGTGCTGCAGTTCCTGGCCCATGAAGGGCTGCTGGAGAGCGGCTTGAAGGTGCGCCCACTCGTGCTGCCCGACGCCTTCGTCGACCATGCCAAGCCGGAAAAGATGTATGCCGATGCCGGGCTGGACAGCGCCGGCATCGTGCGCACTGTGTTCGTGGCGTTGGGGCATACCGCGCAGGCCCAGCGCGCCTAGTTCTTAGACGCATTTCCCGCGACGCCGAAGCGATTCAACTTGGCTGCAAGATGCCGGTCTGAATCAAAATCTCAACTGCTTGAATCAAATTGCCGGCGAACAGTCGTAACATGCTGTTTACGCTGCTGTTTCCGGCCGCGCACGCAGGTGTCCGGCGACAGCAGCGACGGTCTGACGCCGGCCGTCGAACGGCGGGTTTCGCGGAAGATATTCTAAAGCATGATCCCGAAGAGACTCTAGGAACTAGAACCACATATCCCGCACGCAGCGACCATCTCTCGGCAAATCCTCGAATGTGTCGAGACCATCGAAATGGTCGATCGGGAGATCGGCGACGGCCTCGGGCGGCGCAAGCCTCACATTGACGGCGATGCGGTAGCGCCCAGCCGCATCGGAATGCAAACCGCGCCAGGCCAGGACGCAAGCGCACGTTGGACAGAAGAGAATCTCAAGCGAAGGATGAGCCTTTCCGACGCGCCGATAGGCGCTTACGGGCCCGGCAAGGCGGATGCGTTCGTCGACAAAGTCGTAAGCCCAGAGCGTGCCGTAGCGACGGCAAAGTGTGCAGTTGCAGGCAGTTACCGAACCGGGATCGCCCTCCAGGGTCCAGCGGGCGGCACCGCAGTGGCAGGTTCCCGTCAGCATTTCCTCCTCCGCGTTTCGACCACAAAACGGCATCTCGTTCTTAGCATTGCGTCGCGCCTGGCGCGAGGTTCGACTGGTAGCGGAGCGGCTTGATGCGTTCACCGCTTTTCCAGCCATGCCCTGTCTCATCGCCAATATCCTTGCCATCATCGTTGGCATTCGCCATGAAGGCCGATGACTTTCCTTCCGCCAGCCAGCATACGCCAGAGGCTCGACGAATTGCTCGTCCAGCGCGGTCTGTTTGCCAGCCGCTCGCGTGCCCGCGATGCGGTGGCGCGCGGCACCGTGACGGTCGATGGCATCGTCGCCCGCAAGCCAAGCCAGGCCGTTCTGCCTGAGTGCAACATCGTCGTTGACGATCCGGCGCAAGGTTACGTGTCGCGCGCCGCACTGAAGCTGAAGGCTGGTCTCGACCATTTCGGCCTCGACCCCACTGGCAGCGAAGCCCTCGATGTCGGCGCCTCGACCGGCGGCTTCACGCAGGTGCTGCTCGAACGCGGCGCGGCGCATGTCACGGCGATCGATGTCGGACACGGCCAGATGCACTCCGACATTGCCGGCGATCCGCGCGTGACGGTAATTGAGGGCCTGAATGCGCGCGAACTGTCGGCAGCCGATCTCGGCGGCCGTGTGCCGGATTTCGTCGTCTCGGACGTCAGCTTCATCTCGCTGAAACTGGCGCTGCCGCCGGCGCTTGCCTTGGCTGGGAACGGCGCAAAGGCTGTGTTTCTGGTCAAGCCGCAGTTCGAGGCCGGCCGCGAGGCGATCGGCAAGGGCGGGCTGCTGAAGGACCCCTATGATGCGGCGCGTATTGCCGGCCTGATGCAGGACTGGCTCGATACCATTCCCGGCTGGCGCTCGCTGGGGCTGCATCTGTCGCCGATAGAGGGCGGCGACGGCAACCGCGAGTTCCTGCTCGGCGGCATCAAGAACGTCGAGACCCAGAAGCGATGAGCGCCCGTTTCACGATCGCAAGGTTGGGCTCGCAGGGCGACGGCATCGCCGAGACGGAAACCGGCGAGGTTTTCATTCCGTTCGCGCTGCCGGGAGAGGTCGTCACCGCCGCGCGGGAGAAAGATCGCGCCACCTTGATGTCGGTCCTTGAAGCTTCGCCGTTGCGGGTCGATCCGCCGTGCCGGCATTTCGGCGCGTGCGGCGGCTGCGCCGTCCAGCATCTCGAGACTGAAGCCTATCACCGGTGGAAGCGCGAAAAGGTCGTGTATGCGCTGAAGAGCAAGGGCATCGCCTGCGATGTCGGGGCGCTGGTGCCGTGCGCGCCGCACACACGCCGCCGCGTCGTCTTCACCGCCCGGCGGAGCGAGGCGGGAATTCAGTTCGGCTTTGTTCGCGCGCTGTCATCCGAGATCATCTCGATCGAGGAATGCCCGATCTCGCTGCCGCAGATCGTCGCTGCGCTCGACCGTTTGAGGATGCTTGCCGGGCTGATCTGCACCACGACCAAATCGTTCCACATGGCGGTAACGGTGACCGGTTCCGGCCTTGATGTCGCGGTTCACGATTCCGGCAAGCTCGGCGAGAACCAGCGCCGCGTCGCGTCCAACTTCGTCATCGCCGAGGGGCTAGCCAGGCTGTCGGTCGACGGCGAGATCATTATCGAACCAAAGAAACCGGTCGTCCTGTTTGATGGCGTCACCGTCGCACTGCCTCCGGGCGCTTTCCTGCAGGCGACCGAGGCTGCCGAACGGGCGATGGCCAACATTGTCGGCCAGCATTTCGCGCGCGCCAAAAAGGTCGCCGATCTCTTCGCCGGCTGCGGCAGCTTCGCGCTGCGCCTGGCCGCAAGATCGGAGGTTCACGCGGTGGAAGGCGATGCGGCAGCACTCGCGGCGCTCGACCGGGCATTCCGTTTCGCCAGCGGCCTGAAGCGGGTGACCGGCGAACGTCGCGACCTGTTCCGGAGGCCGCTCACATTCAAGGAGTTGAATGCCTTTGACGGCGTAGTCTTCGACCCGCCGCGCGCCGGCGCCGAGGATCAGTCGAAGCAGATCGCGCGCTCTGACGTGCCGCTGGTCGCCGCGGTGTCCTGCAATCCGGCAACGCTGGCGCGGGATCTTCGCATCCTCCTCGATGGCGGTTACGCCTTGAAGAGCGTAACCCCGATCGACCAGTTCCTGTGGTCGCCACATGTCGAGGCAGTGGCATTGCTGGAGAAGCCCAAGAGAAGGCGCTAGCAGCATTTATCGGGCGTGAAATGCGCACTAGAAAAGCGCATTTGAGCGTACGCCGGTCAAATATTCTAGGAAATTTATAATGAGCCAAACCGAACTGGCGGGCCTGAGCGGCATCGCCCGCAACACGTTTGCCGCTAAGACCGGAGCGCGCAAGGTCGACGCCGCATTGAGCCCCATCATTCGTATTCTGGCGACGGCCGGCGAGATGACCGGCGATCAAGTGCGTGCAGCGATCTGGTTCAAACATCAGCCGATCCCGGCTGGGTGGGAAAGACCGCCTATGATCTGGTTTGCGAAGGCAAGACGGATAATCTCGCTTACCTGAAGGCCGCTCGTTCCGGTATCTATGCCTGAACGGCGCGCCTTCATGCCAGGCTGGGTGGCCATAAACTGCTATGCTTCTTGCACGCCGTCATATCCAGCCGCCTGCGCTGCCGTGACGAACTCACGATCAAAAGTCGCCAAGCCAACGCAGCGAGCAGATTTGCCCAGATGCAGCGCATCAGCGAAATCCAATCCCCTTTCCGAGAGGTCGAGCGCGGACGACACGACCGTCCCGTCTTCCACCTCTACCGTAGGGAGCCCGCTAAACGCCCGTAGCGTGCGGGCGATTTCGAGCGGTGCCAAACCGTAGGCGCTGCGCAACACCCACTCAACCTCCAGCATTACCGTGACAGCGACAAAGACTGGCTGGCTATCGATCAACGCGCGGGCGCGGGAAGACCGAGTCGGGTGATCGTCCGTCAGGTAGCGGACGATCAGGTTGGTATCAATCGCGAGCATGGCGCCGCCGCGCTTCGGCGAGCACGCCCGCGTCCATTTCTTCCAACGTCTTCGGCCTGCCGCTATAGCGCAGCGATCCAAACACGTCCTGTGGCCGCGTCTCGGCGAAGACTGGCGCAGGCTTCAGTAGCACGCCGTCCGGGGTATCTTCGACCAGAAGGCGTGTGCCGGCGTCCCATTCTCTCCGTTTCCGGATCGAACTGGGCAGGACGACCTGTCCCTTGGTCGAGACGGTGGTCACGAGCTTTTCCGCGGCAGCCATGATGGCGCTCCTCTGGATGTAAGACGAACGTAAGATAAGTGAAAATCGACAGGACGGACAGGGTGTTCGAAGCCGGCCGCATCAAACCCTGGTGCCGCCGACCGTCATCTGGTTCATCCTGAGATGCGGCTGGCCGACGCCGACCGGCACGCCCTGTCCGGCCTTTCCGCACATGCCGATGCCGGTGTCGAGCTTCATGTCGTTGCCGATCATCGCCACACGATGCATGGCATCCGGCCCGTTGCCGATCAGCATGGCGCCCTTGATCGGCTGCGTTACCTTGCCGTTCTCGATCATGTAGGCCTCGGTGCAGCCGAACACGAACTTGCCCGAAGTGATGTCGACCTGGCCGCCGCCGAACGACACGGCATAGATGCCATTCTTGACCGAGGCAATGATTTCCTCCGGCTCCATGTCGCCTGCGGTCATGTAGGTATTGGTCATGCGCGGCATCGGCTCGTGTGCGTAACCTTGGCGCCGCCCGTTGCCGGTGGCTTTCATGCCCATCAGACGCGCGTTCTGGCGGTCCTGCATGTAACCGACCAGCTTGCCATCATCGATCAACACGTTGTGGGCAGAAGGCGTGCCTTCATCGTCGACGGTCAGCGAACCACGCCGCTCGGGAATGGTGCCGTCGTCAACGACGGTGACGCCTTTCGCCGCCACCTGCTGGCCAAGCAGGCCGGCGAAGGCAGACGTCTTCTTGCGGTTGAAATCGCCTTCCAGCCCGTGGCCGACGGCCTCGTGCAGCATGACGCCCGGCCAGCCGCTCGACAGCACGATGTCGAAAGTGCCGGCAGGTGCGGGAACCGCTTCGAGATTGACCAGTGCTTGCCGCAGCGCCTCCTTGGCCGCATGCTTCCAGCTGTCCTCGATCAGGAATTCGCCAAAATCCTTGCGCCCGCCCATGCCGTAGGAGCCGCTCTCCTGGCGGTCACCGTCGCCGACCACCACCGACACGTTGATCCTGACCAGCGGGCGGATGTCGCGCACCATCTGGCCGTCGGCGCGCACGATCTCGACATGCTGCCAGGAGGCGGCGAGCGACGCCGTCACCTGCCGGACGCGCGGGTCCTCCGACCGCAGCCACGCGTCGATTTCCTGAAGCAGCTTGGCCTTGGTCTCGAAGGAAGGCGAGGGGATAGGGTTTCCGTCACCGTAGAGATGGCGGTTGGTGCGGGCGGGAGCCGCAGCAAGCGTGCCGGAATAGCCGCTCTTCACCGTCGAAACCGCATCGGCGGCGCGCAGCAGCGAGGCTTCGGAGAGATCACTGGAATGGGCGTAGCCGCTGGCCTCGCCGGCGACTGCGCGCAGGCCGAAACCCTGGTCGGTGTTGAAATTGGCGGTCTTCAGCTTGCCATTGTCGAACATCAGCGCTTCGCTTTCGCTGTATTCGAGAAACAGTTCACCGTCGTCGGCGCCGTTTATAGTCTCGGCGACGATCTGCTTGATGCGATCGTCGGAAATGTCGAATTGGCCGATCAGGCTGTTCATGGCGCTGGCCTCTTGAGAAGTGATTTTACGGCATGTAAGCGCCTGGGCGCCGTTCGGCAACTTCACGGTGGAACACCACGACCTAAGTCAAGCGGCGTGCCATCATGATTTCGTCGATCTCCCTGCCTTCATGAAGAAAGCCGGCCGGTATGCAGCCTATTTCGTGAAAACCTTCTCGTTGATAGAATCGTATGGCCGCTGGATTTTCAGCACTTACAGCCAGCTCGACCTGCCTTATGCCCAATGCTCGGGCGTGATCGAGCAGCAGATTGAGCATCTTGACGGCGTATCCGCCGCCACGCTCGCTGCCGCGCAAATAGACCATGACGATCGTCGCGCGGTGCATCATCTTGCTGGCCGGCTGGCGCATCAGGCCCATTATGCCGACAGGCTCCCCGCTCCGAAAGCTGACGACGACCAGGTTGTTCGTCAGGCGCCGCCGCCATTCCTCGTCGGGAAGTTGCTCCCATTCCGCTGCGCTGCTGGCGAAGGCTTCGGGCGCAGCGCGCAAAGCCTCCAGGCGAATTCGCTTGAATATCTCGAAGTCGTCCGCATCGAGCAGTTTCAGCGTCAAACGTGCAGCCTCAAGGCAGGGCGGCAAAGCCGTCGGCGAAACCCTTGAGGTCGACGGGAATGCCGATACCCTCTTCCGGCGTCTGGAAGACGATGAAGGTGGCGGACGTACCGGTCTTCAGCGTGTCGAGCAGCGGCTTTTCCAGGATGACCTCGGCGTAGCAGCCGTCCTGGAAACAGCGCACGAAATAGGCGCGGCCGATATCCTTGCCGTCGACATTGAGGCCGAGCCCGTTGGGCAACAGCACACCGAGCGGCGCCAGCACGCGAAGGATTTCGGCCTTATTGTCGGCTGTACGCAGCACGACGACGGAAAGACCCATTTCCGGGCGGTCCTCGGCGACGACGTTCTGCATCATCACGCATTGTTCGGACGTAGCACCGGCCGGCGTATCGCAGATGATCGACCACGCCCCATGCGTCGACTTCACCGTGCCGCTTGGCTGCGCGGCATTGGCCAGGCCGGCGCCGGGCAAGGCTATTGCGGCGGCAACAAGGATGACCTTCGCCAAGGTTCTCGAAAGCCAAGGGTTCATGACGGCTCCATTGCGAATCACGGCACTTTAAGCCGCACTAAACCCAAGTAAAGGACGAGACCCCGGCGATCTGCCCCGACACAGGCGACAATGCGCTTTTCCGTGCCAATTTCGCCCTAATTGCGACGGTTCCGCGCGCCGCGCGGCTCATTCTACTCGGATGCCGCTCTGGTGATTCGCGGCGAGCCGTCACCGCACGAAGCCAGCGCCGCGCTTGCGCGCAAAAATGCCGCACGGGTTCCGGCGCTCCTTTCTTGCGGAGGCAAATAGAGTATGGTTTGAACCAGCCTTGAATTGTCCGGGATTCCCGTCCCGGCATTGTTCGACATTCTTGCGGTCCGATCGCGAGGAACTGGGAGATGACGAGGGCGATGAGAAAATTCCTGGCAACCGCCAAAATCGTAGCTAGTGCCGCCGCCACGTTGTTTGCCGCTGCATCGGCTCGTGCAGCCCAGCCCCAGCCTTGGGAAACCAGTTTTCAGCCTGCGGCGACCGACATTATGAGGCAGATCGAGTGGTTCGGGAACTACTCGTTCGCGTTCATCATTGTGATCACCGCCTTGGTGCTTTTCCTGATCGCCTACTGCATCTTGCGGTTCCGGGCGAGCGTCAACCCGACCCCGTCGCGCACCAGCCACAACACGCTGATCGAGGTCATCTGGACTGTCGGTCCCGTCGTCATCCTGCTCTGTCTCGCCATTCCCTCGTTCCAGTTGCTGACCGCGCAGTACACGCCGCCGGAAGAAGCCAAGCTGACCGTCAAGGCGACCGGCAATCAGTGGAACTGGGACTACGAATACCAGGTCGACAATACGCTTTCCTTCAATTCCGCGATCCTTCAGGATGCCGACAGGGCTGCTGCCGGCAAGGAAGATCGCGCCGCGTATCCGCGCTTGCTCGCCGTCGACAATGAGATGGTGGTGCCGGTCAACACCATGACCCGGGTGCTGGTGACGGCGACCGACGTCATTCACGCGTTTGCCATGCCGTCCTTCGGCATCAAGACCGATGCAGTGCCGGGCCGCATCAACGAGGTGTGGTTCAAGGCCGACAAGGAAGGCCTCTATTATGGCCAGTGCTCGGAACTCTGCGGCAAGGACCACGCCTTCATGCCGATCGCTATTCGCGTCGTCTCCGATGCGCAATATAAGACCTGGCTGGCGGCAGCCAAGACCGACCTTCCCGGCGCCAACAAGGCGCTGATGGCCGAGGTCGATGGCACGAACAAGGTAGCGGCCGCCGGCAACTGATGCCGCGACCAGAAAAGATTCAGGGAACGGAGCCGATCATGGCAGACGCTGCAGTTCACGACGACCACGACCACAAGCCGTATCATGGCTGGGTCCGGTGGGTGTATTCGACCAACCACAAGGACATTGGCACGCTTTATCTGATCTTCGCGATCATGGCGGGCTGCATCGGTGGCGCCTTGTCGGTCGTCATGCGCATGGAATTGCAGGAGCCGGGCATCCAGATATTCACTGGCCTGGCTCAGATGGTCTACGGCATGAATGGTGACGCCGCCATCGACGGCGGCAAGAGCATGTACAATGCTTTCACCACGGCGCATGCGCTGATCATGATCTTCTTCATGGTGATGCCGGCGCTGATAGGCGGTTTTGCCAACTGGATGGTGCCGATCATGATAGGCGCGCCGGACATGGCCTTCCCGCGCATGAACAACGTCTCGTTCTGGCTGCTGCCGCCGGCTTTCATCCTGCTGATTATCTCGGCCTTCGTCCCGAGCGCGCCCGGCGCCTACGGCGTCGGCGGCGGCTGGACGCTTTATCCGCCGCTATCGACATCGGGCCAGCCCGGACCGGCCATGGACCTGGCGATCCTTTCAATCCACATCGCCGGCGCCTCCTCGATTCTTGGCGCCATCAACTTCATCACCACCATCTTCAACATGCGCGCGCCCGGCATGACCATGCACAAGATGCCGCTGTTCGCCTGGTCGGTGTTGATCACCGCCTTCCTGCTGCTTCTGTCGCTTCCAGTGTTGGCTGGCGGCATCACCATGCTGTTGACCGACCGCAATTTCGGCACCACCTTCTTCGCCCCGGACGGCGGCGGCGATCCGATCCTGTTCCAGCACCTGTTCTGGTTCTTCGGCCATCCGGAGGTCTACATTCTGATCCTCCCGGGTTTCGGCATCATCAGCCACATCATCTCGACCTTTTCGAGGAAGCCGGTGTTCGGTTATCTAGGCATGGCCTATGCGATGGTTGCCATCGGCGCGGTTGGCTTCATCGTCTGGGCCCACCACATGTACACGACGGGCCTGTCGCTCGACACACAGCGCTATTTCGTCTTTGCCACCATGGTCATCGCGGTGCCGACGGGTGTGAAGATCTTCTCGTGGATCGCCACCATGTGGGGCGGGTCGATTTCGCTCAAGACGCCGATGCTGTGGGCGATCGGCTTCATCTTCCTGTTCACTGTTGGCGGCGTCACCGGCGTGCAGCTGGCCAATGCCGGCCTCGACCGCCCGCTGCACGACACCTATTTCGTGGTCGCGCACTTCCACTACGTGCTGTCGCTGGGCGCGGTCTTCGCCATCTTCGCCGGCTGGTACTACTGGTTCCCGAAAATGACCGGCTACATGTATTCGCCCGTGATCGCCAACACCCACTTCTGGGTCACTTTCGTCGGCGTCAACCTGGTCTTTTTCCCGCAGCACTTCCTCGGCCTTTCCGGTATGCCGCGTCGCTATATCGACTATCCGGATGCCTTCGCCGGCTGGAATATGGTGTCGTCCTACGGCTCGTACATCTCGGCTGTCGGCGTCGTCATCTTCCTGTTCGGCGTCTTCGAGGCGTTCCAGAAGAAGCGGGTCGCCGGCGCCAATCCTTGGGGCGAGGGTGCGACCACGCTGGAATGGCAGCTGCCTTCGCCGCCGCCGTTCCACCAGTGGGAACAGTTGCCGAAGATCAAGTAGGCGGTTGCCTCCTTTAATACGGAACCGCCGGCCGACCGGCGGTTTTGGCCAACGGAATGATGGACTTTAAGTACGCATGGCCCTTGCCGAAGACAGACTGATTGACGAGCCAGGCTTCCGTATGTCGGAAGCGACGGCGGGCGATTTCTTCGCCCTGCTGAAGCCGCGCGTCATGTCGCTGGTGGTGTTCACCGCGTTTGTCGGCATGGTCGCCGCTCCGGTGACCATCAATCCGCTGCTGGCGGTGATCGCGATCCTGGCTATTGCCATTGGTGCTGGCGCGTCCGGTGCGCTCAACATGTGGTACGACGCAGACATCGATGCGGTGATGACGCGCACCGCCGGCCGTCCCGTGCCGGCCGGCCGCATCCGGCCAGGCGAGGCATTGAGCTTCGGGCTGGTGCTGTCGGTTCTGTCGGTGATGACGCTCGGCGTGCTGGTTAACTGGTTGGCCGCATCGCTTCTGGCCTTCACCATCTTTTTCTATGCTGTCATCTATACGATGTGGCTGAAGCGCTGGACGCCGCAGAACATCGTCATCGGCGGTGCTGCCGGCGCCATTCCGCCGGTCATCGGCTGGGCGGCGGTAACCGGATCGGTCAGCCTCGAAAGCTTGGTGCTGTTCCTGATCATCTTCCTGTGGACGCCGCCGCATTTCTGGGCGCTCGCGCTGTTCAAGTCGGAGGACTACGCCAAGGCAGGCATTCCGATGATGCCGAATGTCGCCGGCCATCCCGCGACCAGGCGCCAGATCTTTGCCTATGCGCTGGTCCTCGCGCCGGTTGGCGTGTTGCCATGGGTTCTTGGCTTCACCACGCCGGCCTATGGCATCGTTGCATTGCTGCTCGGCGCCGGCTTCGTCTGGTATGCGTGGAAGGTGCTGCAAATGGCCGATGACGACAGGGCGATGAAGCCAGCCAAGGCCTTGTTCGGCTATTCGCTGCTTTATCTCTTCGCCATCTTCGCCACCTACCTTGGCGATTGCGTCGTCGCGCGCGCGCTGACCATCGGCGGAGCATGAGCATGGCCGAAAAGAAGCTTGAACTGGTCACGCTGACCGAACGTCAGCAGAAGGCGCGCCGCAATCGCTCGGCCGCAATCGGTTTCGCGCTGGCGGCGCTGGTCGTCATATTCTACGTCGCGACCATCGTGAAATTTGGCCACAGTTTCCCTGGCTCGATGTGAGCTGACGATGACCAGGCAAACAGTCACCGATCCTACGAAGAAGAATACGAACCGCGTCGTCGCTGCCGTCTGCATCGCGTTCTTCGGCGGCATGATCGGCATGGCCTACGCCGCAGTGCCGCTCTATGCGATGTTCTGCCAGGCGACAGGCTACGGCGGCACCGTCAAACGGGCGACCCAGCAATATGCCGATCGGGTGCTCGACCGCGACATCACCATCCGCTTTGATGCCAACACCGCCGGCGTTCCCTGGCAATTCCAGCCGGTCGACCGCTCGATCACCATCAAGATCGGCGAGACCGCCGAGGCGCATTTCAGCGCGACGAACAAATTCAGCCGGCCCATCACCGGACGCGCCACCTTCAACGTGCAGCCGGAACTGGCTGGGCCTTACTTCAACAAGGTCGAGTGTTTCTGCTTCACCGACACGACGCTGAAGCCGGGCGAGACGCTGGACATGCCGGTCGTGTTCTATGTCGATCCCGACATCGTCAATGCGCCGGAATTGAAGGATTTGAGGACGATTACCCTGTCCTACACGATGTTCCCGGTCGACAAGACCAAGCCGGTCGCATCATCGGTGCCGGCCGACGGCCGCCGCAACAAGATTTCAGATACCGAAGCAAGCCTCGGGGGTTGATATGGCAGACGCACACGCAAAACCACAGCATGACTATCATCTCGTCGACCCGAGCCCGTGGCCTTTCCTGGGCTCCGTCGGGGCACTGGTGACCGCGATCGGCGGCGTCTGTTACATGCAGTATCTCAAGGGCGGCGATTTCCCGATCTTCGGTTTCAACATCGCCAATCCGTGGCTGTTCTTCATTGGCCTTTTGATCGTCATCTACACGATGTTCGCTTGGTGGTCTGACACCATCAAGGAGGCGCATGAGGGTCGCCACACCCGCGTCGTGTCGCTGCATCTGCGCTACGGCATGATCATGTTCATTGCCTCCGAGGTGATGTTCTTCGTCGCCTGGTTCTGGGCCTTCTTCGACGCCAGCCTGTTTCCGGGCGAGGTCCATCAATACGCCCGCACCGCCTTCACCGGCGGCGTCTGGCCGCCCAAGGGCATCGAAGTTCTCGACCCCTTCCATCTGCCGCTCTACAACACCGTCATCCTGCTTCTGTCGGGCACCACGGTGACATGGGCGCATCACTCGCTCATCCACGGCGACCGCAAAGGCCTGATCAATGGCTTGGTGCTGACCGTCGGCCTCGGCATGCTGTTCACCATGGTGCAGGCCTACGAGTACATGCACGCGCCGTTCGGCTTCAGGGATTCAATCTACGGCGCCACCTTCTTCATGGCGACCGGCTTCCACGGCTTCCACGTCATCATCGGCACTATCTTCCTGCTGGTCTGCCTGATCCGCGCCATGAAGGGCGACTTCACGCCCAAGCAGCATTTCGGCTTCGAGGCCGCCGCCTGGTACTGGCACTTCGTCGACGTGGTGTGGCTGTTCCTGTTTGCCTCGATCTACGTCTGGGCATCGAACGGCGCGATGATCGAACCGCATTGAGATCGACCTGAGGAAATCGACAAGGCGGCTGCGGCGACGCGGCCGCCTTATCTTTTGCGGCAAATGCTCCTAGGATGATCCGATGAGCGACGACAAGGCGATCTGGCCACCAATCGATCCGGTCTCGGCCGGCCTGCATGGCCGCTGCCCGCGCTGCGGCGAGGGCAAGCTGTTTTCTGGATTCCTCACGGTCGGCAATCGCTGCACCAATTGCGGCCTCGATTATTCCTTCGCCGATGCCGGCGACGGGCCGGCGGTGTTCGTTATCCTGATCATCGGCTTCATCGTCGTCGGCCTGGCGTTGTGGACGGAGGTGACGCTCAATCCGCCGCTCTGGCTGCATCTGCTGCTGTGGATTCCGCTGACGCTGGTGCTTTGCCTGGCGGCGCTCCGGCTGATCAAGGGCGTGCTGCTGACGCTGCAATACCGCAACAAGGCGGCCGAGGGCCGACTGGACCGCGGCGAATGAGCGAGGCATCAGGTTTGGTGGCCGGCCGGTCGCGGCCCAAGCGCGCATTGGCGCTCGGCCTGGGTGTCATCGTGTTTTTGATCCTGCTGGCGCTCGGCACCTGGCAGGTTCAGCGCCTGCACTGGAAAGAGGGCCTTCTCGAGACGATAGACCAGCGCACGCATTCGGCGCCCGTGCCATTGGCCGAGGTCGAAAAGCGGTTTGCTGCCACCGGCGACGTGGACTACACGCCGGTAACGGTGACCGGCACTTTCCTGCATCAAGGCGAGCGGCATTTCCTCGCCACCTGGGAAGGCCAGTCCGGTTTCGATGTCTTCACGCCGCTGCAGCTCGACAATGGCCGTTTCGTACTGATCAACCGCGGCTTCGTGCCTTACGATTTCAAGGACTCAGCCAAGCGGCCGCAGGGGCAGGTAAGGGGCGAAGTGACGGTGACGGGGCTCGCCCGCAACCCGCTGCCGGCCAGGCCCTCGATGATGCTTCCCGACAATGATCCGCAGAAGAACATCTTCTACTGGAAGGATCGTGATGCGATGGCCTCGAGCGCCGGCCTGCCGGCAGGTGCGGCGCTGGTGCCGATCTTCATCGATGCGAACGCCACGCCCAACCCCGGCGGGCTGCCGGTCGGCGGCGTCACCGTCATCGACCTGCCGAACAGCCATCTGCAATATGCGATAACCTGGTACGGCCTTGCCGCCGCCCTTGCCGGTGTCCTTATCTCCTGGCTCCGCCGCCCGGCGAAAGACCAATGATTGCCGCCACTACCCTTGACAGGGCAGGGCCGCGCACCTCATTTCGCGCCTAGAGCTCAGAAGTCACAGTCCGATCAACCGGCCTACAATCAGCGTAAGATGCAATCATGCTTCACACAAAGCCACCGCTGACCATCCGGCTTTGCCAGCCGCGCGGTTTCTGTGCCGGCGTCGACCGTGCCATCCAGATCGTCGTGCTGGCGCTGAAGAAATACGGCGCGCCGGTCTATGTCCGCCACGAGATCGTGCACAACCGCTACGTCGTCGAAGGGCTGCAAAGCCTCGGCGCGGTGTTCATCGAGGAGCTCTCCGAGATCCCGCCCGAGCATCGCCAGAGCCCGGTCGTCTTTTCGGCGCATGGCGTGCCGAAATCGGTGCCGGCCGACGCCCAGTCGCGCAACCTCTTCTATCTCGACGCGACTTGCCCGCTGGTTTCGAAAGTCCACAAGCAGGCAATGCGCCATCAGCGGCTTGGCCGCCACGTGCTTTTGATCGGCCATGCCGGGCATCCCGAGGTGATCGGCACAATGGGCCAGTTGCCGGATGGCGCGGTCACTCTGATCGAGACCGAAGCCGACGCCGCAAGCTTCGTGCCTGCAGACCCGCAGGCGCTCGGCTTCGTGACCCAGACGACGCTGTCGGTCGAGGACACCGCTGGTATCATTCGCGCCCTGCAGCAACGTTTTCCCGAGCTGCACGCGCCGGCGGCGGAATCGATCTGTTATGCCACCACCAATCGCCAGGAAGCGGTCAAGGAAACAGCGGCCGGCGCCGATCTCTTCCTGGTTGTCGGCGCACCTAACTCCTCCAACTCGCGGCGCCTGGTCGAAGTGGCCGAGCGCGCCGGCGCCTCGATGTCGCTTCTCGTGCAGCGCGCCTCCGAAATTCCGTGGGATGAGATTGCCGGCATTTCGACGCTCGGCCTGTCGGCGGGCGCCTCGGCGCCGGAGATCATCGTCGACGAGATCGTCGATGCGTTCAGGCAGCGCTTCGACGTGACCATCGAGCTGGCCGTAACAGCGACGGAGACGGAGGACTTTCCGGTGATGCGGGTGTTGCGCGATGTCGAACTGACGGCCGCCGACATGGCCTTCGTCAACGGGGCCGCGTAACAACGATGGCGGTCTACACCGACGTCAACGAGGGCGAGCTCGGCGCATTCCTCAGGAACTATCCGGTCGGCGACCTCCTGTCCTACAAGGGCATCGCCGAAGGCACCGAAAACTCGAATTTTCTGCTGCACACCAGCAGCGGCTCCTACATCCTGACGCTTTACGAGAAGCGCGTCGACAAGGCTGACCTGCCGTTCTTTCTCGGCCTTATGGCCCACCTCGCCAGAAAGGGCATTTCGTGCCCGCTCCCGGTCACCGCACATGATGGCGGTGTCATCGGAACACTTGCCGGTCGGCCGGCGGTCATCATCACCTTTCTCGAAGGCCTGTCGCTGCGGCGGCCGACGGCTGCGCATTGCGGCGAGGTCGGCAAGGCGCTGGCGGCACTGCATCTCGCCGGCGCGGATTTTCCGATGACCCGCCCCAACGCCCTTGCCATCGATGGCTGGCGCAAGCTGTGGAATGCCGCCCGCGCCCGCGCCGACGAGGTCGAGCCGGGACTGGCGGCCGAGGTCGATGCCGATTTCGCCGATTTCGAGCGGAACTGGCCGAACGGTCTGCCGCAAGGCATCATCCATGCCGATCTTTTCCCGGACAATGTGTTCTTCCTCGGCGAGAAACTGTCCGGGCTGATCGACTTCTATTTCGCCTGCAACGACCTCTACGCCTATGACGTTGCCACGTGCCTGAACGCCTGGTGCTTCGAGAAGGATTTTTCCTTCAATCTGACCAAGGGCACGGCGCTGCTCGCCGGCTACCAAAGCGTGCGGCCGTTGAGCAGTGACGAGAAAGCTGCGCTGCCGATGCTGGCGCGCGGCTCGGCGCTGCGCTTCATGCTGACCCGGCTCTACGACTGGCTGACGGTTCCGGACGGCGGGCTGGTGATGAAACGCGACCCGACCGAGTATATTCGCCGGATGCGCTTCCACCGGGCGATCAACTCTCCTTCCGAATATGGACTGACATGACCAAGCGCGTTGAAATCTTCACCGATGGTGCCTGTTCGGGCAATCCCGGGCCTGGCGGCTGGGGCGCAATCCTGCGCTTCAACGGCGCCATCAAGGAGCTCCATGGTGGCGAGGCTCTGACCACCAACAACCGCATGGAGTTGTTGGCGGCGATCTCGGCGCTCAACGCGCTCAAGGAGCCTTGCGTCGTCGACCTTTATACCGACAGCAACTACGTCAAGGACGGCATTTTCGGTTGGATCGATGGCTGGAAGCGCAACGGCTGGAAGACCGCCGCCCGGCAGCCGGTGAAGAATGCCGAGCTGTGGCAGCAGCTCGACGCGGCGCGCAACCGCCATCAGGTCACCTGGCATTGGGTCAAGGGCCATGCCGGCCATCCTGAGAACGAGCGCGCCGACGAATTGGCGCGGCTCGGCATGGCGCCATTCAAGACGAAGTCGGCGAAACCGGTGCTCGCGTCCGTGCCGCCGAAGGAAGGCACCCAGTCCAGGCAATCGGCGGCCAAGAAGGTTCGGCGCTCGACCCAGAGTTATTGATCCGGTTGAACTGGCGTGTCAGCGGATCAGAAGGGCGGCGCCGAACAGTCCGATGGCAAACACCGTATGCGACACAAGATTGAGGGCGCGGACCTGCATCGGATTGGGCCGCTTCGAAGCGGCCCAGCCGGCGCCCATGCCGGGCGCCAGCAGAAACCACCCGGCGCCGACGGTGACGATGCCGAGGATAAAAGCCGGCAGGAAGGTCGGCGCGGTGAGCCAGGCCGTCCCGGCCAGCACGACCAGTATGATGCCGTAGACGATGCCGACAGCATAATGAAAGGCCCAGCCAAGTACTGATTCATGCGGGTAGGGCGAGGCCTTGCCAATGTCGTCATGGAAGACCTTGCCTTCCCGGAGATGCCAGACCCAGCGGCCGACCAGCCCCCAGTTCGGGCGCGGTTGGGCAAAGGCCTTGCTCAGGAAAATCGCCCAGACATCCATAAGCGCGGTTGCGCCGATGCCGATCGCGACGCTGCGCCACAAGATGTCAGACATAATGAAGGTCCCCAAAAGCAAGCAGTCCCGAAGGGCCGACACATGGCCCCGAAAACCGGGTCGGCTTTCGGAAGGATCATGCGCCGATGCAAAAGTCAGCGTCCTTTGGACGTTGAGCGCTAGAAGGCGCCCGCCGCCGTCCCAGGCCTAAGCTGTCGCCGGGACGGAAAGCTGTCCGAGAATGTGAGCCGCACCGGATTCGTCGACGCCGGGCTTTGTCTCGACATTGAGTGCGGTGACCTTGCCGTCCTCGACGATCATCGAAAAACGCTTCGAGCGCAGCCCCATGCCGCCGCTGGAGAGGTCGGCGTCGAGGCCGACCGATTTGGCGAAATCGCCATTGCCATCGGCGAGATAAAGGATTTTGCCTTCACCACCGCTGAAGCGGGCCCAAGCCCCCATGACGTGAACATCGTTGACCGAGACAACGGCGATAGTGTCGACGCCGCGCGCCAGGATGGCGTCGTAATTGTCCAGGTAGCCGGGCAGATGATTGTTGCTGCAGGTCGGCGTGAAAGCGCCTGGAACGCCAAACAGCACCACCGTCTTTCCTGAGAATATCTCGCCCGTCGTGATCGGCTTTGCACCGTCGGCGGTCATTGTCTTGAAGGTCGCATCGGGCAGTTTGTCGCCAACGGAGATCGTCATGATGGTCCTCGTTTGGAAATGGAAGGGAGTGTCCTTGCGATAGCGAATTAAGGCGCGCCCGGCAACCGTCCAGACGTTGGCATCACGGGAATGGCAACAGGCCTTCGACCGCGCCTGCGGCACTTGTCAGCGTGTAGTGCAGGCCGCCATCGGTTGGCGTTGTCGACGGCCTGTCGAGGATCGGCACAGTAAAGATCAGCTTGCCATCCTTTACACTGCGTGCCGGGGCACCGAACATGTAATCGCGTTCGCCGGCAACGAAGAAGTCGGCGCCCTCGGGGCTGCCCGGAAAGCTCGCTTCGACAATCAGCGTTTCGTGGTCGCCCGGCAGTACGTTTATGCCGAAATCGGGCGTTGCCGTGGCGGGCAGGGTGGCAAGGCCTGCCTTGACCAGTGCCGCGTCCTCGGCGTTGTCCGGATCGGCGCCGGGATCGACGGTCAGCCTTGTTTGCACCGGGATGCAGATGGTTTCGCAGATGCCGAGGAAAATGCCCGCATCGATGACGGCCGGCTGGCCGGGCGTGGCAAGCGTGAACGTCACCGGCAACGAAACCGGGTGGTCGTAGCCGGCCCATTTGCCATAGCCGTCGTCATGGCGCTGCGGCGGCGGAAACAAAAGCGTCGCGTCGGCAATGTTGGTGCTGGCCGAGACGTCGATCTGTGGCGGCACGCCCGCATCGCCCGGATCGCGCCAATAGGTTTTCCAGCCAGGCTTCAGCGCAATGTCGAGGACGCCCTGGAGACGTCCGGCCTCGTCGGCTTTGCCGCTCGTCACCAGCCTCACCCTGCCGCCTTCGCTGTTGTACCAGGCCGACGAGGAGGCTGAGGCTGGGAGACCGGTCGCCGATCCAATGGCCACAACAAGCAGCAGGATTTTCAAGCTTTGCATGACGGTGATTTGATCGTCCGTTGATGGCCGCACAATGATTTCATGACGCGGCCGGCATCATATTTGCGTGACCTTCGATTTACGAGCCTGATCAAATCGAGCGCCGCCCATCTTTTCGAGGCTTCGGAAACGCGTTACGCTGTGGCCATGGATTTGTTGCGCCATAAAAGGACGGCCACAGGCCCCGGCTTTCTCGACGACCAGTTCCTGATCGCCATGCCCGGCATGAAGGACGACCGCTTCACGCGCTCTGTCATCTACATTTGCGCGCACAGCGACGAAGGCGCGATGGGGCTGATCATCAACCAGACGCAGCAGATGCTGTTTCCGGACCTGCTCGTGCAACTTGGCATCATGAATGAGATGGAGGCGATCCGTCTGCCGGCGCCGGCGCGCGACTTTGTCGTGCGCAATGGCGGACCGGTGGATCGCAGCCGCGGCTTCGTCCTGCATTCGGGCGACTACCGGGTGGAATCCTCGCTCGCCGTGTCCGATGACGTCTGCCTGACCGCGACCGTCGACATTTTGCGCGCCATCTCCTCCGGCCGCGGACCCCGGCGGGCGCTGATGGCGCTCGGCTATGCCGGCTGGGGCGCGGGCCAGCTTGAAAACGAAATCGCCGAGAATGGCTGGCTGACTTGCCCGGCAAGTGCCGAGCTTCTGTTCGATGCCGACATCGACCGCAAATACGACCGGATCCTTGCCTCGATCGGCATCGATCTCGCGCATCTCAGCCTGGCTGCCGGTCACGCCTGAGCCTCATCACGTCCCCGAAACTTGTCACGCTTGAGTGAGCGGATACTGTTCCTTCAGCGTCTTCAGCACCTGGTCGCCGGGCATCGGCGCGCCGAACATGAAGCTCTGCACGTATTCGCAGCCCATCTGCCGTAGCTCCAGCGCATCGCTTTCGTCCGAAATGCCTTCGGCAACGACCGACAGGCCGAGCTCGTGCGCCATGTTGACCATCGATTTGAGCAGCACCGCGCGTTTCGGCGTCGCGTCGTCGACGAAGCTCTTGTCGATCTTGATCGTGTCGAACGGAAAGCGCGTCAGATAGGCCAGCGATGAGTAGCCGGTGCCGAAATCATCCAGCGACAGGCCGATCCCAAGCTGCTTCAGCTTGGTCAGCACATGGGCGGTCTGCTCGGGATTGTCCATCACCAGCGATTCGGTGAGTTCGAGCCGGAAGCAGCGCGGTTTCAGGTTGGCTCGCGCGATCACCGAGCGGACGTCGCTGACCAGGTCGCGGCGGATGAGCTGACGGCTGGACAGATTGACCGAGACCGACAGCGGCGCATCGCCGATCTGCTTTTGCCATCCGGCCAGGTCTTCGGCAGCCTGCTGCATGGCGAACAGCCCAAGCTGCACGATCAGGCCGCAGTTTTCGGCAACCGGAATGAAATCCGCCGGCGGGATCATGCCGCGCCGCGGATGGTCCCAGCGCAGCAACGCTTCGAAGCCGGCAACGCTGCCGTCCTCCAGCCGCACGATCGGCTGATAGGCGAGCGTGAATTCGCGTCGCTCGATGGCACGGCGCAGGTCGGACTCGAACTGCAACCGGTCGGTGCCGACGGTGCGGAAGGCGGGCCGGAACGGCTCGATCCTGTCGCCGCCGAAGCGCTTGGCCTGATGCATGGCAAGCTCGGCATCCTTGACCATGTCCTCGGCCGAGGTCTGCGTGGACGTCCAGGTGATCAGCCCGATCGAGGCGGTCAGCACGATCTCGCGCTTGGCGAAGGTGATCGGGTTGTTGATGGCGTGCTTGATGGCATCGGCGATGGCCGCGATGCGCGCCGGATCCTGCTCCGACAAAAGCATCAGCGCGAACTGGTCGCCGGCAAAGCGCGACAGCGAATCCTTCGGCTTGAGCAGCCGGTGCAGCCGCCGCGCTATGGTCAAAAGGATGGTATCGCCGGCCGAGATGCCGAGCCCGTCATTGACCTGCTTGAAGCGATCGATGTCGATGACGAAGACGGTCGGGCGCACCTTCTCTTCGGTGCGGGCGATCGAAATGATCGCCTCCAGCCGGTTCATGAACAGCTCGCGGTTGGGCAAGCCGGTCAGATTGTCGTGCACGGCGTCGTGCAGCAGCCGTTCCTCGGACTTCTTCTGCTCCGTCACATCGACCATGGTGCCGACGCAGCGGATGACCTCGCCGTCCGAGCCGATCACCGGCCGGGCGCGCAGCGCAAACCAGTGATAGTGCCCGTCGGCGCCGCGCAGGCGGAAGTTTTGCGACACCCGGCCACGCCGGTGCTCGAGCACCACGTCGAGCGTCGTGCGAAAGGTGTCGCGGTCGTCGGCATGCAGCACCGGCAGCCAGTTGCGGGCGGGACCGCCGAGACTGTTGGGAGCAAGGCCGAGCTGAATGCTGACGTCGGGACGAGTGACGACCCGGTCGCGCAGCACGTCCCAGTCCCACACAGTATCGCCCGATCCGGCAACCGCCAGCGCCTGCCGCTCGAGATCGGAGAACAGGCCCTGATGCAGGGCGCCGCCAGCAAAAGCGTGCTGCATCACCGTGAAGCCGATCAGCAGGATGATGAGGATCAGCCCGCCGCCCAGCGCCGGCTGGGCGATATCGTTGTCCAGCATGCCGGTGATCGCCATCCACGATCCGCATAGCCACAGCAGAACCATCACCCAACTGGGCACGAGCATGATGGCGCGGTCGTAACCGCGGATACCGAGGAAGATGATCAGGCCGAGCCCCGTCAGTGCGGTGGCGGCGAAGGACAGCCTGGCAATGCCGGCGGCAACCGCCGGATCGATGATGGCGACGCCGGCAATCAGCACCAGCCCGAGAATCCAGACCAGCGCGCCGTAGCTGAAATGGCCGTGCCACCGGTTGAGGTTGAGATAGGCAAAAAGGAACACCACGAAGGTCGCCGCAAGCGCCACCTCCGTTCCGGCGCGCCACATCTGCTCGTTGCCCGGGGATATTTCTATGATCTTGTTAAGAAAGCCGAAATCGACGCAGATATACGCAAGCACCGCCCAGGCAAGGGCCGCCGTCGCCGGGAACATCGAGGTCCCCTTGACGACGAAAAGAATGGTCAGGAACAGCGCCAGCAGGCCGGCGATGCCGATGACGATGCCACGAAACAGCGTGTAGGAATTGACCGAGTCCTTGTAAGATTCAGGATCCCACAGATAGACCTGCGGCAGCTTGGGCGAGGCGAGCTCGGCGATGAAGGTGATCACCGTTCCGGGGTTCAACGTCACCCGGAACACGTCGGCGTCGGGGCTGGTCTGGCGGTCGAGCGCAAAGCCTTCGCTGGGAGTGATCGCAGCGATACGGGTCGAGCCGAGATCCGGCCAGAACAGGCCGGAATTCACCAGCCGGAAATGCGGTGCGACAATCAGCCTGTCGAGCTGCTGGTCGGTGGTGTTAGCGAGCGCGAACACCGCCCAGTCGCCGGTCGAGCGCGCGTCATTGGCCTCGACCTCGATGCGCCGCACGATGCCGTCCGGGCCGGGTGCCGTCGAGACCTGGAAATTCTCGCCTTGGTTGCGGTAGATTGCGACGGCACCCGAAAGGTCGAGCGCCACGTCGTCGCGGGCAATCTTGATCGGTTCGACCGCAAACGCCGACGATGCCGCGCAGAGCGTGACGATTGCCGCCAGCATAAAGGCAAGCAGCGACCCGTTGCGCAGAAAATTCGTCAAAAATCAGTCCTTTGTTCCAACGCCCGGCGGATCGTCCGCGATTCGGGCATATAGGTAATGGTCCTGCCAGATGCCGTTGATCCTGAGATAGGATCGTAGCAGTCCTTCGCGCCGGAATCCGGCTTTTTCAAGCACGCGGATCGACCGGGCATTATCGGGGATACAGGCAGCTTCGATCCGGTGCAACCGCAGCGTTTCGAAGGCGAAACGCGTCACCACCTTGACGGCATCGGTCATCAGCCCGCGTCCGCTGAAGCGCTCGCCGATCCAGTAGCCGATATGGCCGCTTTGGGCGACCCCGTGGCGGATATTGCCGAGGGTGATACCGCCGGCCAGCTTGCCGCTGCTTTTCTCGAAGATGAAGAAGGCGATCGCCGTCCCTTGCGCGTAGTCCTCGCGGTAGCGGCCGATACGGTGCCGCCACGCCGTGCGGTCGAGCTCGTCAGGCGTCCATCGCGGCTCCCACGGCTCGAGGAAGGCGCGGCTTTCACTGCGCAGCACCGACCACTCGCGATAGTCGTTGGTCAGCGGCACGCGCAGCGTGACCAGCTCGCCCTTCAGTGCCGGCAGGTCGCGGCGAAAGAAAGGGAGCGCGAACACGATGCTCGAATGGGCTTAGACGGCAAGCTTACGGGCAGTGGTCTGCGTGCCCGAAAGCGAATCGAGGATCGCCTCATAGGGCGCGAGCGTACCCACCGGCCCGACAGCTGTAAGCGTCGGCTTGGTCGAAAAAAGCCGGGACGACAGATCCGTCAGCCGCTCGACAGTCAACGCCGACAGGCGCTCCATCAGCTCTTCCTTGGCGATCGGCCTGCCGAACAGAAGCAACTGCCTGGCGATCTGCGAGGCGCGGCTGGCCGGGCTCTCGGCCGACATGATCAGCCCGGCGCGGTATTGCGCCCGCGCCCGGTCGAGCTCCTCCTGCAGGATGTTTTCGCCGGCCTTTTGCAGCTCGTCGATGATCACAGGCACCAGCTCGGCAATATCGCTTTGTCCGGTCGCGGCATGGACCCCGAAGACGCCGGTGTCGGAAAAACCCCAATGGAAGGCATAGACCGAATAGCACAGGCCGCGTTTTTCGCGGACTTCCTGGAAAAGTCGCGACGACATGCCGCCGCCCAGGATCATCGACAGGACCTGGGAGGCATAGAAATCGCGGACGTGATAGGCGCGGCCCTCGAAACCCAGCACGATCTGGGCGTCCATCAGGTCGCGGTCCTCGCGAAAATCGCCGCCGACATACTGCGCATATTGCGGGATGGTGCCGTCGGCCTTGCCGCGGAAGCTGCCGAGCCGCTTTTCGACCTCCCGCACGAAATCGTCGTGCTTGATATCGCCGGCCGCCACCATCACCATGTTCTCGGCACCGTACTGTCGCTCGATGAAGTCGTGCAACTGCTTCGAAGTGAAGGATTTGACGGTTTCCGGCGTGCCGAGAATCGAGCGGCCGATAGTCTGGTGGCGAAAGGCGGTCTCGGTAAAGTGATCGAAAACGACGTCGTCGGGCGTATCGTGCGCGGCGCCGATCTCCTGCAAAATCACATGCTGCTCTCGTTCCAACTCCTGCGGATCGAATTCGGAGTCCTGCAGGATGTCGGAAAGAATATCGACCGCCAGCGGCACGTCGTCGCTAAGAACCCTTGCATAATACGAGGTCGTCTCGACGCTGGTGGCGGCATTGATCTCACCGCCGACGTCCTCGATCTCCGAGGCAATCTCGAAGGCGCTTCGCCGCCTGGTGCCCTTGAAAGCCATGTGCTCGAGCAAGTGCGCCATTCCGTGCTCTTCGTCACGCTCGTTGCGTGCGCCCGACTTGACCCAGGCGCCAAGGGCAACAGATTCGAGGCTTGGAAGGGTTTCGGTGGCGACTGTCAGGCCGTTCGACAGACGGCTTACCTCAACACCCATATGGCAATTACTCCCTAACGCGCCGCCCGCGTGTGGCGGCCGAGATAATCTTCCACCATTTTCAGGTCGGATGGAAGTACCGTGTATTTTTCCTCGGCGCTCATCAACCCGCCTAGCCATGCAGGCAGGGCAGGCGACACGCCGCTGGCGGCTTCGACGGCGGCGGGAAACTTTGCCGGGTGCGCAGTGCCCAGCACCACCATCGGCACCTCACCCGCAGCCTTGCCGGCGGCCACATGCACGGCCGCGGCCGTATGCGGGTCGAGCAGATAGCCGCTCGCCGCAAGTGTGGTGCGGATGGTGGCGGCGACCTCGTCCATGGTGGCGCGGCCGGCGTCGAATTCGGAGCGGATCTTGGCGATTTCGCCAGCCTCGATGGTGAAGGCGCCGGACTGCTTGAGCCCGTTCATGTAGCGCCGCACGGTCGAGGCATCGCGGCCGGACGCTTCGAACAGCAAGCGTTCGAAGTTCGAAGACACCTGGATGTCCATCGAGGGCGACGTGGTCGAAAGGACCCCCTTCATGCGGTATTCGCCGGTCGCCAGCGTGCGCGCCAGAATATCGTTGTCGTTGGCGGCGATGATCAGCCGTTCGATCGGCAGCCCCATCTTCTTGGCGGCATAGCCGGCAAAGATGTCGCCGAAATTGCCGGTCGGCACGGTGAAGGAAACCGGTCTGTCGGGCGCGCCGAGCGACAGCGCGGAGGAGAAATAATAGACGATCTGGGCCATGATGCGGGCCCAGTTGATCGAATTGACGCCCGACAGCGATACCCGGTCGCGAAAACCGTGGTCGTTGAACATGTCCTTCACCAGGCCCTGGCAGTCGTCGAAATTACCTTCGATCGCCAACGCATGGACGTTTGCGGCGGTCGAGGTCGTCATCTGCCGCTGCTGTACCGGCGAGACGCGGCCATGCGGGAAAAGCACGAAGATGTCGGTGCGGTTGCGCCCGGCAAAGGCATCGATGGCGGCCCCTCCGGTGTCGCCGGAGGTGGCGCCGACCATGGTGGCGCGCTGGTCGCGCTCGGCCAGCACATGGTCCATCAGCCGCGCAAGAAGCTGCATCGCCACGTCCTTGAACGCGAGCGTCGGGCCATGGAAGAGCTCGAGCACGAAGCTGTTCGGCCCGGTCTGCACCAGCGGGCAGACGGCCTCATGGCGGAAGGTCGCATAGGCTTCGCGCACCAGCCGTTCGAACACCGGCGCCGCGATCTCGCCGCCGAGGAACGGCGACAGCACACGGATGGCAAGATCGGGATAGGCAAGGCCGCGCATGGCGCGGATCTCGGCTGCGGAAAAATGCGGCCAGGCGCTCGGCAGGTAGAGCCCTCCGTCGCGCGCCAGTCCGGCCAGCACGGCGTCGGAAAATCCAAGCGCGGGCGCTTCCCCGCGGGTACTCACATATTGCATCGTTACGTTTCCATTGCTGCCGGGAATTTTGGCCCGCCGCGAGGTGGTGGATTTCTGCGCGGGCTCAGTCGCATTTTTGCCGCGCGGTTGATATACGTCACCGGCTTTGCGAGAGGGAAGTGCAGTTCATGGCGTTTCATTCATTCAACGGTCGTTTTGTCGCGGGTCTGGGGCTCGCCGGCTTTATGCTTGCCGCCGCAGGCTGCCAATCGAGCGACAATGGTATTCTCGGCTTCGGCAAGAAGGACACGACGCCGCCACCGCCACCCGATCCCAAGGTGCTTTCCAGCCAGCTGCAGGCCTATTGCCCGAAAGTGACGTTGCGTGACGGCACCGCTTTCTTCAATACCTACGCCAAGAGCGGTCCGAAGCCGAAGAAAAAAACCGATGTTGCCGCCGAGGAAGCCGCGCAGCCGGCAGCGGACGCGGCTGGCGTCGATCAGCCGGACGATTCCGCCAAGATCATCTATCAGGCTTCGATCACCGATGTGACCCGCGACTGCAGCCGCGCCAACGGCTCCTTGTCGATGAAGATAGCCGTCGCCGGCAAGGTCGTGCCTGGCCCGATGTTCACCCCCGGGACCATCACCATGCCGATCCGCATCGCGGTGATGCACGGCACCGAAGTCCTCTATTCGCAGCTTCACTCCTATCAGGTCCAGGTTACCGATCCTTCGAGTGCCACACAGTTCGTCTTCACCGATTCCAACGTCGTCGTTCCGGAGCCGACGGCGAAGGACTACCAGGCATATGCCGGGTATGACGAGGGCGCTCCGAAAGTAGCGACAGACAAGCCAAGGAAGAAGAAAGCCGCCGCGACCAACTAAGCCGCTGCATTCGCGCCACGGCGGCTGGAGGCGGCCTCTCACGCGTCCGCCGACCATTCCGACAGCGCGGCGATCACGCTTTTCAGTTCCGCCCAGCGGCGGATGACCGTTTCCGCGCCGGCCTCGGTCAGCGCATCGGCGTGGCCGGGATAGCTGTGCGCCGCGCCGGTAAAGCCGATGACGCGCATTCCCGCCGTCTTGGCGCCGGTGACGCCATGCACCGAATCCTCGATGACAAAGGTGTTCGCAGGATCGGCCTTGAGCTTTTCCGCGGCGAACCGAAACACGTCCGGCGCCGGCTTGGTTTTCCCGGTCGGGGTTTCCAGCGAGGAAAAGATCCGGCCGGCAAAGAACGGCAAAAGCTGCACCTTCTCCAGCATGAATTCGATCCGCTCAGAACGCGAATTCGAACAGACGCAGCGCGGCACTGCTACCGCGGCGACAGCTTCGTGCGCTCCGTCGATGGCACGCACGTCGCTGCGCAGCCTGCGATCGACAAGCTGTTCCTCCTTGTCGATCAGGGAGGCCTGGAACGGGATCCGGGACTTTTCCTCGACCCGCATCATGATGTCCTTGAACGTCAGCCCGGCATAGACCTCGGAGATCTCCTCGGCCGATATCTCGTAGCCAGCCGAGGTCAAAAGCTCGGCATCGATACGCGCGGCGATGATTTCGGAATCGACGAGCACGCCGTCGCAATCGAAGATGACAAGATCTGGCTGGGGCATGGTGATCCGGGAAGCGGGATGAGGGGAATGCCGAGAGGGCCTTTGGTCAAAACGGCTCAGGCGGCGCGGCATACACCAACAGGCCGGGCTTCGCAAATTCGGCGTGCTGCTTCACTGAATATTTACGCTGATCGGTAACCATAACGGACCGTAAACAGTAACGCGTGCCTTGGGTGTCACAATGTCTGCCGTGCGTCTTCTCGACGACCTTTCCGATGCTCCCCAGCAATCCGAGTGGCTGGATACGATCCTGAAGGGCGACTGCGTCGCCGCGCTCGAACGGCTGCCGGAAAAGTCGATCGACGTGATCTTTGCCGATCCGCCTTACAACCTACAGCTCGATGGCGATCTGCACCGGCCCGACCAATCCAAGGTCGATGCCGTCGACGACCATTGGGACCAGTTCGACAGTTTTGAGGCCTACGACGCCTTCACTCGCGCTTGGCTGCTGGCGGCGCGCCGCGTGTTGAAGCCCAACGGCACGATCTGGGTCATCGGCTCCTACCACAATATTTTCAGGGTCGGCGCCAAGATGCAGGACCTGGGCTTCTGGATCCTCAACGACGTCGTCTGGCGCAAGACCAATCCAATGCCCAATTTCCGTGGCCGCCGTTTCCAGAACGCGCATGAGACGATGATCTGGGCATCGCGCGACCAAAAGGGCAAGGGTTACACATTCAACTACGAGGCGCTGAAGGCGTCGAACGACGACATTCAGATGCGTTCCGACTGGCTGTTTCCGATCTGCACCGGCGGCGAGCGCCTGAAGAACGACAATGGTGACAAATTGCATCCGACGCAGAAGCCGGAAGCGTTGCTTGCCCGCGTCATGACGGCATCGACCAGGCCGGGCGACATCGTGCTCGACCCCTTCTTCGGTTCAGGTACCACCGGGGCTGTGGCCAAGCGGCTTGGCCGCCACTTCGTCGGCATCGAGCGTGAGCAGGCCTATATCGATGCCGCCATGGAACGTATCGATGCGGTCCGGCCGCTGGAAGGCGCCAATTTGACGGTGCTGACCGGCAAGCGGGCTGAGCCGCGCGTCGCATTCGTCACGCTTCTCGACAATGGCTTGGTGGCGCCCGGCGCCACGCTCTACGACGCCAAGAAGCGCTGGGCGGCAAAAGTGCGTGCCGATGGCACGCTGGCGATCGGCGACAGTGCCGGGTCGATCCACAAGATCGGCGCACACGTGCAGGGGCTGGACGCCTGCAACGGATGGACCTTCTGGCATTATGAGCGCAGCGGCGGCCTGACACCAATCGACGAGCTTCGCCGCATTGCGCGGCTGGGCATGGAGCGGGCAGGGGCCTGAGGCTCCGAGTTGCGATAGATCGGTTATGCGAAGGCTCACCCAACCTCTGGAAGCGATTCAAATCACACTTTGATCCCAAGGCGCTCAAGGTCCGCCCTGAGCGTCTTTGCGTCGGTGAACAGCACAGCCTGCCAACCGGCCGCCTTGGCGCCGTCGACATTCTTCTGGCTGTCGTCGATGAACAGCGTGGCTGCCGGATCGAGGCCGAACGCGGCGACGTGGTGATCGTAGATGGCACGATCCGGCTTGATCTGGCGGATGTCGCCCGACACGGTCACGCCGCGCGGCCTATTGAGGAAATCGAACCGCTCGCGGGCCTCGGCAAGCGTATCGGCCGCGAAATTGGTCAGCATCGTCACGTCATGGCCGCTCTCGATCAGCCCGATCATGATGGCGACGCTGTCCTCATAGGCATGAGGCACCATCTCGTGCCAGTGCCGGCGGAAATTGCGGATGTTTTCGGCATGGTCGGGATACTGAGCGATTGCCAGCGCTTCGGCCTCTTCCCAGCTGCGGCCGCGGTCCTGCTCGATGTTCCAGTCGTGCGTGCAGACATTTTCGAAGAACCATTTCCGTTCGTCGGGATCGGGGATCAAGCGGCTGAAGGGCAGGTTCGGATCATAGTGGATCAGCACTTTGCCGATGTCGAAAACGATGTGGCGGATTTCGGACATTCTTCTCTCTTTCAATGCGGCCGCTGCTTTTTCGTCGCGCCCGGTATCGCCGCTTCGATTACCTTTTTCATGACGCTCGGCAGCGCCTCCCCGGAAATTTCATGGGCCAGCGACCAGAAATGCCCGGCCGGGCCGACGCTGTCGGTCTCCGCCTTGAACACGTCGAGTTCAAGCGCAAAATGGGTAAAGATATGGCCGATGCGTCCGGCCTGCCGCCAGTCGCCGGGGAACGGGGCTGCCGCCACCGTGGTGGCGCCATCGATCCGCGCGGTCCAGCCGGTCGTCGGCACTTCGGTCATGCCGCCCAGCAGGCCTTTATTCGCGCGCTTGCGCAAAAGGATGGCGCCGTCGCTCCTGACGGCGACGAAGGCGGCGCCGCGGCGCAAGGGTTTCTCGGCCTTGGGCAGGCGGACCGGAAAGCGCTCGGGATCGCCCGAGATTGTGGCGCTGCAATCCTGCCTGACGGGGCAGAGCATGCAGCGGGGCCGGCGCGGCGTGCAGATCGTCGCGCCCAGGTCCATCATCGCCTGCGCGAAGTCGCCGGGCCTTGTCGGGGGAACCATGCGTTGGACCTGGCCGCGTATCTCGCCCTTGGCGTCGCCCAGAGGCGTGGCGATCGAATACAGCCGTGAGACGACCCGTTCGACATTGCCGTCGACGACCGCGGCTGGTCGGTCGAAGGCGATCGCCGCGATCGCCGCCGCCGTGTAGGCGCCGATGCCGGGCAGTTCCCTCAAGCCGGACTCGCTGTCCGGAAAGCGGCCGCCTTGCCGCGCGACGAGATCGGCGCAGGCTTTGAGGTTACGGGCGCGGGAATAATAGCCGAGCCCGGCCCAGGCCTTCATGACGTCTTCGGTCGGTGCCGCCGCCAGTGCCTCGACAGTTGGCCATTTCTGCACGAAAGCCCGGAAATAGGATTTTACCGCCTCGACCGTGGTTTGCTGCAGCATCACTTCGGAAAGCCAGACGAGATAGGGATCGGGCTGGGCGCCGCCTGCCAGCGCACGCGGCGGAACGCGCCACGGCAGCTCGCGGTGATGCGCGTCGTACCAGCCAAGCAGCCGGAACGCGATCTCGCCATTGTCTCCGGATACGGCCTTGCGGGTCTGGTCGTGCAGTGCCATTGATCGAGGGTCGGCCCTAATCCACTGGTGCTGAAGCTGGAGAACGCACATGGCAGGGAAAAGGCCCTTCGGCAATCCCGTTCCGGTGAGCGATCTCGCAACCGAGATCCTCGACCCGGTGCTGCGCAAGCGGGCCGGCATGTCGATCGGGCTGGTCCAGTCGTGGGAAGAGCTTGCCGGACCGCGGCTTGCCGGCCGCTCACGCCCGGAAAAGATCCAGTGGCCGCGCCGCATGCACGAGGACGATCCGTTCGAGCCGGCAGTGCTGGTAATTGCCTGCGAGGGTGTGGCGGCACTGCATCTGCAGCACGAGACCGGCGAGATCATCAACCGGGTCAATGCGTTTCTCGGTTTCAATGCGATCGGCCGGATCAGGATCGTGCAGAAGCCGGTAATGGCGGGCAAGGACAAGCCGAAATCCAGTTTGCGGCCGCTGACCGTGGCGGAGAAGGCGAAGCTGTCGGGCACTGTCGGTTTGATCGAGGACGACGGGCTGCGCGCCTCGTTGGAGCGGCTTGGCGCCACCATTCTTGGTCAAAAGAAGCCGTGATCTCGCGCTATCGTGATGGAATGCCCGGATTTGGCGATTGGAATAGGGGCGGTAATGCCTTAATTCGCGCCAACTCTCGCTTTTTGTAGCCTTTGCATTGCAAAATCCAACTATTGCCAGGTGATTCGTATGCTTCGTTCCTTGTCCCGCAGACACCTTTTGACTTCGCTGGCCGCAATACCAGCGGCGGCCCTGCTTGCCGCCTGCAGCGACTCGGGCGAGAAAGCCGAGGCGCAGGATGTGAAACCTGCGGCTCCGGCGGAACCTGCGAAGCCGGCCGCTCCGGCCGCCGCCAAAGCGCCTGAAGCTCAGGGCACGGTGGATATGGCAGCCTTGTTGAAGCCCGGCGCGCTGCCCGACATGCAGCTCGGCAAGGACGATGCAAAGGTCACTATCGTCGAATATGCATCGATGACCTGCCCGCATTGCGCGCATTTCGCCGAGACCACTTTTCCGGAGCTGAAGACGAAATATATCGACACCGGCAAAGCCCGTTACATCCTGCGCGAGTTTCCGTTCGATCCCAGCGCCGAGGCCGGTTTCATGCTGGCGCGCTGCTCCAAGGACAACTATTTCCCGATGGTCGACGTTCTGTTCAGGCAGCAGGCCAACTGGGTTGGTGTGAACAATACCAAGGACGCACTGCTGCAAATCGCCAAGCTTGCCGGTTTTACACAGGAGTCCTTCGAGGCCTGCTTGACGGACCAGAAACTTCTGGACGATGTGAGATCCGTCCAGAAGCGCGGCGCCGACGAATTCAAGGTCGATTCCACACCGACCTTTTTCATCAACGGAAAGACCTACAAAGGGGCGATGTCGATTGCGGAAATGTCGGCCATCATCGACCCTCTGCTCTGACGTTTCGGCAGCGCCGAAGCGGCGTCGCTTCGGCGTGCGCACTTCTTTGTTTTGCCGCGGGTTCTCCTTGCAAAACCCCGGAACAGTGTTGCGAAACTTGGCTATGGGCCGGCGCGAATGAAGTTCTCGCGCCTTCGCCTGCTCGGCTTCAAATCCTTCGTAGAACCCAGCGAGTTCGTCATCGAACGCGGCCTGACCGGCATCGTCGGGCCGAATGGCTGCGGCAAGTCGAACCTGGTCGAGGCGCTGCGCTGGGTTATGGGCGAAAGCTCCTACAAGAACATGCGTGCGTCCGGCATGGACGACGTCATCTTTTCCGGTTCCGGAACACGACCGGCCCGCAACACCGCTGAAGTCACGCTTTTTCTCGACAACAGCGACCGTAGCGCGCCCTCGGCCTTCAATGATGCAGACGAGTTGCAGGTTTCGCGCCGCATCGAACGCGAGGCGGGTTCGCTCTACCGCATCAATGGCAAGGAGGCCCGCGCCAAGGACGTGCAGCTGCTGTTCGCCGACCAGTCGACCGGCGCGCGTTCGCCGTCGATGGTCGGGCAGGGCCGCATCGGCGAGCTGATCCAGGCAAAGCCGCAGGCGCGCCGCGCGCTGCTGGAAGAGGCAGCCGGAATTTCCGGCCTGCACACACGGCGCCACGAAGCCGAGCTGCGGCTGAAGGCAGCGGAACAGAACCTCGAAAGGCTGGACGACGTCGTCGGCGAACTGGAAAGCCAGATCGAAAGCCTGAAACGCCAGGCCCGCCAAGCCTCGCGCTTCAAGAACCTGTCGGCCGACATCCGCAAGGCCGAAGCGACGCTGCTGCATCTTCGCTGGACGCTGGCCAAGAGGCAGGAAGGCGAAGCGCGTTCGGCGCTGGCGATTGCCACCGCGCTGGTCGGCGACCGTGCCGCCGCCCAGATGGCTGCCGCCAGGGAACAAGGCATCAACGCCCACCGGCTGCCGGACCTGCGCGATGCCGAAGCCGCTGCCGCCGCAGCCTTCCAGCGTCTGTCGATCGCCAAGGCGCAGATCGAGGAAGAGGCAGGCCGCATCCGCGCCCGCCAGGCAGAGCTCGACCGCCGACTGCAACAGCTTGATGGCGACCTTGCCCGCGAGGAGCGCATGGTCCGCGACAATGCGGATATTCTCGAACGTCTCGCTGCCGAAGAAGCCGCGCTCAACGCCGAAAACGCCGGCGCCGCCGAGCGTGAGGCCAGCACCCGCGGGGCTTTCGAGCAGGCGGCATCGACGCTTGCCTCTAGCGAGGCCAGGCTCGCCGCGCTGACCGCCGAACGGGCGGAGGCTGCCGCCTCCCGCAACCAGATCGAACGGACGCTGCGCGACACCGCTGAGCGCCGCGACCGCTTTGCCCGCCAGCTTGCCGATGTCGACCGCGAATTGTCGGAGATCGTCTCCAGGGTCGCCGGCCTGCCCGATCCCGCCGAGAAGCGGCTGCTGGTCGAACAGGCGCTGGCACTGCTCGAAGGGGCCGAGGCAGCAGCGATCGCAGCCGAACGGGCGGTCGCCGAGGCGCGCGCGGGCGAAGGTGCTGCCCGCCCACCGGTTCAGGACGCAAAGGCCGAGCTGGCGCGGATCGAAACCGAGGCCCGCACGCTTGCCAAGATCCTCAATGCTGCGAGCGGCGACTTGTTTCCCTCGGTGCTGGAGCAGATCAGCGTCGAGCGCGGCTACGAGACGGCGCTGGGTGCCGCACTTGGCGAAGATCTCGACGTGCCGCTCGACCGCAGCGCGCCGGTGCATTGGGGCCAGAGCGAAATCCAGCCCGGCGACGCCGCGTTGCCCGAAGGCATAAAGAGCCTCGCCAGCGTGGTGCGCGCGCCGGCGCAGCTGGCCCGCCGGCTGGCCCAGATCGGCATTGTTGAAGCCGCCGACGGAAGAAGGCTGCAGACGCTGCTTGCTCCCGGGCAGCGATTGGTCAGCCGCGAAGGCGCGCTGTGGCGCTGGGACGGCTTTACCGCCAGCGCCGATGCGCCGACCGCTGCCGCGCAGCGGCTGGCGCAGAAAAACCGGCTGGCCGAACTCGACGCCGAAGCCGTTGATGCCACCCGCATCCTGCGCGACGCCGAACAGGCTCTTGCCCGGGCCGAACAGGCGCTTGCCCAGGCGAGCGAAGCCGAACGCTCCGCTCGACAGGCCGGGCGCGACGCCCAGCACGGGCTGGACGCTGCTCGCAATGCGCTGGCCGAGGCCGAAAAGGCCGGCGGCGAACTGTCGAGCCGGCGTGCAGCACTTGACGAGGCGCGCGCCCGCATTGTCGACAGCCATGAGGAAACGGCGACAGCATTCGTCGAGGCGGAAATGCTGCTGCAGGACGCGCCCGATCTCGGCGATCTGCAGTCGCAACTCGACCAGTCGGCCGCCAACGTCGCCCGCGACCGCGCCGCCCTTGCTGATGCGCGCGCCGTTCACGAGGGCCTGAAGCGGGAAGCCGAGGCACGTGCGCGCCGGCTCGACGCCATCGGCGCGGAACGGCGCAACTGGGTGGAGCGCGCCGAAAACGCGTCGACGCAGATCGCAGCGCTCGGCGAACGCAAGGCCGAGGCCGAGGCCGAGCGCGAGCGGCTGGCCGACGCCCCCGACGAGATCGACGCCAAGCGGCGCGCCTTGCTGTCGCAGCTCGCCGAGGCCGAAAGCCTGCGCAAGGCTGCCGGCGACCGCTTGCAGGAAGCGGAGAACCGGCAGTCCGAGCTGGACAAGGCTGCGACCGCTGCCATCCAATCGCTCGCCGAAGCGCGCGAAACGCGTGTTCGCGCCGAAGAGCGGCTGACCGCCGCCGACGAGCGTCGGCTGGAAGTCGAAGCGCGCATCCAGGAAACGCTGAACACGCCGCCGCATCTGGTGATCCGCCACACCGGCCTCGAACCCGACAGCCCGATGCCCGAAATGGCCGAGATCGAGCGTCAGCTCGACCGGCTGAAGGTCGAGCGCGAACGGTTGGGCGCCGTCAATTTGCGCGCCGAGGAAGAGCAGAAGGAACTGTCGGACCGGCTGGAGACCATCGTCTCCGAACGCGACGACATCATCGAGGCGATCCGGAAGCTGCGGCAGGCGATCCACAGCCTGAACCGTGAAGGCCGCGAGCGGCTGCTCGCTGCCTTCGAGGTGGTCAACGGGCATTTTCAACGGCTGTTTTCGCATCTGTTCGGCGGCGGCACCGCCGAGCTGCAACTGATCGAGTCCGACGATCCGCTCGAAGCCGGGCTCGAGATCCTGGCGCGACCGCCCGGCAAGAAGCCGCAGACGATGACGCTGCTGTCCGGCGGCGAGCAGGCGTTGACGGCCATGTCGCTGATCTTCGCCGTGTTCCTGACCAACCCGGCGCCGATCTGCGTGCTCGACGAAGTCGACGCGCCGCTCGACGACCACAATGTCGAACGCTTCTGCAATCTGATGGACGAAATGGCCGCAACCACCGAAACGCGCTTCGTCATCATCACACACAACCCGATCACGATGGCGCGCATGGACCGGCTGTTCGGGGTAACCATGGCCGAGCAAGGCGTCAGCCAACTGGTATCGGTTGACCTGCAGGCGGCCGAAGCCATGCGCGAGGCAAGCTGACGCATCAGCTTAATGGTGGTCTCCACCTCGGCTTTCGACTATAGCACGACGAAATGGGCCGGATCTGCCGCTCCAGATACCGGCCCGGCTATGCGCGTGGAGAAGCTTGTTGCCTATACTTGTCACCGGAGCCGCGGGGTTCATTGGCAGTCACGTTTGCCACTATCTGCTCGACCGGGGACAAGCGGTCGTCGGCGTCGACAACATGAACGACTATTACGACCTGGCGCTCAAAAAGGGGCGGCTTGCCCGCCTTCTGCCCCGCAAGGATTTTTCGTTCCACCAGCTCGATATTGCCGAACAGGGCGCGCTTGCGGCTGCTCTGGCCGGGCAAGGCATCGTCAGGATCGTGCATCTCGCCGCGCAGGCGGGTGTGCGTCACTCACTCGACAATCCGCGGCTCTATGTCCGCTCCAATGTCATGGGTCACCTCGAAGTGCTCGAATTCTGTCGCGCCGAACCGGCATTCGAGCATCTGGTCTATGCCTCGTCGAGCTCGGTGTATGGCGGCAACCGCAGCGTGCCGTTCAGCGAAGCCGATCAGGTCGACAAGCCCGTTTCGCTCTACGCCGCCACCAAGAAAACCGATGAGTTGATGAGCCACACCTACGCCCATCTGTTCGGCATACCGCAGACCGGCCTGCGGTTTTTCACGGTCTATGGTCCCTGGGGCCGCCCCGACATGGCCTATTGGATGTTCACCCGGGCGATGCTCGAGGGCAAGCCGATCCGGGTTTTCAACAATGGCGAAATGTGGCGCGATTTCACCTACATAGACGACGTCGTCAAGGCGGTCGTCGCCGTGCTCGACAAGCCGCCTGCAGCTGACGTTCCGCCGAACAGGCTCTACAATGTCGGCAACAACCGGCCGGTGCGCCTGGGCGATTTCATCGACATTCTGGAAAGGCTGCTCGAGGTCAAGGCAATCCGCCACAACGAGCCGATGCAGGCGAGCGACGTCGAGAAGACTTACGCCGACATGACCGCGCTGGAGCGGGATTTCGGCTTCAGGCCTAGCGTTTCGATAGAGGACGGGCTGAAGAAGTTTGTCGACTGGTACCGGCCGTACTCGAAGCAGTGATTTGCACCACTCGCCGTGACGCCTTCAAGCGGGACACCTGGAGTGGGCACAAGTCGGTCCGCAAAAGCATCATTTTGTCCTAACATCCTGTTAACCACATGCTCGCTGAAAGGTATCCGATTAACCTTTGAGGCGCTTATGACCGCTATGTTTCGTGGCTTGCTGTTCAATATGAGCTGTGTGGATGTGCGGATTCGGGGGCTATTTCGGTTCAGTCCGGGATGCGGAAGCTTTGCTTGCGCGCATGACGTCCGCGATCGCCCATCGCGGACCGGATGAACAAGGCAAATTCGTAGCGCCCGAGGCTGGACTTGGGCATGCGCGGCTGTCGGTGATCGGAATTGGTGATGGCCAGCAGCCGATGTCCGACGAAACCGGCAATTTGACGATTGCGTTCAACGGTGAGATTTTCAATTACGTGGAATTGCGCGAAGGGCTGTTGGCCAAAGGCCGACGCTTCCGCACGTCGAGCGACACCGAGGTTCTCCTGCAGCTGTATGAGGAGATGGGCGAAGACTGCCTGCCGCTCCTGAACGGTGATTTCGCCTTCGCGATTTGGGACAACCGGCGGCGGCGGATGGTGCTTGCAAGAGACCGCATGGGTGTTAGGCCGCTGTTCTACACCAGCAAGGACGGGGTGCTCTACTTTGCGTCCGAGATAAAAGCCCTGCTGAAGGTACCCGGCATCTCGGCCGAAATCGATCCGATTGCAATCGACCAGATCTTTACGCTGTGGGCGCCGATCGCTCCACGCACGGCTTTCCGCGATATCCACGAGCTGGAGCCGGCAAGCGTAATGATCGCGACACAGGGGCAAGTGACGGTCAAACCATACTGGCATCTGGACTATCCTCATCGAGATTCGCCATCGAAGATCACCAATGAGGACAACGCTGCCGAAGAACTGCAGGCCCTTTTGACCGACGCGGTGAGGCTTCGCATGCGCGCCGACGTGCCGGTCGGTTCTTACCTTTCGGGCGGGCTCGATTCATCCCTCGTTTCGGCACTCGCGGCCGGTATGACTCCTCTTAAGCTGCAGACATTTTCCGTAACGTTCGACAGCGCCGAGCATGACGAAAGCGCCTTCCAGACCGAAATGGCGTCAGCACTTGGCACGCGCCATCGAACCATAGCCTGTCGTGCCGGTGATATCGCCGGCGTGTTTCCCGAAGTCATCCGCTTTACCGAGCGGCCGATCATCCGCACCGCCCCGGCCCCCCTCTATCAACTGTCCGGCCTTGTTCGCCAGGCGGGTTTGAAAGTGGTGCTGACAGGCGAAGGCGCCGACGAAGTCTTTGCCGGCTATGATGTCTTCAAGGAAGCGCGGGTTCGCCGTTTCTGCGGACGACAGCCGGCATCGCGCATAAGACCACAGCTGTTCCGGAAGCTTTATCCCTATCTGCCAGGTCTGCAGCAGCAGTCCGTAGAGTACCTGGCCGCGTTCTTCGGCACCGGCAGCGCAGCCCTGGACGATCCGCTGTTCTCGCATCGGCCGCGTTTCAAGACCACATCAGCGGCCAAGATGTTTTTCTCCGGTGACCTGCGTGCGACATTGAAGGGCTACGACGCAGCCGAGGAACTGGCCGGCCGGTTGCCTGAGGCGTTTTCCCGGTGGCATCCGCTGCATCAAGCGCAATATCTCGAAACCCGCTTTCTCCTGCCCGGCTACATCCTCTCCAGCCAGGGCGATCGCATGGCCATGGCGCACGGTATCGAAGGGCGTTTCCCCTTCCTTGACCCTCGCTTGGTGGAGTTTGCGGCAAGACTTCGGCCGGAGATGAAGCTCAAGGGACTGGTGGAAAAACACATACTGCGCAAAGTTGCCAAGCACCTGCTTCCGACGGCCATCAGCGAGCGCACCAAACAGCCTTACCGGGCGCCGGAAGCCCGCTCCTTCGTTGGACCCGGAGAACTGGACTACGTACGCGACTCGCTGAGCGAGGCGAGCATCGCCGCCGGAGGACTATTCAACGCCAAGGCGGTGGCGAACCTGCACGACAAATGCCGCTTGCAGCCCGCGTCCGGATTCCGCGACAATGCGGCTTTCGTCGGCATTTTGTCGACGCAGCTGTGGCAGAAGATTTTCACCGGCGAAAAGGTCGGTGCAGCACGAGCGGCCTGAGAAATCGAGGTAATGGAAAATCATGGTAGCAATCAAGGACAAGGTCAAAACCTTTATCGTCGAAAACTTCTTGTTCGGCGACACATCCTACGAGCTTGCGGACTCCGCATCACTGATCGAAAACGGCATCATCGATTCGACGGCCGTGTTGGAGCTCGTGGCATTTATAGAGGATGATTTCGGCATAGCGATGGTCGATGCCGACATCGTACCGGCCAATCTGGATTCGATTGACCGCATCTCAGCCTTCATCAAGGCAAAAGCAGAAGCGCTGGCAGCGTAGGCGCCATCGGCGAGGAGCGTCCGTGCGAATCGAACATTTCCTGACGGCGAAAGCCGCTGCCCATCCAGCCAAAACGGCATTGATCACCGAGCACAAAAGGCTGTGCTACGAAGAGCTGGACGATCTCTCGAGCCGCCTGGCCAACGCCCTTTTCATGAATGGCGTCAGGCGCGACGACCGGGTCCTGATCTTCATGGACAATTGCTGGGAGGCTGCGGTTTCGATTTTCGCGGTTCTTAAAGCGGGCGCGACTTTCAGTCCGATCAACGCATCCACCAAGGCAGAAAAGCTGGCCTACATCATCACCGATTGCGATGCCGCCGCGATCCTCACGCAAGCAAGACTGATGCCCGTGGTCGCCGAGGCGTCCGGATACTCCGGCAAGACCGGTATCTTCGTGGCTTCCACCGTTGCTGCCGATAACCAATGCCCGGCAGGAGCCACATCCCTGACGGATTGCTTGACGTTTCAAGCCGGAGAGATTGACCATCGCGGCATTGACGTCGATCTTGCGATGTTGATCTACACCTCGGGCTCGACCGGCCGGCCCAAGGGTGTGATGATGACGCACCGCAATTGCGACGCGGCGGCCGACTCCATCACCACCTATCTGCGCAACTCGCCCGACGACATCATCTTGAATGTTCTGCCGCTCGCCTTCGACTACGGCCTCTATCAGCTGCTGATGGCCGTCAGGCTCGGCGCCACGCTCGTGCTCGAGAAGTCCTTCGCTTTTCCCCAGGCGGTCTTTGAACGCATCCGCCGGGAACGAGTGACCGGGCTTCCGCTCGTGCCCACGATGGCAGCGATGATCCTGCAGATGCGTGATCTGGCGCCGGGCTTCCTGCCCAGCCTTCGCTATATTTCCAACACGGCGGCTGCCTTGCCGCCCTCTCACATAGAACGCCTTCGGTTCCTTTTCCCCGGTGTCAGGCTCTATTCGATGTATGGCCTGACGGAATGCAAGCGCTGCACCTATCTGCCGCCCGAGGAGCTGGACCGCCGGCCGGGCTCGGTCGGAATAGCAATTCCGAACACCGAAGCCTTTGTCGTCGACGACCACGGGCAACGGGTGCCGCCGGGCGTAGCAGGCGAGCTGATCATTCGCGGGCCGCACGTCATGCAGGGTTATTGGCGAAACGAAGCTGCGACGGCACGAGCCCTGCGCCCGGGTCCAAACCCTTGGGAGAAGGTTCTCTACACCGGCGATCTGTTCAGGGCCGATGAGGAGGGCTTTCTTTATTTCGTCGGCCGCAAGGACGACATCATAAAGTCGCGGGGGGAGAAGGTGGCGCCCAAGGAAGTGGAAGCCGTGCTTCACGCTCATCCGGGCATCGCGGAAGCGGTGGTTGTCGGTGTGCCGGATCCCGTGCTCGGGCATGCGATCGGCGCAGTTATCGTACGGTCCGACCCGGCGCTTAGCGAAAAGGATATCATCCGTCACTGTGCACGCCACCTTGAGGACTTCATGGTCCCCAAGGTCATCGAGTTCCGCCGGGAACTGCCGAAGACCGATACCGGCAAGGTCAGCCGTCGGCTTGCGGCAGAAACCATGGAGGCCGCGCAATGAATGTTCGCCCGACCGAGGATGCGCGGACCTTTCTGGCGCAGGCTCTGGCAATCGACCTGATCGCCGAAACGGACCGTATCGTAACGGCCTTGCGCCAGCAGTTGCGCGGGCTTCGCAAGCGGGGCCTTGTGCTCGGTCTTTCGGGCGGGATCGATTCGAGCGTGTCGGTCGCGTTGGCGGCACGAGCCGTCGGGCCCAAGAATGTGCTTTGCCTGTTTATGCCGGAAAGCGATTCCGATCCTGAAAGCCTGCGGCTCGGCCGCCTCGTCGCCGAAACTTTCGGTGTCGAGGCTGTGACGGAGGATATCGGGCCGATCCTTCGCGCAATGGGCTGCTACAAGCGTCGCGACGCCTTCATCCGCGAAGTGGTCCCGGAATACGGCGAAGGCTGGGCCTCGAAGATCGTCATTGCGAACGCGCTCGAGGGCGGGGGGTACAACATCTCATCCCTGGTGGTGCAGGATCCGGAAGGCAAGCAGACGAAACTGAGAATGCCGCTACCTGTCTATCTCGGCGTTGTCGCCGCTACCAATATGAAACAACGCACCCGCAAGCAGATTGAATACTATCATGCCGATCGCTTGAACTTCGCCGTTCTTGGAACGCCGAACCGGCTGGAATACGATCAGGGTTTCTTCGTGAAGAACGGTGACGGCGCCGCGGACGTCAAGCCGATCGCCCATCTCTATAAAACGCAGGTCTATGCGCTCGCGGCCCATCTCGGTGTTCCGGAGGAAATCCTCAACCGGCCTCCGACCACCGATACCTACTCGCTGGCGCAGACCCAGGAGGAGTTCTACTTCTCGTTACCTTATGATCGTATGGATCTTTGCCTTTACGGTCTCAACAACGGCGTGGCGGCTGAGGTAGTGGGCCAGGCGGCGGGGTTGGCCGCCACACAAGTGGAACGCGTCTGGGCCGATATCATCGCCAAACGCAGGGCGACGCGTTATCTGCACCAGCGTCCGCAACTCGTTGATGTCGTCGAGGAAATCGGCACCTGACAAACAGGTAGAGCGGTGTGCACGGTTCGATTTGCATGCATCCCGCTCTAGCTGAAACGGCTCCCGATCAGCCGGCTCCATTGCTCGCCCGCAAGCCCGTTCAGGAAAACTTGCGAGTTCTTCATCGCGTCCAACAGCTCTGGATCACGTGAATGCACCACCGTTGAAGCAACGGTCAGGAAAGCGATGCGTCGTCCAAGCATCGCCTCTAGAAGTGCAGGTTGAACACGTCCGCGCAGGCCGCTGACGCCGCGCGCGGCGGCATGATCGATCAGGCAGTCTATCACGGAGCCCGCCTGGCCGGGCAGGGCGAGGATCTGCAGCACGCGGCCAATTTCATACTTCCGTGCGTAATAGGCGAAAGCGCCGACCTTGGTGCCGACTGGCGACGTCACGCAAACATAGACAAGCTCGCCCAGATCCGGCTTTTGTGCGGCATCGGTCAGGATGTGGTCGAGTTGGTCTTCCGTCCATTCCGGGCGTAGCGCGAAACGCGCGATAAACGGCCCGATTAGCTTGGCAAATGTGTGGCTGTCGATTTCGGACATCCGAAATCCCCCGTGACCTGCCCCGTCCGCCGCCACTCCCGACCAGCGTCGTTCGCTGGACGTCATCCTCCTGCAATAGAATCGGTCGACGGCGCGCGCCAACGGATTGAGCACTCGGGCAAGCTCCATGCGATTGGCGGAAAGGCTGAGCATGAAGGTCGCTGGCCGCATCACACGCACCCAGTCGAGGCTGTATTGCGGCAGGACCACGCCGCGCAGCCGGGTCCACAATTTCACGGAGATATCGTTGGCCGTCTCGCTGAAGGAGATGTCCTGCGGACCATCCAGGTAAGCTTTCAGCAAGCGGGCGCCGGCCAGCGGGTCGTGCTCATGGTCCTCGACCATGAGCGAACTACAGATGGCGGCGCGTACTTGACGGCCGTTGAACGTCATCGGCAACACATGAACGCCGACAAACCCGGAGACACGACCGGCGTCGTTGACGTGGACAAGCGATCGGAGGTTGTCTCCGCAACCGGGCGCATCCAGATAAAACCGTTTCATGTATTCCACGAGAGAGGCCGGCGCTTCGGTCCTTTCCTTCAACAGCACGCGTTGAAACATGTTCGCGACTGCCGGGAGATCGGCGCCTTGCAAGGCGCGAATGACGCTCAAGCCCGGCTCCCGCCACCAAAGTTCCGCCCACCGAGCTTCCGGGCCAAGGCGACACGAGGCACGAAAACATCGGACGCGCGTTCCAACTCGACGCCCATGAAGCCGTGCAACCTCGGCCAGTTGCGATCGCCCCGGTGACCGAACGGAGTGCTGAATTGGTGCGGCAAGGTGGAACCCTTTGCTTGACCGACGAAAAACCGGCGTCATTGCTGCTAGCAGATTCAGGTAAACCGATATTAAAGTCGTTGCTATGAATGGTAGCGAACCTGGTCGTCCGGGCCTCATACTTGGGGATCAGCAATTTTGGTTCCTGGCGGACTCCATACGACCGGCGTGAGTTGCGTGCTCCACGTCGAACCGTTTCGGCTAGCCAAAGTTTCGTGCGGCGGCTCTTGACTGCGGGCGCGGGCGGAATACGGTGAGGACAAATACCGGCTCTGGCCGCCGGGCGGCAAGAATGCCTCGTATGCCTCGCCTTGCGGCGGTGGCTGCGGGGCATTGTCATTTTGAGGCTTTGCTTGAAACGGCATATCGAGATCGGCATTCTCTATTCGCGGTCCGGCAACTACCGGCTGGTGTCCGAATCCTGCCGCGCGGGCGCGGTGAACGCCATCGCCGACGTCAATGCCGATCCCGCTGTCCCCTTCGAATTCGTCCCGGTCGAGCGCGACCCGCAGGGCAACATCGATCGGTATGCAAGCGGCTGCGCCGACATTCTCGCCAACAGTGGCGCGCGTCACATCATTGGCTGCGTCACCTCGTGGAGCCGCAAGGAGGTCATTCCAATCCTGGAAAGGGCAGGCGGCACGCTGTGGTACGCCTGCCCGTACGAAGGCTTCGAAGCCAACGAGCACGTCGTCTATACGCACGCCTGCCCCAATCAGCATCTCGTACCGCTGCTTGCCTATGTCGTGCCTCGTTTCGGCGCCGACGGCTTCCTGCTCGGTTCCAACTACATCTGGGGTTGGGAGACCAACCGTGTGGCGCGCGACCTGATTGCGGACGCCGGCGGCAAGGTGCTGGGCGAACGCTATCTGCCGCTCGGCGAGGTCGACGTTGCGCGGCTGATCGCGGAGGTACAGGCGACGAGACCTGATTTCATTCTGAACAATCTCATCGGCCCTTCGTCCTATGCCTTTATCGCCGCCTATGCCGAGCTTGGCCGGCGCGACCCGCATTTCAGGCCGGAGCGTTGCCCGATCCTGTCCTGCAATCTCACGGAATGCGAATTGCCGGCGCTCAACGGGGCAGGCAATGGCCATCTTTCCGTTGGGCCCTATTTTCACGACATCTCGGGCGCGGATCGCGGAGCGGCTTCAGTGTCTTCCGTTATGCCTGCCTCATCCTTCGAGGCGGCGGCTTATGCCTCGGTGCGCACGCTCGCAGAGATACTCACCCGCAACCCCGGTGCACAATGGATGGACCTTCCCAAGGTCTTTGCCGGAACATCATTTCGAACACCGCTGGGCGACATCGCCATCAACCCGCAAACCCAGCATGCTACGTTGCCGGTGCAGATCGGACGTATCGATGGAACATCGTTCAAAACGGTCACGCTGACGAAGGGCGTGGCACCCGATCCCTACCTTTCCCGATATGACCGGACGGAGACGTTCGGGCGGCCACGCCTGCGGGTGGTGTCGTGAGCAAGATGGCGCGTATCCCGAACCTTGGAGGCGCCAGGGCTTTTGTCCTGCATCGTCCACATCCGACCGTGCAGGCGATCACAAGGCAATTGTCGGCCATCGGCCTTGAGGCGATTGGCTTCTGGCCGGAACTGCCGGCCGAAGCCTTGGCGGCGGACTTCGTCTTCTTCGACGTCGACCTCGGCTTTGACGAGCAATTTCCGTGGAAGCCGGGCGAGGCCCCGATGCCGCTGATAGCGCTGATCGGCTCCGAGGCGCCGGGGCGTGTCGAATGGGCACTGTCGCACAAGGCCGATGCCCAATTGCTGAAACCGGTCGGCAATGCCGGCGTCTACAGCGCGCTTTTAATCGCAAGGCAGAGTTTCGAGGCGCGCAAGCTTCTGGCCGGCGAGATCGCCTCGCTTCGTCAGCGGGTCGCGGAGCGCCAGACCATCGTACGCGCGGTGGAGGCCTTGTCGAAGGGCGCCGAAGACGGCCGTGCCTATGCGCAGCTCCGCTCGCTGGCGATGAGCTGGCAAATCAGCGTTGAGGAAGCCGCGCGCAGGATCGTGGCGATGACACAAGAAGAAGGCGACGATGACCAATCCGATCGCGCCTGAGCTTTCAGCCGCCGGGCGTATGCCAGCCAAGCCTCGCGCCGGCCTCTGGCGACGTCTGCTAAAACGGCCTCTCGCTTTGCTCGGCCTCGGGATTATTGCCCTTGTCTTGGCCGGCGCCATTCTTGCACCGTGGCTGACAGGCTACGATCCGAACGAGCAGATGTTCGACGGGCTCACGCTTGAAGGCGCGCCACTGCCGCCGGGAGCCCAGTTCTGGCTAGGCACCGACCTGCTTGGCCGCGACCTGCTGACCCGTCTCCTATTCGGCGCGCGCACGTCGCTGATCATCGGCATCGTCGCCAATGGCGTGGCGCTTCTGATCGGCACGCTGGTCGGCATCACCGCCGGCTATTTCCGCGGCTGGATCGGCAGCGCGCTTATGCGCTTCACCGATTTGATGATGGCTTTCCCGGCGCTGCTGCTCGCCATCTGCCTGGCGGCGGTGCTCCAGCCGAGCCTGTGGATCGTCGCCATGGTGATCGCATTGGTGAACTGGGTGCAGACCGCCCGCGTCATCTACACCGAGACAAGTTCGCTCTCCGAGCGCGAGTTCATCGATGCCGAGCGCACCATCGGCGCAAGCGCTCCACGTATCCTGTTTCGCCATATCCTGCCCCACCTTTTGCCGACGATCATCGTCTGGGGCACGCTCGGCATCTCGACGACGGTGCTTCTGGAAGCGACGCTCAGCTATCTCGGCATCGGCGTGCAACCGCCGACTGCTTCCTGGGGCAACATCATCTTCGAAAATCAAACCTATTTTCAGGCAGCGCCCTGGCTGGTTTTCTTTCCGGGTGCGGCGATCCTGGCGCTGGCGCTAGCCTTTAACCTGGTCGGCGATGCGCTGCGCGACATCCTCGATCCGACGCAAAGGGGACGGGCATGATCGCCTATCTCGGCCGCCGCGTTGTCCAGTCGGTGCTCATCTTGCTCGGCGTCTCCCTGATCACCTTTGCGCTGCTCTATCTGCTGCCCGCCGATCCTGTCCGCCAGATCGCCGGCCGCAGCGCAACGCCCGAGACGGTTGAGAGCATCCGCCGGCAGCTTGGTCTCGACCAGCCCTTTGTCGTCCAGTACTGGCACTACCTGACCAGCCTTCTCAGCGGTGATCTGGGGCGCTCCTACATTCAGCGTTCGGAGGTCACGGAGCTTATCGTCTCGCGGCTGCCGGCAAGCCTGCTGCTGATGGTTGGTGCCATTGCTTGCGAAGTCGTGATCGGGCTGACAATGGGCCTCATCGCCGCCATCAAGCGTGGCACCGCCACCGACCAGTCGCTGATGGTCGCCTCCTTCGTCGGCGTCTCGGCGCCGCAATTCGTCGTCGGCCTGCTGCTGCTTTATGTATTCGCGGTGCGGCTCGGCTGGTTCCCGATCGGCGGTTACGGCACCTGGCGTCATCTGGTGCTGCCGTCGCTGACCATGGGAATTCTTGGCGCCGGGTGGTACGCCCGCATGATGCGCTCGTCGATGATCGACGTGCTGCGCCAGGATTACGTGCGTACCGCGCGTGCCAAGGGTCTTGCACGCAGCGCCATTATCTTCCGGCACGCGCTCCCCAACGCCATCCTGCCGGTCATCGCCATGATCGGCATCGATATCGGCATCTTCATGGGCGGCATCGTGGTTGTCGAAAGCGTGTTCGGCTGGCCAGGCATCGGCCAGCTAGCCTGGCAGGCCATTCAGCGCATCGACATTCCGATCATCATGGGGGTCACCCTGGTTTCGGCCTTTGCCATCGTGCTCGGCAATCTCCTGGCCGACACTGTCGCACCGTTCATCGATCCGCGCATCAAGCTCAGATGAAAACCAAAAATCAGAGAAGGGAACATGACATGAGAAAATATCTGATATCCACCGTGGCAGCATCGGCGCTTGCGCTGGTGCTTGGCATGACGAGCGTAAGCGCCGAAGACGTCGTCGATCCGAATGCCAAGCAGGGCGGCGCGATCACCATCACCTACAAGGACGACGTCGCCACGCTCGATCCGGCCGTCGGCTATGACTGGCAGAATTGGTCGATGATCAAGAGCCTGTTCGACGGGCTGATGGACTACGAGCCGGGCACCACCAACCTGCGGCCTGACCTTGCCGAGAGCTACGAGATTGCGCCTGATGGCAAGACATTCACCTTCAAGCTGCGCCATGGAGTGAAATTCCACAACGGCCGCGAGATGACCGCCGACGACGTGAAATATTCGCTCGACCGGGTCACCAATCCAAAGACACAGAGCCCGGGTGCCGGCTTCTTCGGCTCGATCAAAGGCTATGACGATGTCGCTGCCGGCAAGGCGGAAAGCCTGGCCGGCATCACCGTCGTCGATCCCTACACGATCAAGTTCGAGCTGACCCGGCCCGACGCCACCTTCCTGCATGTCATGGCGATCAACTTCTCGCACGTCGTGCCGAAGGAAGAGGTCGAGAAATACGGCGCGGACTTCGGCAAGCATCCGGTCGGAACCGGCGCCTTCAGGCTCGCCGAATGGATGCTCGGCCAGCGCGTGGTCTTCGAGCGCAACCCGGATTACTGGCACAAAGGTCTGCCGCATCTCGACACGATCACCTTTGAGATCGGCCAGGAGCCGATCGTGGCGCTGCTGCGGCTGCAGAAAGGCGAGATCGACGTTCCCGGCGACGGCATTCCCCCGGCGAAATTCCAGGAGGTGATGGCCGATCCCGAGCAGAAGGCCCGTGTCGTCGAGGGCGGCCAGTTGCACACCGGCTATATCACCATGAATACCACCATGGCGCCCTTCGACAATGTGAAGGTGCGGCAGGCGGTCAACATGGCGATCAACAAGGACCGCATCGTCCAGCTGATCAACAACCGTGCGGTGCCGGCCAATCAGCCGTTGCCGCCGTCGATGCCTGGCTACGACAAGGAATTCAAGGGCTGTCCCTATGACGTGAGCAAGGCCAAGGCTTTGCTCACCGAGGCCGGGCATCCCGACGGATTTGACACGCAGTTGTTTGCCATGAACACCGATCCCAACCCGCGCATCGCGCAGGCCATTCAGCAGGATCTGGCGGCGGTCGGCATCAAGGCCAGTATCCAGTCGCTCGCGCAGGCCAACGTCATCGCCGCCGGCGGCGACAAGGCCGGTGCGCCGATGATCTGGTCCGGCGGCATGGCCTGGATCGCCGACTTCCCCGATCCGTCGAACTTCTACGGCCCGATCCTCGGCTGCGCTGGTGCCGTCCCGGGCGGCTGGAACTGGTCGTGGTATTGCAACAAGGAGCTTGACGCCAAGGCAGCCGAAGCCGACTCCATCGTCGACCCGGCCAAGGCTGGCGAACGCGCCAAGATGTGGAGCGAGATCTACGGCAAGATTATGGAAGACGCGCCCTGGGCACCGGTGTTCAACGAGCAGCGTTTCACCATGAAATCAGCCCGCATGGGTGGCGCCGACAACCTCTATGTCGACCCGGTCCACATCCCGATCAACTACGACAATGTGTATGTGACCGATGTGCAATAACTGCGACTACACCATCCACGGGCGCCACCATCATTTCGGCTGGGACAATTCCTTTGTCCCGGCCGAACGAGTGGCGCCAGGGTCGACGATCGAGTTCCAATGCCTGGACTCGTCCGGCGGGCAGCTGACGATGGAGAGCACCGTCGACGACGTTGCTGTGCTCGATTTTGCCAAGGTGAACCCGGTCACTGGGCCGATCTATGTCGACGGGGCGGAGCCGGGCGACGCCCTGAAAATCACTATCGAGGCGTTCAAGCCGTCCGGCTTCGGGTGGACGGCAAATATCCCGGGATTCGGTCTGTTGGCGGATGACTTCACTCAACCGGCACTGAATATCTGGAAGTACGACGCCGCCTCGCTCGAACCGGCGCTGTTCGGCAGGAGCGGCCGGGTGCCGCTCAAGCCCTTCGCCGGCACCATCGGCAATGCCCCGGCTGAGCCGGGTCTGCATTCGGTGGTCCCGCCGCGGCGCGTGGGCGGCAATCTGGACATACGCGATCTCGCTGCCGGCACGGTGCTCTACCTGCCAGTAGAGGTCGCGGGAGCGTTGTTCTCGGTCGGCGACACGCACGCCGCGCAAGGCGACGGCGAGGTCTGCGGCACGGCAATCGAGAGCCCCATGAATGCCGTGCTGACGCTCGATCTGGTCAAGGATGCCCGGCTGCGGACGCCGCGTTTCACAACGCCCGGTCCGGTGTCGCGGCATCTCGACGCCAAGGGCTATGAGGTGACAACCGGTATCGGGCCGGATCTGATGGACGGCGCCAGGAGCGCCGTCTCCCAGATGATCGACCTGCTCTCCGGCCGCTACGGCATGGATCCGGTAGACGCCTATATGCTCGTCTCGGTTTGCGGTGACCTGCGCATCAGCGAGATCGTCGACATGCCCAACTGGGTGGTTTCGTTCTACTTCCCCCGCTGCGTCTTTGAATGAACGTGGAGGACATCAAACGATCCGGGCAGGCCGCCGCGGAGAGTGGCTCCATTAGGCCGGTACTCAGCGTCTCAGGTCTGAGCGTCGCCGTGCGTGGCGAGGAGGGCGAGCGCGACGTCGTTTCCGACCTGACATTCGGCCTGATGCGCGGCGAAACGCTTTGCATTGCCGGCGAGTCCGGTTCCGGCAAGTCGATGACGGCGCTGGCCATCATGGGCTTGCTGCCGCAGCCGGCGGCACGCATCAGATCAGGCTCCATCCGGCTCGGCGATCAGGATCTCGCGGCTCTCAGCGAGAGCGGCATGCGCCGCATCCGCGGCAACCGTATTGCAATGATCTTTCAGGAACCGATGACATCGCTCATCCGGTTCTGTCCATCGGCCGTCAGCTCACGGAGGCGATCGAGGCACACACCTCGCTGTCACGCTCCGACTCGCGGCTGAGGGCGCTCGAGGCGCTGAAGGCAGTCCGAATTCCGGATGCCGAACGGCGGCTCGAGCACTATCCGCACGAACTCTCAGGCGGCATGCGCCAGCGCGTGATGATTGCCATGGCTCTGGCCCTGAACCCGGATGTGCTGATCGCCGATGAGCCGACGACTGCTCTCGACGTCACGGTTCAGGGCGAGGTGCTGGAGTTGCTGCGTGACCTGCAGCGCGAGCACGGCACTAGCGTTATCCTGATCACGCACGACATGGGCGTCGTCGCCGAGATGGCGGACCGCGTCATCATCATGCGCGATGGCCGGATGGTCGAGCAGGGCAGGGCGGCTGACATCTTCAATCGCCCGCAGGCCGACTATACGCGCGAGCTTCTGGCCGCGGTGCCGCGCATCGGCGGCGGACGGACCGCCGAAGACCGACAAGACGCCGCCAACATGCCGGCCGAGCTTGTGTCTGTCAGCGATCTTCACGTCCGCTTCGACCTGCACGGCGGCTTCTTCGGCCGCGTCGACCGCAGGGTGCACGCGGTCGAAGGCGTCAGTTTCTCGATCGCGCCGCACGAAACCCTGTCGCTGGTCGGCGAATCGGGCTGTGGCAAGTCGACGACGGCCAAGGCGATCGCCGGGCTGGTGCCCTACACCGGCAGCATTTCAATCGGCGGCCACGACCTGTCGGCGCTCAGCCGCAAGGAGCGCAAGGCTGTGCGCCGCAATGTGCAGATGATCTTTCAGGATCCCTTCGCGTCGCTCGACCCGCGCATGCGAGTAGGCGATCTCGTCGCCGAGCCTCTGCTGATCCACGGCCTTGGTGACAGAGAGCAACGGCGTGCCCAGATCGCCGCCCTGTTCGAACGCGTCGGCCTCTCCGCTGACCAGATGGAGCGCTATCCCCACGAATTCTCCGGCGGGCAGCGCCAGCGAATCTGTATTGCAAGGGCGCTGGCGCTGCGACCGAAGCTGATCATTGCCGACGAGAGCGTCTCTGCTCTCGACGTGTCGGTGCAAGCGCGCGTGTTAAGATTGCTGAAGGAACTGCAGCGCGAATTCGGCGTCGCATATCTCTTCATCTCGCACGACATGGCGGTGGTAGAAAACATCTCGGATCGCGTGGCGGTAATGTATCTGGGGCAGATTGTCGAGATGGGCACCCGCGACCAGATCTTCTCCAACCCGTGCCATCCTTACACAAAGCGGCTGATCGAAGCCGTTCCGGTTCCCGATCCGGGCCGGCGCCGCGCCCGGTTCGCCCGTTTGGACAGCGAAATTCCAAGCGCTGTGCGGCGCATCGGTGAGGAGCCCCGGAAACTCAAGCTCGAAGATGTTGGCGACGGCCACCTCGTCGCTACTTGATCGAACTTAGGCTGCCTCGTCCAGCCAATCCCGCAGAGGCTCGGGGACAGCAGCCTATGTGATGCTCAGACGCGGGAAATGATCGGCGATGGCGCTGCCGCGGCAGCGCCAGTCGGCGATGCCGATCGCCAGTTTACATCTGACATGTTAGTGTGCTAACGCTACCTGCACATTGATTTCAACGGAGTTCGTATTGGCTTTCCGCTTTGGTCTTTCGGTTGCCCTAACCACACCCTTCGACCCGTCGGGGCAGATAGCGCTCGCGCCGATGATCGCGCATGCCCGAGCCTGCCTTGGCGCCGGCTGCAGCAGTGTGACGCTGTTCGGCACCACCGGCGAAGGTGCCTCGGTCGGCACCGACGAGCGGCGGATCGTGATCGAGGCCATGCTGGCGGCCGGTATTCCGGCACATCAGCTCGTTACCGGCGTGCTGGTCGATGCAGCCGAAGATGCCGCCGATCAGGCCCGGCACGCTTTGCAGCGCGGCGTTCGCAACATTCTGCTGGCTCCGCCGAGCTACTTCAAGAATGTCGGCGAGGACGGGCTGTTCGGATGGTTTTCCGCCGTCTTCGCCGCACTCGGTCCGCTGGCGCGCGACGTGCTCCTCTATAACATCCCCTCAGTCACCATGGTGCCGCTCCCGCTTGGGCTGATCGGCCGGCTGCGCACCGCTTTTCCCGCCGCGGTGGCCGGGGTGAAGGATTCCGGTGGGGACTGGAGCTACAGTGAGGCGCTGCTTGAAGCGCACGGCGATCTGGTGATCCTCATCGGCGACGAACGGCATCTGGCGAGAAGCGTGCGCCGCGGCGGACAGGGTGCGATTTCCGGCATGGCTAATTTTGTTACCGGCGAAATCCGCGCAATGGTCGAAGAGGGCCGCGACGACTCACGCGTCGAGGACTTCGTGCTCGAATTGCTCAAATACCCGGTCACGCCGGCGGTGAAGGTCATGGTCGCGCGCAAGATCGGCGACGAGCGCTGGCTGGCGGTTCGCCCGCCCCTGGAGGCGATCGGCCCGCAAGGACAGCGGCAGCTTGCTGCTGCATACGACAGGCTGTTTGCGACAGAGGCGGCCTAACCGACAAGGCCGGGCTGACCGACAAGGAAGCGAGCTGAAGTGGAAGACGGCAGCGAACCGATCACTCTCCGGGAGAAAGCCTATGCCAGCTTCACGCGGCATTTGCTGGCCCGTGATCTGCGGCCGGGGCAATTCGTGTCACAGCGCGAACTGGTCGCTTTCACCGGACTGCCGCTGGGTGCCATTCGCGAGATCGTTCCGCGTCTCGAGGCTGAGGGACTGCTGACCACCATCCCGCAGCGCGGCATGCAGATCGCGCATATCGACATCAATCTGATCCGCGAGGCGTTTCAGTTTCGGTTGTTCATGGAACGCGAGGCAGTGGCGCTATTCACGACCAGCGCTTCTGATGCCGAACTTGCCCGCATGCGGCGCGAACATGAGGAGATGTTGGCTCAAGCTCTGGGACAGGCGCCGACGCCGGAAATGGAGGCCAAGGCCCAGAACATCGACTGGGCCATGCACGACACCTTCATCAATGCGCTCGGCAACGAGATTATCGCCAAGGCCTACCTGGTCAACTCGGTGAAAATCCGGCTGATCCACCAGGAGCGTTTCCGCATCGACGGACGTGTGGTGCCGGTGATGCGCGAACATTTGGCGGTCATCGAAGCTATGGAGAGCCGCAATCCGCAAAAGGCGGTTGAAGCGATCAGTCTGCATATCGACAATGCGCGCCGGCTGGCGCTCCAGATCTGAGGAAATATAGCCGCGCCGCGGGTTCGCGGCGCATCCACAACGACAGCAACCGGGAGGAAGAAATGTCGTCCAATCTGTTCAACCCAACCAGGAGGCAACTCCTTGCCGGAACCGCAGCGCTAACCGCTGCCGGCCTTGTGGGGCTTCGCCCCGGCTTTGCCGCAGGCGTCGACTGGAAACGCTTTGCCGGGACGACGCTTGACGTCAATCTGGTGAAAAGCCCGCGCAGCGACACCATCCTGAAATATCTTGCCGAGTTCGAGGAACTGACCGGCATCAAGGTCAATGCCGAGGCAACGCCCGAGCAGCAGCAGCGCCAGAAGACGGTGATCGAGTTGAGCTCGGGCAAGCCGAGCTTCGATGTCGTGCATCTGAGCTACCACGTGCAGAAGCGCCAGTTCGAGAAGGGCGGCTGGCTGGCCGACATCGCCGGCTATCTCGCCGACCCGTCGCTCACCGATCCGGCGCTGGTCGAAAGCGACTTCGCCGAAGCCGGCATGCTGTTTGCCAAGGACGGCCAGGGCGTGCTGCGCTCGCTACCCTTCTCGGTGGACTACTGGATCCTCTACTGGAACAAGGAGCTGTTCGAGGCCAAGGGCCTCAAATACCCCGAGACCTTCGAGCAACTGGTGGCCGCCGCCGAAGCGCTGACCGACCCCTCGACCAATACATACGGTTTCGTCGCCCGCGGGCTCAAGAACGCAAACACGCCGGTGTGGACGTCGCTGATGCTCGGCTACGACATGACGCCGCTCGATGACAAGGGCAAGCTGCGCACCGAGGCTCCCGAGGCGGTCGAGGCTGCCAAGCTCTATCAAAGATTGATGACCAAGTCCGCCCCTCCGGGCGTCACGGGGTTCAATTGGGCCGAAGCACAGTCTGCCTTCCTGCAGGGAAAGATCGGCATGTGGTTCGACGGTGTGGGTTTTGCCCCGCCGATGGAAAACCCGGAAAAGTCGAGGGTGGTCGGCAAAGTCGGTTATGGCGTCATGCCCAAGGGTCCCAAGGCGCATGCCTCGGGCACCTTCGGCGACGGGATTGGCGTTACCGCCGCCAGCGAGAAGAAGGAAGCTGCCTATCTGTTCTGCCAGTGGGCGGTATCGCCAGCCATGGGCGCGCGGCTGTTGCAGGCCGGCGCTGGCGTTCCGTTCCGCAAATCAGTGCTGGAGGATCCCAAGGTGCGCGAAGGCGTAACCATGCCGGCAAGCTGGCTCGATGCCGTGGTCGGCTCGGGCAATATCAGCCGGCTGGCGCTGCCGGTCATCATCCCCGTCACGGAATTCCGCGACATCTATGGCGTGGCGCTGACCAACATGATTGCCGGCGCCGATCCCGCCGCGGAGCTGAAGAAGGCCACCGAGCAGTTCCAGCCGGTTCTCGACAGGAGCGAGCAGGGCTGATGTCGGCCACCACCCCAGAACAGACCGGGGTGACGATGCCGGTTATCGACGGGAGCCAGACCATCCGGCTGGCTCCCAACTACTGGCCTTTCGTTGTCCCCGCACTCGTCGTCGTCGGCGCCGTCATCGTCTTCCCCTGGGCTTTCACCCTGTGGATGAGCGTTAACCGCTGGACGCTCGGCCAATCGCGGAGCTTTGCCGGGATGGAAAACTATCTCCGCCTGGCAAGCGACCCACGTTTCTGGGAATCCCTTGTTCATACGTTGACCTACACCTTCCTCTCGGTTGCAGCGCCGATGCTGCTGGGCACTCTGGCCGCCCTGATTTTCGACGCCAGGTTTCCGCTGCGCGGCTTGCTGCGCGGCGTCTTCGTCATGCCGATGATGGCGACACCCGTTGCCGTGGCACTGGTTTGGACAATGATGTTCCATCCTCAGCTTGGCGTGCTCAACTACCTGCTGTCGCTGGTCGGCATCCCGGCTCAGGAATGGATATTCAACGCCAACACGGTCATCCCGTCGCTGGTCGCGGTCGAGACCTGGCAGTGGACGCCGCTGGTCATGCTGATCGTGCTCGGCGGGCTGGCCTCGGTGCCGCGCGAGCCCTTCGAAAGCGCTGAGATCGACGGCGCCAATGCCTGGCAGCAATTCCGCTATCTCACTCTGCCGATGATCGCGCCGTTCCTGATGATCGCGGTCATCATCCGGACCATCGATGCGTTGAAGAGCTTCGACATCATCTACGCGATGACCCAGGGCGGCCCGGGCACGGCGTCGGAGACCATCAACATCTATCTCTACAACACCGCCTTCTCCTACTACGATATCGGCTACGGCTCGGCCATGGCCGTGGTGTTCTTCGTCGTCATCGTGGCCCTGTCTTTTGTCCTGCTGATGCTGCGCCAACGCTCGCAGTGGATCGATACGGAGGGCAAATAGATGAGTTCACGGCTGCTCAACCGGATCGGTCTGTTTTTCGCTGCCCTGGTTTTCGTCTCGCCGGCGATCCTGTTCTTCCTCTGGATGATCTCGTTGTCGCTGAAATTCGAAATCGATAACGGTGCCTATCCGCCGATCCTGATCCCCGAACGTTTCGCCTGGTCGAACTATGTGAAAGTGTTCGAGGAGAACAATTTCCTGCTGTATCTCTGGAATTCGGTTCTGGTCACCGGCACGGCGACCTTGCTGGCGCTGTTGATCGGCGTACCGGCCGGGTATGGCATCGCACGGCTCAAGGCTGAACGATCGGCGGTCGTCATCATGATCGCCCGCATGACGCCCGGACTATCCTATCTCATCCCGCTGTTTCTGCTGTTTCAATGGATCGGGATCCTCGGCACGCTCTGGCCACAGATCATCATCCACCTGGTGGTGACGGTGCCGATCGTGGTCTGGGTGATGATCGGCTATTTCGAGACCACGCCGATGGAACTGGAGGAGGCGGCCAACATCGACGGCGCCAGCTCGTGGCAGGTTTTCCGGCTGGTTGCCCTGCCCATCGCCAAGCCGGGCATCGTCGTCGCCTTCATCCTGTCCGTGATCTTCTCGTGGAACAATTTCGTTTTCGGCGTGGTGCTCGCCAGCCGTGAGACGCGCACACTCCCGGTCGCCGTCTACAACATGCTGTCCTACGAGCAGGTCAGTTGGGGCCCGCTCGCCGCGGCGGCGCTGGTGGTGACGCTGCCGGTGCTGATCCTGACCATGTTCGCGCAAAGGCAGATCGTCGCGGGGCTGACCGCCGGCGCCGTCAAGGGCGGCTGAGGGTGCGTCCTGACATCACTCTTTTCCAGGAAAGATCCAATGGCATCGGTAACAATCAACAACGTGCAGAAGGCCTTCGGGGCCACCAAAATCATTCACGATGTCAGCGTCGACATCGCCGACGGCGAATTCGTCATCCTGGTCGGTCCGTCGGGATGCGGAAAATCGACGCTGCTGCGCATGATCGCAGGCCTTGAAACGATCTCCGGCGGAAAGATCGCCATCGGCGAACGCATGGTCAACAATCTGCGCGCGCGGGACCGGAACATCGCCATGGTGTTCCAGAATTATGCGCTCTATCCGCATATGACTGTTGCCGACAATATGGGCTTTGCCCTCAAGATCAAGAAAGCCGATCCGGCCGACACCGCTGGCCGGGTCCGGAAAGCAGCCGGCATTCTTGGCCTGGAAAAGTTACTTGACCGCTATCCGCGCCAGCTTTCTGGCGGCCAGCGCCAGCGCGTTGCCATGGGCCGCGCGATCGTACGCGACCCACAGGTCTTCCTGTTCGACGAGCCGCTCTCCAACCTCGATGCCAAATTGCGCGTCCAGATGCGCGGCGAGATCAAGGCCCTGCACCAGCGGCTGGGTACTACGACGATCTATGTCACGCACGACCAGATCGAGGCCATGACCATGGCCGACAAGATCGTCGTGCTGCATGACGGCCTGGTCGAGCAGATCGGCGCGCCGCTGGACCTCTACGACCATCCGGCCAACCTCTTCGTTGCCGGTTTCATCGGCTCGCCCGCCATGAACTTCATTGCCGGCCGCATCGAGGAGGGCGTGTTCCGCAGCGCCGGCGGGTTGATCCTGCCGTTGCCGGAAGGCGCCCAGCCGGCGGATGCCGCAGGACGCGAACTCGTCTACGGCATTCGACCGGAACATATACGGGCGACCCGGCAGGGCGTGCCGGGCACGATCACGCTTCTCGAGGCGACCGGCTCGGAAATCTTCGCCAGGGTCGACTGCTCCGGTGAAGAAATCTCCTGCCTTTTCCGAGAAAGGCTTGCGCTCAAGCAAGGCGAAGGGGTGCGGATCGAGATCGACCGCGCATGTGCGCATCTGTTCGACGCAGCAACCGGTCGGCGCATCTGACTCGGTGGTCCGGTGAATGCGTGGTCGGCCTTAGGTCGGCAATGCGAATTCACCGGCGAGTTCGATGGCGCGGCCTTCGCGGGCCGATCTCTCGGCGGCGAGGCCCATGACGACAGCCCACCAGCCGTCTCGCAAGGTCACTTCCACTTTGCCTTGTCCGCGCACCGCAGCGGTGAAGCGAGCGTGCTCGAAAAAGGTCGAACCGTTATGGTCGCCTGCCTCGAGCAGCCGGGGGTCGACGGGAATCTCCAGCAGTCGTGGTCCAGGCGGATCGCGCGGGCTGACGATCAACTGGGGCACTGGCGCAGGGCCAAGGTGGGTCGGCCAGAAACGGCCTGGTCCGGGCACCAGACATTCGATCTTTCCGTCGCCGCCGACAGCGCAGAGTTCCTCCTGGTAGCGGCTGCCCTCGGCAAACATGCACAGTTCCAGCATGGCGCGCGTGCCGCTCGCGAAATCAACCAGCACATAGCCATGGTCAAGGATATCCGGCCTCTCACCGCCATAGCGTTCGTCGAGATGGTTTACGGCCTGTCCAGCGCTCGCCATCACACGGACGGGGTCGGATTCGAGGATCAGCCGCATCAGGTCGAAGAAGTGGCAGCATTTCTCGACGAACGTGCCGCCGGTGTTGCGGTTGAAGCGGTTCCAGTCGCCGACTTTGGCCAGAAACGGGAAGCGGTGCTCGCGGACCGTCAGCATGCGGATGCCGCCGGTGGCGTGGCGCGCCTGCTCGACGAATGCGGCGACGGGCGGCATATAGCGATATTCCATGGCAACCCAGACGAGCGGAAGCCGAGCTTTCAACGCCGCGATCCGCCTCTCGTCGGCGGCCTCGGTGAAGAGCGGCTTTTCCACCAGCACCGGCAGTGGTCGAAGTGCGGCGATCTCCTCCATCTGACTGAGGTGATGGTGGTTGGGGCTGGCAATCAAGATGCAGTCCACCTCGTCCATCGCCAGCAGCTCGGCGATCGATGCCGCCGATCGCGCGCCCGACGCCGTCGTCAGCGACGCCGCCAACATGCCGGGGTCCGGCTCGAAGATCCCGGCCACATGCGCGTCGGGCAACAGAGCGATGTTGCGGATATGCTCGCGGCCCATCATGCCGCAGCCGATGATGCCGTAGCCGATCGATGATCTGGTCACGCTGCGTCTTGCTCCGGCCTATCTGAAACGTGTGACGTACCGCGCCGCGCCCGGATCGAACCAACTGCGGGAATATTCCGCGCTGGCGCCGTCGCCAGCCCAGGCGATACGTTCTATGAAACCCACGACCGTCCCCGGCGGTGGCCTGAACTCGAGCGGGGCCCAGTCCGGCACAGGCGCGACGGCGACATGGTCTTCGGCGCGAACGATCGAAAAGCCGAGCGCGAGCCGGTAGTGGAGATAGAGGGATTCAGACAGGTCCTCGCGCTTGAGCCGCTCGGCGCGGCTGACGTCCAGCCAGATCTCCTCGACCGCGGCAGGCTCTCCGTCGAGCCGCCGCAGCCGGCGTATCCGATGGGCTTCGCCGGCGCTGCCGAATTGCGGCAGGTCGGCTGGCTTGGGCAGTCGCTCGACGGATAGCACGTCGGCGCTCGGCAGGCCGCCGCCACCGATACGCTCCAGGCGAAAGAAAGCATAGATCCCGAGCAAGTCGCCGCGCGCCCGCACATAGTTACCCGAGCCCTGGATGCGGTCGAGAAGGCCCTTTTCGGTCAAATCTGCCAGCGCCCGCCTGAGCGTGCCGACGGCAATCCCGAGGCTCGCGGCCATCGCGCGCTCGGGCGGCAGCCGCGCCCCGTCGGCCAGCCGTCCGGCCGCGATTTCGCGGATCAGCATTTCGCTGGTCTGCAAGTGCACAGGCAGGGGGCCGCGCATCTGGCTGGATCGGTGGCCGGGGTCCGCCCTTGTCAAATGCATCCGGTGTTCCAATCGCATCCTGGTTTAGGGTTTGGCTCCAAAATTGATACAGTATTGATCTACACCAAAACGAATGCTACGCAAGCCCTATTCGTAGCTCCTGAGGTCATTGAAGAGTGGCCCGGGCTTCTTTTCTGAAGAGTGGCAATGAGCATCGTCCCAATCACCTCGCCGGATCTCGAAGCTGCCGAAGTCTCGTGGTTCGCCGCACTCTGCTCGGACGACTATCGCTATCTCGGCGTTCCGGACGGCGCGCTGCGCTCGAGCTGGGCGCATTGCTCCGAGATCGTGAAGACGTCCGAGGAACTCGGTTTCCGCAACATCTTGTGTCCGTCGTCCTATCAGGTCGGCCAGGACACGCTCAGCTTCGTAGCCGGTTGCGCGCCGATCACCTCGAAGATCAATCTGCTCGCCGCTGTGCGCTGCGGCGAGATGCAGCCAATCATGCTGGCGCGCACGATTGCGACGCTGGATCACATGCTGGAAGGCCGGCTGACGGTGAACATCATTTCGTCGGACTTTCCGGGCGAGACAGCCGACAGCGCCTACCGTTATCAGCGTTCGCGCGAGGTAGTGCAGATACTGCGCCAGGCCTGGACCAGGGACAGCATCGATTTCGAGGGCGAGGTCTATCGTTTCAAGGGGCTCTCGACGGCGCCGGCGAAGCCCTATCAGCAAAACGGCGGTCCGCTGCTCTATTTCGGCGGTTATTCGCCCGACGCGCTCGAGCTTTGCGCTGAACAGTGCGACGTCTACCTGATGTGGCCGGAAACCAGGGTGGAACTTGCCGGGCGCATGAAAGCCGTCCACGAACGCGCCGAGCGCCATGGGCGGACGCTCGACTACGGCCTGCGCGTCCACATGATCGTGCGCGACACCGAGGCCGAGGCAAAGGAATATGCCCGGGAGCTGGTTTCGAAGCTGGACGACGAGCAGGGCAGGGCGATCCGCGAGCGCGCGCTCGACGCCCGATCGCTCGGCGTATCGCACCAGGCCAGGAACCGCCAGATCGCCGATGCCGAAGGCTATGTCGAGCCGCATCTGTGGACGGGCGTCGGGCGAGCGCGCTCCGGCTGCGGCGCGGCGTTGGTGGGCTCGACCGATCAGGTTCTGTCGGAAATCGAGGCGTATATGAAGATGGGGATCCGCGCCTTCATCTTTTCCGGCTACCCGCATCTCGACGAGGCGCGTCATTTCGGCACCAAGGTGCTGCCCCAGCTCAAGACATGCTCGCTCCCGCACGCCTATGGCCGGGTGCCGGAACGGATCCCTGCGACACCACTGGGAACGGGGGAGCGCCGCTGATGGAGCATGTCGTGTGCGATCGACGCCTTTTGCGCAATGCCTTCGGGCGTTTCGCCACCGGCGTCACGGTCGTCACCACCGGCACGGCCGACGGCCCGGTCGCAATCACTGCCAACAGCTTCTCATCCGTGTCGCTCGACCCGCCGCTGGTGCTCTGGTCAATCGGCCGCCACTCGCGCCGGTTCGAAGCCTTCGCTAATTCCGCGCACTACGCCATTCACGTGCTGGCGGAAGATCAAATCGATCTGTGCTGGCGTTTTTCGAAGTCGGGGACGGACTTTGCCGATCTTGACCTGTCGTGGAGCGAGCACGGCGTGCCATTGCTGCCGCGCGCACTGGCGCGGTTCGAATGCAGCGTCGCCGACCGTTTCCCGGCTGGCGACCATATGATCCTGCTTGGACGTGTCCTTGAACTGGAGACGCAAGAGGGTTTGCCGCTGCTCTTTGCTGGCGGCAAGTCGCGCGCTCAAGAGGCCAGTTGATGACCGCCGGCGCCGCTCCGGGCTGGTGCCGTCGACTGGCGCACCACGAGATTGCAGGCAAGTTCGACGCGGCGCGGCGGCGACCCCGAATGGGCCATGTCGTCGAGCAGCAGGCTAAGTGCTGCCGATCCGATCTCGCGCATGGGAATGTGCATCGCCGTCAGCGGCGGATTGCAGAAGGCAGCGAGCGGCAAGTCGTCCATACCGACCACGGACACATCGCCAGGCACCGAATATCCGGCCTCCTGGACGCCGGCGATGGCACCAAAGGCCAGGCTGTCGCCGGCCGTCAGCACGGCGGTGAAATCGAGGCCGCGGGCCGCGATGCGCTCGGTCACGGCTCTGCTCGCAAGTTCCGGCAGCCAGTCCCGCACCTCGACCACGAAGTCGTCGAAGCCGGCAATGCCGGCCGTGATCAGCGCGTCGCGCCAACCTTCATAGCGCCGCTGGATTGTGCGCCGGCCACGCCGCATCAGGAACAGGATGCGGCGGTGGCCGAGGCCGAGCAGATGTTGCGCGGCAAGCATGGCGGCAGAGCGATTGCAGGGCGTCACGCTCGAATGGCGCATCGAGGGATCGTCGCCGTTGACGAGCACGATCGGCTTAGCGAAGCCGGCTGTCAGCGTCAGCACATCGTCATCGTCCAGCGTCAGAAACAGGCAACCGGCGACGCTGTCGTCGCGCTCGGATTCACGCAGCAGCGCGATTTCGTCCTCGGGCGCCGAAACCGGCCGGGTCACCAGTTCGACGCCCAGCAACCGGGCACGCTCGTTGAGTCCGTCAAGGACATGATAGGTGAACTGATTGCGGGCACTGTCCACCATTGCCACGCTGCTTGCAGCCAGGATGACCTTGCGCCCGGCAACCGAGGCGGGAATGGCGTAGTTCATCGACTTCGCTATTTCGATGATCCTGGTGCGAAGCTCATCCCTCACGCCGCCGACGCCGCTCAGCGCACGGGAGGCGGTGCTGACCGACACGCCGCAACGCGCCGCGATCTCTTCAAGTCGAATGCGGCGGCTGGGGCGGCCGCGCTTGCCCTGGATACTCATCCGCTCCGTCATCTCCGGCATAGTCATCCGACTAATGCAAAAAATTTTCAGATTGCGCAAGAAAAATGGCTGTGAAACAGTTCTGATGAAGCGGAAGAAACGGGAGGAGTGATGCCGCTATCGGCCGAACGCCTGAATTCCGCGCTTGCCAGCCTCGTGGCGGGCATGACCGGCTTGCGTCATGACGGGCGGTTCCATGAGCCAAATCTCGACGGCACGCCGGGCGACTATGTCAGCTTCGACAGCTGGGAATGGCCGCAAGGCGTGGGGCTCTACGGGCTGGTTCGGCTGTGGGCGCAGACCGGCGACGATCGGCTGCTGCAGACGATCGAGGCCTGGTACGATCGACGCATCGCTGCCGGTCTCCCGGCGATGAACGTCAACACCACCGCGCCTCTGCTGGCGCTAAGCGAATTGTGGCGACGCCGGCGCCAGCCGCGCTTCGAGCCGGTGCTGCGCGAATGGGCCGAGCAGGTAGTCACCGCCTTGCCGCGGACGCCCGAAGGCGGTTTCCAGCATGATGTTTCGGACCGGGTCAACGACGACGAATTGTGGGACGACACGCTGTTCATGGTGGCGCTGTTCCTCGCATCCTACGGCCAGGCTGCCGGCCAGCGCCGCTTCGTCGAGGAAGCGGAACGGCAATTCCTGGTTCACGCCCGTTATCTTGCCGATCCGGCATCAGGGCTGTGGTTCCACGGCTGGACGTTCGCGGGCCGGCACAATTTCGCCCGCGCGCTTTGGGCGAGAGGCAATGCCTGGATTACCGTCGGTATCCTCGAACTGGTGGAGTTCGCCGAAGTTGCGCCTTCGGTTCGGGCCTATCTGCTCGGCGTGCTGGAGACGCAGATCAACGCCCTGCTCGAGGTGCAGGCGAGTTCGGGCGCCTGGCACACTCTGCTCGACGACCCGACGTCTTACGAGGAGATTTCCGCCACGGCCGGCTTCGGCTACGGCTTGATGAAAGCCGCGCGGCTCGGAATCGGCTCGACAGAGTGCCGTGCCGCCGGCCTCCGCGCCTTGGAAGCCGTGGTGGCCAACATCGATGACAAAGGTGTGGTTGCGAACGTGTCCTATGGCACACGCATGGGCGCCGACCTGCAATTCTATCGCGATATCCCCATCCATCCGACGGGCTACGGGCAGGCGCTGGCCATTCTGTGCCTGACCGAAGGGGCGCGGCATCTGCAGTCGAAGGTGGAGGCGGCATGATGCGGACGCTCTATGGCGTGTCGCCGGCCGATATTGCCGGCATGGACACGGACCGGCTGAGGGCCGAGTTCCTCGTCGACGGGTTGTTCCGGCCCGGCGCGATCGAATTCGTCTACACCCATGTCGACCGCATGATCGTCGGTGGTGCGGTGCCGCTGGCCAACCCGCTGGCATTCGGCAACGGGGCCGAAGTCGGCACCCCGCTCTTCTTTGACGCGCGCGAGATGGGCATCGCCAATCTCGGCGGCAATGGCGCGGTCGCGGTGGACGGCCGGCGCTTTCACGTGGCTAACCGCGACATCGTCTATGTCGGACGCGGAGCGCGTGAGGTGACGCTGGAGAGCGACGATCCGGAGAGGCCGGCACGCTTCTACATGAACTCGGTGCCAGCCGCCGCCGACATTGCGCATCGCCTTATCGTCAGCAGCGAAGCCAAGCCGCTTGTGCTCGGCGACGAGGCCCGTGCGAACAGGCGCACGCTGCGTATGTACATCCATCCCGAAGTGGCCCCGTCCTGCCTCTTGCTCATGGGAATCACCGACCTCGCGCCGGGCAGTGTGTGGAACACCATGCCGCCGCATCTGCATGAGCGGCGCATGGAAGCTTATTGCTACTTCGACCTCGCCGAGGCCGACCGTGTGGTCCATCTGATGGGCCGGCCAGACAAGACGCGCCACCTGATGGTCGCCGACGGTGACGTCGTCCTGTCGCCCGCCTGGTCTATCCATATGGGTGCCGGCACCGGCCCCTATGCTTTCGTCTGGGGCATGACCGGCGAGAACCAGGCCTATACCGATGTCGATCCAGTTGCCGTGAAGGATTTGCGATGAGCGAGGCCGCGCAAGGCGTTCGGACGGACTTTACGCTGCGCCGGCCGCTCACGGCGGGGCAGCCTATCGTCTATTGGCGGCTCGGGTCCATCGCCGGGCAGCGCTACGACGTGGCCGACCAGCCCATGCAAGGCGAGATGGATCCCTTCTTCTTCCTGACCAAGCACAAGAATTTCATTCCGCATGAATATCCGTGCCGCACGCAGTTCGCAGCGGAACGCCGCGGCAAGCGACCACAGGTCAGCGCCGAATTCGGCGCCGAGCGCATCTGGCTGCCCTTCGCCTCACCGCGCATCGACCTGTCGGGCTTCTGGTTTCGGCCGACGGTGCTTGGAACCTGGGCCGAGACCACTATCGAGGCGGCCTCGACTGGCGAGGCGGTGGTGCGGCTGCGCACATGCGGCGGCGCCATACTCTTTGCCAACGGTGGGGAAGCCGGCTGGATGGCGCCATACGGCCGCAATCTGGAAAGTGCCGAGCATTTCAAGATCGCGCTGAAGGCCGGCCGTAACGACATTCGCGTGTGGTTTGACGATCTCGCCGAGCGCGACGCCCGCTACTATTTCCAGCTCGACTATCTATCCGGTCCGGCTGCTTCGGTGGCACTGCCGATCGAAGTCGAGAGCGGCGTTGCCGACGCGATGGAAGCAGCCCTCGACGACATGCATTTCGAGCGTCCCGCCTATGACGGCGGCCAGGTGGCGCTTGTCACCGGCGTGGCCCTGCCGCGCGACGCGCAAGTCGAGGTCGAGATCGAAGGCGATTTCATGTCGATCGAGGCGCCGGTGCGCTTCGCCTTCGATCTGCCGGCGGGCCAGGCGCGGCTGCCGATCGCCGATACCGAGCAACTGCCGGCCGACTTTCGCCATTTCAAGGTGACGCTGAAGGTCGCCGACCATGCCGTGTCACGTGTCTTCGGCGTCGAGATATGCCACGCGCGCCGTCAGGGCAATGCGCCGGAAACGCTTACCGCGCGTATAGATGAAGCCCTGCGCGAGGTCGCCGGTCACGCCGAGGCCGACACCGTGCGCGCGCTGGCGCGCCTGGCGATCGGACAGCAGGGCGCCGAGACCGACGCCATGATCGCCGGCACGCTGCCGGCGATCGAGGATTGTCACGATTGCGCCGACTTCATCCTGGTGCCGCTGCTGTGGTGCCGCACGGCCTATGGCGATCGGCTGGAAGCGAGCCTGCGTGCGCGCGTCGACAACGCCATCCTCGGCTATCGCTACTGGATGGACGAGCCCGGCAATGATGTACAGTGGTACTTTTCCGAGAACCACGCGCTGCTCTTCCACACCGCCGCCTATATTGCTGGGGGCCTGTTGCCTGATGTGCGGTTCGTGCGGTCGGGCCGCCTTGGCCGCGAACAGTCCGCGGTTGGAGCCGCGCGTGTGCGCGCCTGGCTCGACCATTTCGAGACATGGGAGATGGCCGAGTTCAACTCGGCGCCCTATTTCCCGATCGACCTCAAGGGCCTGTGCGCGCTCTACGCGCTGGCCCCGGACAAGGACATCGCCGAACGTGCCGGCAAGGCAATCATACGCCTGCTTGAAGTCGTCGCGCGCTCGGCGCATCGCGGCATCCTCACCGGGGCGCAGGGCCGCTCCTATGAGCACACGCTGCGCGCCGCGCGTTCCCTGGAATTATCCGGCATCTGCCGCATGCTTTGGGGCAAGGGCAATTACGGCATGCGCTTTCACGCGCTGCCGCAGCTGGCACTCTGTCTCCGGGATCACGATTTGAGCGTTCCGGATGGATTGGCTGCAATTGCTTCCCTCACCGACGATACGGCGTGGGAATGGACTTTTGCGCAGGGACAAGACCGCTTCGCGCGGCTCTACCACTACAAGACGCGCGACTATGCGATGGGCAGCGCCGCTGGCTACCGCTGGAACCAATGGGGCTATCAGGAGACCGTCATTCACGCCCGGCTGGGCAAGAATCCGGATGCGCAGATCTGGATCAACCACCCCGGCGAAGTGCTGCAGTCGGGATATGGCAGACCATCATATTGGGGCGGCTCAGGCACTTTGCCCCGGCTTCACCAATATCGCGACCTCGCCATAGTCAGCTTCTCCTGCTCGGATGAACAGCCCGACTTTACACACGCCTGGTTCCCCGCAAGTGCCTTCGATGCCGTGCAAGTGGGTGGCGATCGGGCGCTCGCGCAATCTGGCGACGCCTTCGTCATGCTGAAGACGGATGTTCCGCTCACGCAGGTCGTGGCCGGCCCGACCGCCGGCAACGAGTTGCGGGCGGCGGGACGCAGGACGACATGGATCGTCCGCCTCGGTGACCGGAATGCCAATCTGCCGGCGCTCGACGCCTGGGCGGGCGCCGTTGCCGGCCTGTCTGTGCGGTCGGGTCCCAACGGCGAGTTGACCGTCGAGGATCCGGAGTACGGCACGGTGCATTTCCTGGCCGACGCAAGGATCGTGGCTGAGGGACGCACACTCGATCCGGCCAATTGGACCGTGCGCGGTGAGGCGATGCGCATGAAGCAAAGAGAGTAGGGAGGAAATCGGCTGCGACGCTCAAGAGGAGAGGGCGTGGCCGCTTGAACCATCGGGGCGCCGCCCCGCTAAAGGAGGAGACGAAGCATGAATAAGACCCGCACTTTGCTGGCCGCGCTATCGGTCAGTCTGCTCGCATCGACCAGCGCGTTTGCCGGTGACGTGCGCATCATGTGGTATTCGGACGGTGTCGAGGGCGATGTCATCCAGGACATTCTGAACCGCTTCATGAAGGACAATCCCGACATCCACGTCACGCTCGACAACGTCGCCTACAAGGTGATCCAGGAGCAGCTGCCCATCCAGCTCGAAGCCGGCCAGGGGCCGGACATCGCCCGCGTCACGAACATCAAGGAGCTTGCCCAGCACTGGCTCGATCTCAGGCCACTGGTGGCCGATCCGAAATACTGGGAGGCCAATTTCGCTGACACGCTGGACTGGATGCGCCCCGATGGCTCCAACGCCATCCCGGGTTTCATGACCCAGCTCACGCTCACTGGCGGCTTCGCCAACAAGACGCTGTTCGAACAGGCCGGCGTGCCGCTGCCCGGTGACAAGGCGACCTGGGACGACTGGATCGCCGCCGCCGCCGAGGTGGCGAAGAGCCAGCAGCTTCCGGCTGCCTTCGCCATCGACCGTTCCGGTCACCGCATTTCGGGTCCGAATGTCTCCTTCGGAGCGAACTATATAGGCCCCGATGGCATGCCGGCGAAAGTGGACGACGGCACCAAGGCGTTCGTCGGCAAGCTCGTCGACTGGACCGCCAAGGGCCTGATGCTGAAGGATACCTGGGTGTCGGCGGCAGGCTCGACCTATCGCGCGGCCGCCGACGACTTCATCAACGCCCAGATCCCGTTCTACTATTCGGGCAGCTGGCAGGTCGCCAATCTGTCGACCAAGATCGGCGATAGTTTCGACTGGGTGGCAACCGGCTCGCCCTGCGGTACCGCAGGATGTTCGGGCGTGAAGGGCGGCGCGGCGCTGGTTGCCATCAAATACACCAAAAATCCCAAGGACGTCGCCAAGGTCATGGATTATCTGGCCCGTGAAGACGTGGTGAAAGAATTCAGCGAGCGCACGCTGTTTCTGCCCGCGCACAAGGGCGTCGTAGACAAGGGCGGGCTGAAATGGGTCTCGGCCGACAAGAACGTCGGTCCGGCGCTCGACAAGTTCGTCAAGGCGGCGGGTGAAACCCTGCCGGCGGCCGATGCGCTGCCGCCGTGGAAGTGGGCCAACGCTTACTTCGCCGCGCTGGTGACGCGCGTCAGCCAAGTGATGGCCGGCGAACTCAGCCTCGACGATGCCTGGGGCAGAATCGACCAGGATATCGCCGACAAGGTTGCCGAGGCGAAGTGACCGCCGCCGCGACACTGAAGGCATGGACTGGCGCCGCGCTCGCGGCGCCGGTCGTCTGGCTGGCATCGATCGTCAACGTGCCGCTGAAGTTCTGGCAGCGCGCGACGGGCACCGGTGGCATGGCCGCGTTCTTCCTCGCGCCAAACATGGCGATCTTCGGCATTTTCGTCCTGGTGCCGATGATCATCAACTTCTTCTATTCGGCCACGTCGGGAACGGCCTACTTCCTGCAGGACCGAACCTATGTGGGGCTCGAGCAATACCGCCGCCTGCTCGATTGCGGCAACTACCTGGACACTGCCACTTGCCACGAGGATCTCTTCTGGAAGGCCGTGCACAATACGGGCCTGTTCGTCGTCGTGCAGGTGGCGCTGATGACGGCCGTGTCGATGGCGACAGCGCTGATCCTCAACCGCGAGATCGTCGGGCGCAGCTTCTGGCGCGCGGTGTTCTTCTTTCCGGTGCTGTTGTCGCCTGTCGTCACCGGCCTGATCTGGCGTTGGATCCTGCAGCGCCAAGGCCTGCTCAACCTGATCGTCCATGATCTGGGCGGCGAGCCGCACAACTGGCTGACGGACCGTTTCTGGGCTTTCACCGCCGCCGTCAGCGTTTCGGTCTGGGCACATATGGGCTTTTACACGCTCATCCTGCTTGCCGGATTGCAGGCGATCCCGCGCGACCTTTACGAAGCGGCCGAGATGGACGGCACGAAGCCGGCGCGGGTGTTCTGGCGCATCACGCTGCCGCTGCTGATGCCGAATCTGCTTGTCGTCATCGTACTGACGCTGATCCGCGCCGTGCAGATCTTCGACGAAGTCTATGTGCTGACGGGTGGAGGGCCGGGAACCTCGACCCTCTATATCACGCAGTACATCTATGAGATCGGCTTCGCCTCCCTGTTGCGCAATCCGGGGCTGGCTTCGGCGGCTTCGATCCTGATGGGGTTGGTGCTGGTCGTGCTCACCTTGGTTCAGCTGCAGGTCGGACGCCGGGGTGAGCGGAAAGGAGCCCGCGAATGAGCCGGGTCGTGACATTCCTGACCCGCCGGCGCGGCGGTCGCGGCTGGCACTGGACGGATATCGTGAGCTGGCTGTGGCTGCTCGGCGGTGTTGTCATCATGTTCGGCCCGGCCGTCTGGCTGGTGGGTTCGTCATTCAAGACGCCGGCACAGCTCGCCGAGTTCCCGCCGACCATAATGCCTTATGTCAGCCAACAGGCGAGGGTCGAAGGCTACGACAAACCGCTGACCCTCTACAAGGTGAAGCTGCCGGATGGTTCGACCAAGGTGCTGGCCGAGGTGCGGCGCATCGGCATCATGGCGCAGATGGTAGACCCGCAGGCGCCGAACGATGTCGTCAAGATCAACATCGCCGACCGGCAGCCGGTGCGCGAAATCGGCTTCGCGACGGAGAACTACACCGAGCCCTTCGTCCATTTCGACTTCCTGCGCTATCTGCGCAATTCGGTTTTTGTGACGGCAATGGCGACGCTGATCACGCTGCTCACCAATTCGATGGCGGCCTTCGCCTTGTCGAAATACAAGTTCCGCGGTCGCGATCTGACGATGCTTGTTATCGTCGGTACGCTGATGGTGCCGTTGTCGGTCATCCTGGTGCCGCTCTATTCGGTGGTGGGTGCCGTTGGGCTGCTCGATTCGCTGTGGGGCGTGATCTTGCCGACCGTGGCGACGCCAACCGGCGTCTTCCTGCTGCGCCAATATATGCTGACCATCCCCGACGAGCTGCTCGATGCGGCGCGCATGGACAACGCTTCCGAATGGCAGATCTACTGGCGCATCGTGTTGCCGCTTGCAGCACCGGCGCTCGCCGTGCTGGCGATCTTCTCGGTCGTCTGGCGCTGGAACGACTTTCTGTGGCCGCTGGTGGTGCTGTCGCGCAAGGAACTCTACACACTCCAGGTCGGCCTCAATACCTATGCCGGCCAGCTAAACGTGCAGTGGCACTACATCCTGGCGATGACCGTGGTGACGATGATCCCCGTCGTCCTCGTCTTCGTCTTCCTGCAGCGTTACATCACTTCCGGCATTGCCGGCACCGGGCTGAAGTGAGGATGTTATGGGACGGATAACGCTGACCAACATCGATCGCGCTTACGGCAAGATGAAGATCTTGCACGGCATCAACCTCGACGTCGGTGACGGCGAGATGCTGGTCCTCGTCGGCCCGTCGGGCTGCGGCAAGTCCACGTTGCTGCGGCTGATTGCCGGGCTCGATCGACCGACCGACGGCAAGATCGAGATCGACGGGGTCGACGTCACCAACGTTTCGGCCGCGCAGCGCGGTCTGGCAATGGTGTTTCAGTCTTACGCGCTCTACCCGCACATGAGCGTGCGCCAGAACCTCGCCTTCGGCCTCGAAAACATCCGTATGCCCAAAGCCGAGATCGACGCGCGGATCACGGAAGCGACGCGCATGCTGGAAATTGCTCCCTATCTAGACCGCCGGCCCGGTCAGCTGTCGGGCGGCCAGAAGCAGCGCGTGGCGATCGGCCGTGCGGTGGTGCGCAATCCGACCGCCTTTTTACTCGATGAACCGCTGTCCAACCTCGATGCCGAACTGCGTATCACCATGCGCGCTGAACTGGCGGGCCTGCACCGGCGGCTGGCAACCACGATGATCTACGTCACCCATGACCAGATCGAGGCGATGACGCTGGCGGACCGCATCGTAGTCATGCGCTCGGGGCGGATCGAACAGGTCGGCCGGCCACTCGATCTCTACAACGCGCCGGCCAACCTGTTCGTCGCCGGCTTCATCGGCGCGCCGCGGATGAACCTGCTGCCGGTGAAGGTGCGTTCGGCAAGCGGCGCCGAGGTACGTGTCGAAGGTCCAGGCGGGCTCTCAGCCTCGATCGCGGCCGAAGGGGTCGCGCTGAAACCGGGAGACGACGCGACGCTTGGCATCCGGCCACACGACATCCAACTTTCGAATGGCAGCAAGGGATCGGTGGAAGCGCGTGTAACGCTGGCCGAGGCGTTGGGACCGGAAACCGTTGTCCACGCCACCATTGCCGGCGGCACCAAACTGATCGCCGTTCTCCAGCAGCAGGGCGTTGAAACGCAAGGGCCGCCGATCAACCTCGCTCTGCCGCCGGAGCGCATGCATCTCTTCGATGCCGCCGGGCTGCGTGTCGCACCGCGTTAGCCTCACGCGAGGCCATCGTTAGGGGCCTCGTAGCGGCGATATTCCGCGCAATACATGGATTTCCATGAGATGCAGCCGAGGCATGGCGGAACTAGATTTAGGCGGTGAGTTCGCCTGTCCAGATATTGAAAACAAGTGCTATATCAAGCGCTGACCCTCCCCAGGCTTTTTTGTCCGACAGGAGAAGCCAATGACAGCAGCGTCCGACTCACTTGGCGAAATCGACCCCGAAGCAACGCTCGCGCTGCAAATCATCGAGAGCATGCCCGGCAACGCGTGGGCAGCCGATGCCATCGGAAGGTTCACCTATGTCAGCCCAAATACCCTGGCGTTCATCGGCAACACGCATGAGGGTCTCAACACCTCCGAAGACAACGATGAGTTCAGCTGGCGTCGAGCCGTCCATCCCGACGATTATGATCCTGTAGCCGCCAGATGGCGGCATTGCCTCGAAACCGGCGATCCCTATGATGCCGAGCATCGCCTGCGGCGCGCCGATGGCGCCTATCGCTGGTTTCGAAGCTCAGGACGACCTTTTCGCGATAGCCAGGGGCGCATCATTCAATGGTACGGCACGACAATAGACATTGAGGATCAGAAGCGGGCCGAGTCAGCATTGCGCGACCGGGAGCGGGAACTCTCGCAGCTCGTGGATATGGTCCCGAGTCACATCTGGCGGCTCGATCCCGACGGCGAGCCGATCTTCTTCAATGGGCGCATGGTTGACTTTCTTGGCCTCGACGTAGCGGATCTGGACCGACCGGGCATGAGCCGGCTGGCGGCGATGATCCAGGCCGCCGTTCATCCGGACGACGCGGCAGCATTCGGCGATGCACTCCGTGGTTGCTTCGCTACCGGTGCGAGCTTCGCCATGCGCTATCGCCTGCGCCGTGCCGATGGCGTCTATCGCTGGATGTCGAGCCGGGCGGAGCCGATGCGCGATGACGCCGGCCGCATCGTCCAGTGTTACGGCCTCTGTCACGATATAGACGATCAGATGCACGCCGAAGCGGCGTTGCGGCAGAGCGAGCAACAACTTCGGCACATGATCGACGCCGTGCCGGTCCGTATCTGGAGCGTGATGCCGACCGGCGGGCCGGCCTACTTCAACAAGCGATACCAGGACCATTTCCGCTCCGTTATCGCGAACTTTGACGCGCTCGGCGAGCCGGGAATCGAAACGTTGCTGCACGAGGTGATTCATCCCGAAGATGCTCCCGAGGTGCAGCGCACGTTGCTGAGGTGTTTCGAAACTGGCGGCGGCTCCGCGATGCGGTTTCGCTGGCGCGAAAAAGACGGCACCTATCGCTGGGCTGAGTGCAGGGTCGAGCCGCGGCGCGATGACGACGGAACGGTCGTGCAGTGGTACGGGGTTTCTCTCGACATCGACGATGAGGTGCGCGCGCAGGCGGCGTTGCGCAAAAGTGAGCGGCGCCTTCAGCAGCTTATCGACACCGTGCCCGCTTTGATCTGGAGTACGACACCGGAAGGGACGCCATCCTACGTCAACAAGCGGTTCACCGATGTAACCGGGGCCACGCTCCATGACATCACGGCCCCGGACGGCTCGCCGTCGCTGAGCGTCATCCATCCAGACGATATCGACACCGCACGGAAGGCGATCCGCCATTCATTCGCAACGGGCGTGCCTTACGTTCAGAGATATCGCCAACGGCGGGCCGACGGCGGCTATCGCTGGACCGAGACTCGCGCCGAGCCGCTGCGCGACGAAGATGGCAGCATTCTCCAATGGTACGGTGTGAGCGTCGACATCCATGACCTGGTGACCACGCAAGCGGCGTTGCACGACCGGGAACGAGAGCTCTCGCAACTCGTCAACATGGTTCCGAGCTACCTCTGGCGGCTGTCCCCCAACGGTGAGCCGACCTTCTTCAACAAGCGCCTGATAGATTTTCTCGGCCTGGACATAGCGGACGCGGAAAAGCCGGACACGAGCCTGCTGGCGGCCTTCATTGCCACCGTCGTCCATCCCGACGATGCAGCCAGCCTGAAGGAAGCACTCGACAGCTGCTTTGCCACCGGCGAGCGCTTCTTCATGAGGTATCGCCTGCGCCGTGCCGATGGCGTTTATCGTTGGATGGAGGGCCGCGCGGAGCCGCTGCGGGATCACGGCGGACGCATTGTCCAGTGGTACGGTCTTACGCACGACATCGACGATCAGCTGCGCGTCGAAGCGGCGCTGCGCGAGAGAGAACGCGCTCTCTGGCAGCTCGTTGAAACGCTGCCGGCAATGATCGATTGCGCCGCGCCGGATGGCGAACCGATATACCGCAGCCAGCAGCTCCGCGAATTCCTCGGATACAATCTTGAGGAATTGGACGAAGCGGGAAAGTCGCGGCTGGCTGGCACACTCGACGCCGGTGTTCATCCCGACGACCTGACAGGTGTCAAGGAAAGATATGCCCATTGTCTGTCCACAGGCGAGCCGTATGCGCGACGGCACCGTCTGCGGCGCTTCGATGGTGAATATCGCTGGGTCGAGACGCGTGCCGCGCCGATGCGCAATGCTGAAGGCGCCATAGTGCAGTGGAACGTTATCTGCCTCGACATCGAAAATGAGGTGCGGACACAAGAGGAGCTTCGACTGGCACAAGAGAGACTGGCGCGTGCGAGTCAGGCGGCGAGCCTTGCCGAACTCTCCGCATCCATCGCTCATGAGGTGAACCAGCCGCTGGCCGCCATCGTCGCCAACTCGAACGCATGCCACCGTTGGCTGTCCGCCGAGCCCCCGAACGTCGAGCGCGCGAAGATCACGGCCGAGCGCATCATCCGCGACGCCAACTCGGCGGCGGATGTCGTCAGCCGCATCCGTGCCTTGTTCAGACCTTCGCTTGAAATGAGAACCAGTACGCCGATCCCCAGCGTCGTTGCGGAAGCCCGTGACCTTATGGCCGAGGAAGCCATGCGGCGTCGCGTTCGCATGGACATCGACGTCGAAAGCAACCTTCCGCTGGTTGCGTTCGATCGCGTCCAGATCCAGCAGGTCCTGGTCAACCTCATTCGCAACGGCATGGAGGCGATGGACACCACCGCGGGCGACAAGGTTCTTGGGATGCGCGTGCACCGGATAGAGGACACGATCCAGACCGAGGTCAGCGACCGAGGCCCGGGTATCGAACGTCCTAACAAGATATTCGAGCCGTTCTTTACAACGAAAGGGAACGGGATGGGCATGGGGCTCGCGATCTCCCGTTCGATCATCGAGTCTCACGGCGGCCGCCTTTGGGTGGAAAATAGCGTGCCGCGTGGGGCGACATTCATCTTCACCCTCCCGGTTGAAGCGAAAGCTGCGCAATAAGTCGGGCGACACCTCGGCCACCGGCGGCGCTCAGTAAGGCTTGGTTTTTCGGCTCTCGGTGAAGGGGCGCCGCCGCCCTGTGCAATGCATGGATTTCCATGAGGTGCGGTTGGGGCGTGGCGGGATTAGGGTGGCGACGTGAGTCCGTCAGCCCAGTCCAGCTATCAAGAACAAGTGCTACACGAAGCGCCGACAATCTCCAGACTTTGTTTGTCCGTCAGGGGCACCCGATGACGATAGCGCCCAACTCACTTGGCGAGACCGATTCCAACGCAACGCTCGCGTTAACGCATGAGTTGGACCGATCCGGACCGGGAAGTGGCCGACCTTTCGCGACGAATGAACCGGGCCTGATTCGCGGCAACATGATCAGCGATCTTGAAAGAGGCAGGTTGTCGCGCGTCTGGTCGCACCGTCCTCAATTCTCGCATCTGGGGCTTTTTATTACGGCCTATGTCCTGGGCTGCGGCTTCGCCCAGTCGCTCGCAATCATACCTGGAACAGGGATTTCCATTTGGCCTCCGAGCGGGCTTTTCATCGCTACGCTTGTCTTCGCCTCCAGGTATAGCTGGCCGTGGTGGGTGCTGGGGGCCTGTGTGGCAGAACTGTTCAGCAACTTCTTGTGGTTCCACACTCCGCTGCCCGCGGCCTTCCTGATCTTTGCCGGCAATGCTCTTGAAGCGGTGACCGGGGCATGCCTTGTGAACCAGACCTGCAAGCGCCCAGTTCGGCTGGAAACGTTGCGGGACGTCCTCGCATTCGTCGTACTGGCCGCTGGAGTTGCGCCGGTTGCAAGCGCCACGGTCGGAAGTGCGGCGCTTGCGTGGTTTGGCATACAATCGCAAAGCTTTGCGACGGCTTGGCCGCTGTGGTGGATCGGAGACGCGACGGGAGTCCTGATCGTAGCGCCACTGGCGCTGGTCGTGTTCCAGAACTGGCGCGGCAAGGCGCAGCTCTCGGCAGCGCGGTGGATGGAAGCTTGCGTCCTAGGGCTGATCTTTCTTGGGATCGCCGCCCTTTCCTTGAGCGGCTATCTGCCCTTCGCCTACATCATCATGCCGCCTCTTCTTTGGGCCGCGGTGCGCTTTGAGTTCCGAGGCGCCGCCGTAGCATTGACCGTTCTCGCTCTGATCACGGCGGTATTCACGATATCCGGCGCCAGCCAATTTGCCGGCGATCCCGAGTCCCAGAAGCACAACCAGATCATGCTGCAGCTTTTTCTGGGCATCTCTGCATTTTCGGCGCTCGTCGTAGCCGCCATTTCCAGGCAGCATCAGGCGGCGGTGCTCACTTTGCGCCAAAGTGTGGAGACCTTGCGGGAGCGGGAGCGAGAACTCTCGTTGCTGGTCGAAATGATCCCCGCTCACATCGCCCGCATGGCGCCCAACGGCGAACCAACCTTCTTCAGCAAGCGCACGACAGACTATATCGGCCTCAACGACATCGCGGGCTGGGACAAGCCGGGCACGAGCCGCCTGGCGACCGTAGTCGCGGCAGCCGTCCATCCCGACGATGGACCCAGGATGAGAGAATGGCTCAGCCGCTCCCTCGCCACCGGCGAACCCTATCCCATACGGTATCGCCTGCGTCGCGCTGACGGTGTCTACCGCTGGAGGGAGGGCCGCGCCGAGCCGCTGCGGAACCAGAGTGGAGCGATCGTTCAATGGTACACTGCCAGCATCGACATCGACGATGAGGTGCGCGCGCAGGAGGCATTGCGCGACCGGGAGCGGGAGCTCTCGCAGCTTGTCGACATGGTTCCGAGCCACGTTTGGCGCCTGACGCCGGACGGCGAGCCGACCTTTTTCAACAAGCGAATGGTCGACTTTCTCGGCCTTGACGTAACGGATTTGGACAAACAGGGCATCGGCCGGCTGGCAGCGATGATAGCGGCCACCGTCCATCCGGACGACGCAGCAGCATTCGGCGACACGCTCAGTCACTGCCTTGCTACCGGCGAGCGCTTCTCCATGAGGTATCGCCTGCGCCGCGCCGATGGGGTCTATCACTGGATGTCGAGCCGGGCGGAGCCGATGCGCGATCACGCTGGCCTGATCGTGCAGTGGTACGGCCTCTGTCACGACATAGACGATCAGATGCAAGCCGAAGAGGCGCTGCGGCGGAGCGAATTGCAGCTTCAGCAGATGATCGACGCTGTGCCGGTCCGCATTTGGAGCGCGGTGCCGACCGGCGGGCCGGCCTACTTCAACAAGCGATACCAGGACCATTTCCGCGCCGTCATCGCCAATTTCGAAACACTCGGAGAGCCGCGCATCGAGGAATTGCTGCAAGAACTGGTTCATCCCGAAGATGCTCCCGAGGTGCTGCGCACGTTGCTGACCTGTTTCGAAACAGGCAGCGGTTCCGCGATGCGGTTTCGCTGGCGCGAAACAGATGGCTATCGCTGGGCGGAGTGCAGGGTCGAGCCGCGGCGTGATGAAGACGGGGCGGTTGTGGAATGGTACGGGGTTTCCCTCGACATCGACGAAGAGGTGCGCGCGCGGGAAGCGCTGCGACAAGCCTCCGACAAACTCGCGCAAGCCACTCAGGCTGCAAGTCTCGCCGAGCTTTCCGCTTCGATCGCGCACGAGGTGAATCAGCCGCTGGCCGCGATCGTCGCCAATTCCCATGCATGCCACCGTTGGCTGGGCGCCGTCCCGCCGAACGTCGAACGCGCGAAGATTACGGCCGAGCGCATTATCCGGGACGCCAATTCGGCGGCGGACGTCGTCGGCCGCATCCGCGCGCTGTTCAAGCAATCCACCGAGACGAGGACCAATGCGGCGCTCAGCAGTGTCATCGCAGAGGCACGCGACCTCGTGACTGAGGAAGCGATGCGGCGGGGCGTTCGCATCAGCGTTGATGTCGAAAGCGACATTCCGCTAGTCGCGCTCGATCGCGTCCAGATCCAGCAGGTTCTGGTCAATCTCATTCGCAACGGCATGGAGGCGATGGACTCTGGTGCGGATGACGGAGTTATCAGCATCCGCGTGCGCCATATCGGGGATGTTGTCCAGGCCGAAGTCAGAGATCGCGGCCGGGGCGTCGAGTTTCCCGACCGGATATTCGAACCGTTCTTTACCACGAAAGAGCAAGGGATGGGCATGGGACTGGCGATCTGCCGTTCGATCATCGAGTCGCACAGCGGGCGTTTATGGGTCGAGAAGAACGAACCACGTGGAGCGACGTTTATCTTCACGTTGCCGGTTGAAATGGAAGCGGCGTCATGACGACGGACGGCCAAATTGTCTTCATCGTAGATGACGATGAACGCATTCGCGAGGCGCTTAGTGAGCTGCTGGCCGCACATGGCCTGCGTGCCGCAGCGTTCGGATCAGCGGGTGATTATATCCGCGCTGACAAGCCGGACGTCCCTGCCTGCCTCATCCTCGATATCGAGTTGCCGGATATTAACGGCCTCGATCTGCAGCGGCAGATTGCCGAGGGCGATCATCCGCCGATCGTTTTCCTGACAGGACATGGCGATATCCCGTCCTCCGTGCGTGCGATCAAGCACGGCGCCGTGGATTTCCTGACCAAGCCCTTCAGCGATGCAGACCTCATGGCCGCAATCCATGCGGCGATTGCCCAGGATCGGATACAGCGATCGGAGCGCGCCGAGCTGGGCGTGTTGAAGCAACGTTATCTCGAGCTGACGCCGCGCGAACGTGAGGTGCTGCCGCTGGTGGTCAGCGGCCTGCTCAATAAGCAGGCCGCCGCTGAACTAGGGATCAGCGAAGTTACGCTGGAAATTCATAGAAGGAACGTCATGCAGAAGATGATCGCGGCGTCGCTCGCCGACCTAGTGCGCATCGCCGAGCGATTGGGAATACCGATCACGCACTCGCGCCGGGCAGGGGGGAGCTGAGGGTGAGCAAGCGGAGGCCTGTCGTTGCGATTGTCGACGATGACCCAAGACTGCTCGAGTCGCTGGAGGACCTCTTGGAGTCCGCCGGCTATGTGGCCCGCAGCTTCTCGTCGCCGGGGGCATTGCTGGTCAGCGGCCTGTCTGGATTGGACATGCTCATCACCGACATCGGGATGCCCGGCATGGACGGCTTTGAACTTCGTGACCTGGTCAAGAAGGCGCATCCGGACCTGCCTGTGTTCCTGATCACCGGTCGCCACGAGATAGTGGATCAGCACCGCGCCAAGGGCATTGGCGGGCTTTTCTGCAAGCCCTTCGATGGCCAGGCCCTGCTTGCGGCGATCGGCGATGCTTTACGCAACCCCAAAACGGAGCCTAAACATGACAGTTGACCAATTGACATTACGGAGATCGACGCCGTCATCACAGCAGCGGAGGGCTGAAGCCGAGCAGCCGCTGGTCATTATTGTTGATGATGATGCCTCTGTTCGGGAGGCGCTGTCGGAATTGATCCTGTCGGCGGGTTTCCTGCCGGTCAGCTTTACCTCGACCCGCGAATTGCTTGACGCCGATGTGTTGGAAAGTCCCGGCTGCTTGATCCTCGACGTGCGCATGCCAGGGACGAGCGGTCTCGATCTGCAGCACCATCTCGCGAAAAACGGCAACCCCAAACCCATCATCTTCCTGACCGGGCATGGCGACATCCCGATGACTGTCCAAGCGATGAAGGCCGGTGCCGTGGACTTTCTCACCAAGCCGGTGCGGGATCAGACGCTGCTTGACGCGGTGATCACGGGCATTGCGGTGGACGCCAAGCGGCGGGCGGATGCGGTGATCGTCAAGCGCAATGTAGAGCGGGTCGAGACGCTGACGCCGCGCGAGCGCGAGGTTCTGCGAGAAGTGGCGCGCGGACGCCTCAACAAGCAGATCGCCTTCGACCTCGGCATCAGCGAAGTGACGGTCAAGCTGCATCGCGGCAATGTCATGCGCAAGATGGAAGCCGCTTCCATCGGTGAGCTGATCAGGACATGGGAAACGCTGCCCGCGCCGATGCGCCAGGCCTAGGAATTTGGCACAAGCCGATCCATGCCCCATCCAATAGGATCGCCCGGCGCGCCCGGCTGCTTCAGGCTGCGGGAAATTGCTTCCTCTGCGCGCCCAGGCCTTCCTGCTGTCGGTACGCTCGTGCTGATGCGGGTGATCCTGATGTATATCGGTGTCCTGTTGGGTGTTTCGCGGCAAGGCCCGCGCCAACATCGGTTACCATTGAGCGGCGCTCCTTGGCGGCCCCAGCCTGACCCACAAACTCGCAACATTCCATCCAACAACAACTGACGCCGGCCATGCCGCGTCGGTCCCCGCGCCGCTACCCAAGCCTAAATTGACGTGTGTCTATAAGAGCTTGCCTTGGCCCGCCCCTATCCTCGGCGTGCCTGCCCTGCACCTTGGCATCGTATGACAGATGCTTCGGTAGAATAGGTTCGCGGCCCGGATCGGTGCATCCTGTTCCTCGCAAGCCATCACGACCGTCGCGTTTCTACCGCTCCTCGCTCGCTCCTCCCCGAACGCGACCGCACAGGCCGACTCGACGGTCGTGATGGTGAGCAGGATTTCAAAGCACATGGATGGACATGATGAACAAAGACGGACTTTTCTCCGTCGGCGGATCTCGCCGCGATGTCTTGTTGGCAGGCCTGATCTCTACGGTAGCCGCCGGACTGCCCCGCGCTGCTTCGGCCGCGAGCCGAAAACAAAAGCTTTCCTCTTCCCCCTCCATCAAAGGAACCAAGACGATGAGCACCATCACGACCAAGGACGGCACCGAAATCTACTACAAGGATTGGGGCAAGGGTCCTGTCGTCACATTTTCGCACGGCTGGCCGCTGAATTCCGACGCCTGGGACGGCCAGATGCTGTTTCTTGCCCATAACGGCTTTCGCGTCGTTGCGCATGACCGGCGCGGCCATGGCCGATCGAGCCAGGCCACGTCCGGCAACGACATGAACGGCTATGCGGACGATCTTGCAGCCGTGATCGAGGCGCTGGATCTCCGGGACGCCACGCTGGTCGGGCATTCCACCGGAGGAGGCGAGGTTGCTCGCTATATCGGACGGCACGGGACGAAGCGGGTGGCCAAGGCTGTTCTTATCGCCGCTGTTCCGCCGATCATGGTGAAGACGCCGGCCAATCCGGAAGGCCTGCCGATCGAGGTATTCGACGGCATAAGGGCTGGCCTCGTCAAGGATCGTTCGCAGTACTACCGGGACCTCGCACCGTTGTTTTATGGCGCGAACAGGCCGGGCGCTAAGGTTTCCCAGGGGACTCTGGATCAGTTCTGGCTCTGGAGCATGCAGGCGGGTCTCGTCAACGCGTACGAAAGCGTCAAGGCGTTCTCCGAGACCGATTTTACCGAGGACCTCAAAAAGTTCGACGTACCAACCCTGGTCCTGCATGGCGAGGACGACCAGATCGTCCCCGTCAAGGACTCGGCAGTCAAGTCGGCCCGACTGATCAAAGGCGCAAAGGATATCTACTACCCCGGCGCGCCCCACGGGATCACGGCCACGCACCAGGATCAGGTCAATGCTGACCTGCTCGCCTTCATCAAAGGATAGTACGCCCTCAGACACGACCGCATGTTGTCCGCACTTCCTTGGAGCCGCCGATGACCACCTTTGGCAATATTTCGCGCGCCCTGAACAGCATTTCAGGTGGCGCGCCAGGTCAAACCTTGTGCGCTCGCATAGCCGAGCGGTGGCCTGAATGCCGGTTCTGTCGGCTCATGTCCCGGATTGTGGAACCGAACCACTGCGCCATCGAGTTGGAGCGCTGGCAAAGGCGGCAAACATATGCCGCGACAGCGCTGCCATTCGGGCAACTGCGCCTGTGCAGCGCGGAGGCGATCGCCGGGGTCGCCGCCGCGCCTTGAAGGCCAAAGCGCTCTCGAGGACGTCAAACTGGCTAATCGCCGGGAGTTTATCAATCGGTAGCCGTTTGCGATTGCCGCTCATTTTGGCGGTCTCAATTCGGCGTGAAATTTTCTTGGCCAGCAGTTGCGACCATCGCAGCAGCACCGGCACAATTTTTCGAAGGCAGGAACGACATGGGCGCACTCTCAGGCAAGATCGCGGTGGTCACCGGCGGAAACAGCGGGATCGGACTATCGGCTGCAAAAATCTTTGCGGCCGAGGGCGCGCAAGTCGTCATTACCGGCCGCCGGCGGCAGGCGGTCGAGGAAGCGGTCGCACAGATCGGGGCAGGCGCGCTGGGCATTCAGGGAAATGTGGCCGACGTGTCGCACCATGACGAGGTAGCGCAGCAGATCCGCCAGAGGTTCGGGGCGCTCGACATCTATATGGCGAACGCCGGCATAAACACCATCACGCACTCGGCCGACGTCTCCGAGGCAGAATATGATGCGCAATTTGCCGTTAACACGCGAGGCGTCTTCTTCGGCGTCCAGAAGCTGATTCCGATCATGCGGAACGGCGGCGCAATCATCCTCACAGGCTCGCTCGCCAGCGAGAAGGTTCTGGACGGTCATGCTGTTTACGCGGGCTCGAAGGCGGCTATAAATGCCTTTGCGCGCGCTTGGGCGATCGAACTGAAGTCTCGCGGCATCCGGGTCAACGTGCTCAGCCCAGGTCCGGTGGATACGGCTATTCTCGATAAGCTAGGCATACCGTTTGAGCAGCGCGGGCTGTTTGAAAAGGCGATGGCGGAGGCAATACCCCTGGGCCGGATGGGGCAGCCGGACGAGCTGGCAAAAGCTGCTCTGTTCCTTGCCTCGGACGCGAGCAGTTTCGTCACGGGTATCAATCTGCGGGTGGATGGCGGGATGGCAGTGCTGTGAGCCATGACTGCGAGATCCCGCCAATAGACTGCCGGTTATCGGCTGAGCAATCGGTCTTCCTCACGAAAATTTTTTGGGAAGCTGCCGCACGAGTCGCGCCAAATAGGTCGGAGGCGACACGTTTTGTCGACGTGGCGCAAATTGAGCCACGTAAATAGCAAGTCGCATTGCAGGGATCGACGCGCAAGAGAAGTCGGCTCGCCAGGTCTCGCCACGGCGGCAGCGGCGTCTTGCAAACACAGCTCTCCGGCCGCGCGCCCTCAGTGTCTGTTCCGGCGTCCGCCGACAATGCACACCCGGCATAGACACCTCAATTATGCTGCAGGCACCTGATCTCCCCGGTGACCTACCCTGCACCTTGGCATTGTATGACAGACCCTTCCGCACAATAGGTTGGCGGGCTGCGTCGGCGCATTCTCTTGAGCATTGGTCACCACAGGCCACACGGGAGAAAGCAAATGCGAAACATAACTCGAGCCCTGGCGCTCACCGCAGCGCTGGCCGCGTCGAGCGGCGGGATGGCGCAGGCCGCCAATTCTCAGCCCAAGCCGACGATCGTACTGGTGCACGGCGCCTTCGCGGAATCGTCGAGCTGGGACGCAGTCATCACCAAGCTCAGCAAAGACGGTTATGTAGCGATAGCCGCAGCTAATCCGCTCCGCGGCGTTGCCAGCGATGCGAAAGCAGTCTCAGCCATCGTCCGGTCGGTTTCCGGGCCGGTCGTGCTGGTGGGGCATTCCTATGGCGGGCCTGTCATCACCGAGGCCGCCAATGGCAATCCCAATGTAAAGGCGATGGTCTACGTGGCGGGTTTCGCGCCGGATACCGGCGAATCGAGCCTTACGTTGTCCAGCATGTTTCCCGGCAGCACCTTGGGGAGCGCGCTTGCTCCGGTAGCGTTGCCGGACGGCGGGCAAGACCTCTTCATCGAGCCGGCCAAGTTCCGCGCCCAGTTCGCCGCCGACGTTCCGCAAGAGCAGACTTTGCTGATGGCTGCCACTCAACGTCCTGTTGCGCAGGCGGCTCTGGCTGAAGCCTCGGGCGTCGCCTCATGGAAGACGCTGCCGTCCTACATGATCTACGGCTCGGATGACCGCAACATCCCGGCAGCCGTCATGAGCTTCATGGCCAAGCGTGCGCACGCGGTAAAGACCGTCGTCATCGAGGGTGCGTCCCACGCGCTCATGGTTTCGCACCCCGACGAGGTCACGTCACTCATCGAGGATGCTGCTGCATCGGTCAGTCAATAGCAGGCTGGAAGCGCCTGCATCCGATCGAGCAACGAAAATAGACACGCAACACCAGGAGACCAGACATGAAGATCGTCGTCATCGGCGGAACCGGGCTGATCGGTTCAAAGACCGTGGAGAGGCTGCGAAACAAAGGACACGACGTGCTGGCGGCGTCGCCGAATTCGGGCGTCAACACCGTTACGGGAGAGGGTCTGGCGTCCGCGCTTGCCGGTGCGCAGGTCGTCGTCGACCTGGCGAACTCGCCGTCGTTCGAGGAAAAGGCTGCCCTGGAGTTCTTCGGGGCATCCGGGCGTAATCTTTTTGCCGCCGAAACGGCCGCCGGCGTCCGTCATCACGTGGCGCTGTCGGTCGTCGGTACCGACCGGCTGCAGGGCATGGGCTATTTCCGCGGCAAGTTGCTTCAGGAAAAGCTGATCAGGGAATCCGGAATTCCCTACACCATCGTTCACGCCACTCAGTTCTTCGAATTCACCGCCGCCATCGCAAACACGGGCGCCGTCGGGGATACCATTCATATGTCGCCGGCCTACTTCCAACCCATGGCGGCTGATAATGTTGCCGATGCGATGGCGGACGTCGCGCTTGCCGCGCCGTTGAACGGCATGATCGAAATTGCCGGCCCGGAGCGTGTTCGCATGAGCGAACTTGTCGAGCGCTTCCTGAAGGCCACCAACGACCCGCGCAAAGTCGTCCCGGATCCCGGCGCGCTCTACTACGGCCAAGTGGCAATCGACGACCGAACGCTGGTGCCCGGCGAGAATGCGCGCATCGGCGCCGTGCGTTTCGATGATTGGCTCAGCCGATACACGCCACCGAAATAAGCAATCATCGGATAGGCCATTCTCACAACAAGGAGACCAGACATGATCAAAACACTTCTCTGTGCCGCGCTCACCGCCACTTCCGTCACCGCAGCAATGGCCAATGACGCCGCCAGCGTGAAGCTTGTCTACGACCAGGCCCTTCCAAACGTGCCCGGCAAGAGCATGAAGGCCGTGCTCGTCGAGTACGCGCCGGGGGGTACGTCGCCGGCCCATACCCATCCCAAATCCGCGTTCATCTATGCCACGGTTCTGGAGGGGGCGATCCGAAGCCAGGTCAACGATGGGCCGGTGAAGACTTATCGCGCCGGCGAGAGTTTCTCCGAATTCCCGGGCGACCGTCATGCCGTCAGCGAAAACGCCAGCAAGACGGAAGGCGCTCGTCTGCTTGCTATTTTCGTCGTCGACACCAGCGAGACGGAACTGACGACGAACGCGAAATGAAATCGTGGCCCTTGGGACTATCGGGGCGTATGCGAAGGGACGGTCAGTGACATGAATTCGATCGCCAGCCGCACACTTGCGGGGATTTCGGTCCCCGATACACTGCTTGTTGGCCGAGCGATCGAACATGCCCGCCAGCGATGTGAACCCTACTTGTTCAACCACGTTGTCCGATCCTGGCTTTTCGCGGCCCGGATCGGACAGATGCAGAATATCCAGCACGACGCGGAGGTTGTTGCCGTTGCAACCCTGTTGCATGACGTCACGCTCAATGAGGACTTCGCCGGGCCGCGCCGTTTCGAAGTGGAAGGCGCCGATCTTGCCCGCACCTTCGTTCGGGAAGGCGGCTTCGACGAGCGGCGCGCCCAATTGATCTGGGACAGCGTCGCCCTCAACTCGACGCCGTCGATCGGCCTCTACAAGGAGGCTGAGGTGGCGCTGTGCACAGCCGGCATCTGTCTCGATGTCGTCGGCTTGCAATACAGCCTCGTTTCGTCAGCCGAGATTGCAAAGATCATCGGTGAATTTCCGCGCCTCGGGATGAAGCGGCGGATGACGCGATGCTTTTGCCATATCGCCGAGATCAGGCCCGAAACCACCTACGACAACTTTGCCCGGGACTTCGGCGAGCGCTTTGTTTCAGGCTACAAAGCGACTTCGGCAGTTGATCTTGTGATGAACGCTCCCTTCGAAGAGTGAACGCAGTTTCGATCCAGGTTCAATCGACACCGGTCGGTTCAGCCTCGCCTTTCAAGTGACCCAAACGCTGCGCCTGTCGCATGCCTGCGCCAAAGCGAATTGCCGAGGGCAGCGGTCAGGTGCCAATTTCCACCGCCTATACTTCGGTTTAGGCGCCCCGACCTAATGAATGGCAGTACATATCATCGGGCACGATAGCAACAATTTGGCTCACCGGTCATCCTTACGCGGCAATGGATTGCAAACACCTCAAGGAGATAAAGTAATGAATATTGCAGCGTCACCGGTCGCTCCGAAAGGAAAAGCCGCCGCCCAACGCGCGAGTTATGCCGAGCAGTCGCCCGAACTTCTGAAGAAATTTATTGAATTTCTTGGAGCGACGCGAGAGGGGTCGATCGAAGAGCCAATCCGCGACCTTGTTGCCGTCCGGGCCGCGCAGCTGAACGGGTGCACCTTCTGCCTCGATATGCACGTCAAACAGGCGAAGATTCATGGCGAGCGCGAACTGCGCCTTTACCACCTGGCAGCCTGGCGGGAGTCGACCTTGTTCGTTCCTCGCGAGCGTGCAGCCTTGGCATGGACGGAAGTCTTGACGAAGTTGCCCGAGCAGGGTGTCCCGGACGAGATCTACGATCGGGTCAGGTCGCAGCTTTCCGAGAAGGAAATCTCCGATCTGACCTTCGTTGTCATGGCGGTCAACTCTTGGAACCGTCTGAACATCGGCTTCAAACCCGTCCCGGGCTCGGGCGATGCGAAGTTTGGCCTGAGCAAAGCAGCGCTGAGCTAATCTTTGGAATGGGTCAGAATGGCGCTTGTTTGTGCGCCATTCTGAGCGGCCGGGCAAAGGCGCCGAGCTCGGCGACCAACACTGGAACCGATCTCAGCCTCCCGGCCGCGGCCGCGAGGCGCTCTCAGGAGGGCGTCATGCGCATTGACAGTCTGCATCCAGTAATATCGGCCCGTCTCATGGTGGTCGATGTCGACGCTCCACTCCGCAGTGCGGCACTCTCACTTTCCAGGCCCGCAATAGGCCTGGTCGTGGTGTGCCACGGCAGTGGGGAGGCGGCAGGCGTGCTGAGCAAGTCCGACCTTGTCCGCCATCTGGCCAATTCAGGGCCAACAGAAGCGCCGATTGCGGCATTGATGAGCCGGTCCATCGTGTCCTGTGGTCCCGATGATGATCTTCATTCAGTCTGGCAGACCATGGCCGCGCAAGGCCTGCAGAATGTGCCGGTGCTCGGGGCTGACTCGAAACCGCTAGGCGTCCTAGATATCCGTGATGCGATGAAGGCGCTCTTTAAACAAGAGGAACTGCAGGAACGGCTACTTGCCAACTACATCAGCGGGATCGGCTACCAATAGACCATGGTCTCGCGATTGAATATACGGAAGTATGCATCGGCGTCTTCTTAGATATAGTAGAAAATAAAGGTCGAAAATTATAGCGTATTGAAGCAAATAGGTGACGACTTAACCAGCGGGGAATGAAATGTTTCGTCCGGACATAAAAGAAGATGTCTTCGACGGCCCGCCCGATGGCCCTGGAAGTGGTATGTCCGTGCAAATGTCGACGGCCGGCATCGTCCATGACCTGGGAAATCTCATTCAGGTCGCCTCGTCGGCGTTGAACCACCTGGCCCGCGATCCGAGCATCCAAGCGGCTCCGGCGCTCAGGCCTGTAATAGCCGGCGCCAAAACGGCTTTGGAACGGGCCGGGGGCCTTGTCCGGCAAACCATCAGCCTGGCCCGAGAGAGCCACGCTGAAATCGAATACACAAACGTAGGTGCTTGCCTGGCTGAGATCGAGACCCTCGTACGGAGCGCCTTGGACGCCAATTTCGGTCTTGAGCTTCGGGTCGGGTCCGACCTGCCTTTGGTGCGATGCGATCGCTTTGGGTTGCAAAATGCCGTTCTGAATCTTCTGTTCAACGCGCGCGATGCAATGCCTGAAGGCGGTTTCATCTCGATCGATGCCGGCTTGGCCTCTGAAACCTCCGCCGCCAGTCAGGTAGATATCCGTGTCGCGGACAACGGTATCGGGATGACCAGCGAGACGATGGTCTGCGCCTTCGATCCGTTCTTCACCACCAAAAGCGAAGGCCTCGGCGGCGTCGGTTTGCCGATGGTGAAGCACTTTGCCGAGCAATCAGGCGGAAGCATCGATATTCAGAGCACACTTGGAGCAGGCACGACCGTCACTCTGCGGTTGCCTGCGATGCGATAGCGGCCCGCCAATCTGCCTCCGGTGACAAACGTGACATACAATCGAGAGATAAAGATGGATGCACAAGTCGTCGAAAACGTCCAACAGCACCGTTTCGAGCTGCCGATCGCCGGCGATATGTTTGCGGCGGCCTATTATCGGCTCGAGGGCGGGAAGGTTGCGCTGATACACACCGAAGTCCCGTCGGAATTTTCCGGACAGGGGATCGCGTCGCAATTGGCCCACGGGACCTTCGAACTGCTCCGCAAAACCGGCCGTAAAGCGATCTTGAAATGTCCCTTCATGAGCCGCTTTTTCGCCAAGCACCCGGACTATGCAGATGTCGTCGGCGGCTAGTCATGGGCACGAATGTTGAGGGTTTCCCAAGGATCTATCCAAATGCCTGACGAGTATGATCTGCAGAGGTTCGTCAGCGCACAGGATCCGGTCTACGACGACGCGCTGGCCATTCTACGTCGAGGGATGATGTGCACTCCCTACATGGAGTTCATTTTCCCAAGGTTGGCCACAAGGCGAAGTGGTGCAGCGCCTGAGCCATATGCAATCACATCGCTCGACGAAGCCAGCGCCTATCTCTCATCCCCGATACTGGGAGGCCGTTATCGGGAATGCGTTGGCACCCTGCAACGGCTCTCGGGCCTGAGCGCTCGCGCTGTCTTCGGTGACGTTGATGCGAAGAAGTTGCACGCGTCCCTCACGCTGTTTTCCGAAGCAAGCAACGAGGAGTTCCTGCTCGAGACAATCTTCGACGTCTGGTTCGACGGTTTGCTCGATGAGGAAACGATGAACGCTCTCTACTTGATGTCGTAGTGGTCTGCTCGTGCTAGCGGCGTAAAGCTGTCGCGGCGCAGAGGTCACCATCCGCTGCCTTATCATGCGGTGCCATATCGAAACCGTGACCTGCGTCGAATATAGCGGGGCCGAAATGGTCGAACAGGACGAAGGGCCCGATCATGAGGCGATTCGAGGAGGCAATACGCGCCCTACCTTCAGTCCGTCCGCAAAATCACAGATAGCCGGCTGGATCGATGCCTGTGATATCGCTTTGGCGGATGGTCATGGATCTCTGTCCTTCTGCATGCCTTGTCAGCCAGGTGCTCGAACGCGCTTGAACGAAGCGGCGCGAAAGACCGTCTGAATGGCTTTGAGGAGCGCGAATTTGGAGCTCGCGTGGTGCTGTCCGGCGATGCCGCTTTCATTAAAAGCCGACACCCTCATCGACAGGATCGCGGCAAGATCTTCGGCCATTTCGGGCCGGTCGTGCAGCAGCGGTGCAAAGCTTTCCTGGTCTATCTCGTAAACCGTGACAGAGGTCATTGCCCGCAAACTCGACATCTCGCCGATGCCGGCGAGCAGGCCGGTCTCGCCGAAGAAATCGCCAGGTGCAAGCCGGCCGATCTCCTGCAGTTGATCGTCGTCCTCGCCAATTTGCCGGACGATGACGCCCGTCCGTACGATCATGAGCGACGGCAGCATCTCTCCCTGTCGTGCGATGATCTCGCCCTTATGGTAGGTGTGAACCGAGGCCGCTTTGGCGAGCGACTCCTGCTCGGTACCCGGTCAGGGCCGAGAATACCGGTATGGAATTGATAAGCTCGATCGGGGTGAAGCCTTGCGAGGCTGCCGTCTCGTCGCTCGGCCGGTTGGTCATGGCAATCGAGCCCGAAAGTGGCTGCGCCAGCAGCATGCCGGTCGACTTTGAATGGCGATAAATGAGATCGAAGATGTCGTTCCGAGCGGCATTTCGCTGGTCAATACTTGCGACGCGAAACGACAACTCGATCTCGATAGCTGCAGCATCCAGGCTTCTGATGGTAACCGAAGGCGAAGGGTCCTGGAGGATTGAATTGCAGCTCAGCAAGACAGTGCGCATGAGATCTACGATGATCGCCGGCGTCTTCGTTGGCGCCACCTTGACGGTGACGGCAAGTCCATGGCTCTCGTCCGGACCGCTTAAATTTGTTACCCCGATCTTGGCGAGAAGGCTGTTTGGCAGCGCGACGACATTGTGGGTCGGGGTAAGGAGTTGAGTCGACCGCCAGTTGGTCTCGACAACGCGGCCTTCGGTTCCGTCGCCCAGAATGATCCAGTTTCCAAGCACGTAAGGGCGGCCGAGGTTAAGCGCGATCCCAGAAAATACGTCACCAAGCGTATTCTGGAGCGCCAGTCCCAGGATGACGGCAAACACGCCCGACGTGGCAATGAGCGTTCCGACCGGCACTGCAAAGACGAACGCCAGGATCGACAGGAACATTCCAGCATAGACGATTCCGACCACGACGTCCTGCAGGAGACGTGCCTCGCGCGGCTTTCGCTCAAAGACGAGATAGATGCGGACAAATCCGATCAGCGCCCAGGCAAGGTGAACCCACCAGAGCAGCTTGACCGAGCCGATGAGGATCGCTCCCCCGGTTGTTTCGTTGTTCCCTGCGGCCTCGTACGGCACGACGCGCAGGTGGAGAACCATGGCCGACATCGCGACGAAAAAGGCGAGTTGGACGACCAGCTTCGCATTGGCGAAGCGTCTGGGGATGAGAGACCAAACGACGATCCCGGCGAAGCCGAGCAACACGATATAGACCAGAGGAGAGTTCCACCAGTTCATGAACGATCACTGCGATGCCCAGTTCAATGTTTGGTCTCCGGCCCGGCGATCGGGCCTCTGCCGCTGGCCTTGTCTTTTTCGAGAACTGCTTCGGTGATCGAATTCGGCAGCCGTCGCGGCTTTTCGATCAGCCCGAGCACCGGCATGGCGATGATGAAGAACGCGAAATAGCAAAGCGTCGCTAGTTGCGACATGACGACGTATGCGCCTTCCGCCGGCCGGGAGCCGAGCCAGCCGAGAAAGAGGGCATTGGCAACGAACAGCCAGAAGAGCACCCTGTACAAGGGGCGATAGACCGCCGAGCGCACCTTCGAGGTGTCGAGCCACGGCACCAGGAACAGCACCGCGATCGAGCCGAACATCGCGAGCACGCCGCCGAGCTTGGAATCGATCGGCCCGATATTGAACGTGATGGCCCGCAGGATCGCGTAAAACGGCAGGAAGTACCATTCCGGCACGATGTGGGCCGGCGTCTTCAGCGGATTGGCGATGCTGTTGTTGTCGGGATGGCCGAGATAGTTCGGCAAGTAGAAGACGAAGTAGGCGAAGAAGAGCAGGAACACGAGGATGCCGAAGGCATCTTTGACGGTGGCATAGGGCGTGAAGTCTACGACATCGGTTTTCGATTTGACCTCGATGCCGGTCGGATTGTTCTGGCCGACGACGTGAAGCGCCCAGATATGCAAGGTCACCACGCCCGCAAGCACAAATGGCAGCAGGTAATGCAGCGCAAAGAAGCGGTTCAGCGTCGGATTGTCGACCGCGAAGCCGCCGAGCAAAAGCTGCTGGAGCCAGTCGCCAACCAGCGGAATGGCCGTGAAGAAGTTGGTGATGACAGTGGCGCCCCAGAACGACATCTGTCCCCAAGGCAGCACGTAGCCCATAAAGGCCGTCGCCATCATCAGCAGGAGGTTGATGCAACCGAGCACCCACAGCAGCTCACGCGGCGCCTTGTAGGAGCCGTAGTAGAGGCCGCGGCAGATATGGATGTAGACGGCGACGAAGAAGAACGACGCGCCGTTGGAATGGAGATAGCGCAGCAGCCAGCCCGAATTCACGTCGCGCATGATCTTCTCGACCGAATTGAAGGCCAGCCCCGTATCAGGAGCGTAATGCATCGCCAGCACGATGCCGGTCAGGATCTGTGAAACCAGCATGATCGTGAGAATGCCGCCGAACGTATAGGCGTAGTTCAGGTTGCGCGGGACGGGATAGACGATGAAGCTGTCATAGACCAGCCGCGGCAGTGGCAGGCGGGCGTCGAACCAACGTTCGATTCTGGTTTTGGGCGTATAGGTCGAGTATTTGTCGCCGCTCATCGAAATGCCCCTGCCTCAGCCGATACGGATCTTGGTGTCGGAAACGAATTGGAACACCGGTACCGCCATGTTCTCCGGTGCCGGCCCCTTCCGGATGCGGCCGGCGGTGTCGTATTGCGAACCATGGCAGGAGCAGAACCAGCCGCCGAAATCGCCTTCCTGACCATGCGGGATGCAGCCGAGATGGGTGCAGACCTGGATCATCACTACCCAGGCTTCCTTGCCCGGCACAGTTCGGTTGGCGTCGGTTGCCGGCGCATCGGCCGGCAGGTTGGCATTGCGGGCGATTGGATCCTTGAGTTCGGCGAGATTGACCGCCTCGGCGTCCTTCATCTCTTTTTCGGTGCGGTTGCGCACGACCACCGGCTTGCCGCGCCACTTCACGACGAGCGACATTCCTGGCGTCAACGACGAGACGTCGACCTCGATCGCGGCGGGCGCTTCGACGCGCAATGTGTGCTCGGCTGTGGAGGTTTCGGAAAGGTCGGCCATGATGGCGACTCCTGTTGTTGGAAGCTGCGTCATCGCGTTGGTGGCAATCGAGCAAAAGCAGGCCACGGCTTTCGCCTTTCCAGTCTGCTCATGCCGCGCCGAATATGCCGGCCGTGGCCGGGTGTGAGCCATCGTGCCAACGGCACGCGCGTCCAATACTTTCGTTTAGGATTTCCTGAGCGAAGGACTGGCCGGGCTGGCGATGATGCCATCATGGAAGGTTCTGGATTCCTCCAGATAACCGATATGCCCCGGCATTGCGCACGGCGATCCCAAACTTCAGCCCGACCATACCTCGGCATAGGCACGTCTAGCTGTCGGTGTCGTAGTCGCCGTCCCCGCCAAGTGCGAGTTCTTGGAGCGGTTGTCTCGCGTGGCAGGTTTTCCGCCCGACGACGACCAGCGCGATTCAATCGGGTTCAGAAAAGGGAAAAGCGGTGAAACTCTACTACAGCCCTCTCGCCTGCAGCCTGGCCGACCACATCGCGCTGGAGGAGGCTGGTGCATCCTTCGAGCGCGAAACCGTCAATCTCAAAACCAAGCGGACGGCCTCCGGGGATGATTTCACCACCGTGACGCGCAAGGGGTATGTTCCAGCCCTCGTGCTGGATAGCGGCGAAACGCTGACGGAAAACATCGCCGTCCTCGATTGGCTCGCGTCGCGATACCCGGCACTGGGAGTGGAAGGGCCTTTGGGCCGTACGCGCGTTCTCGAAGCGCTGACCTATGTCTCGACTGAAATACATCGAAGCTTCAAGCCGATGTGGCACCAAAGCAGCGATGCTGAAAAGGCCAAGGCGAGCGCGACGATTACGAGCCAACTCGAGTTCTTCGCAGACGGGCTCAAGACCGACTATCTGTTCGGCGACAAACCCAGCGTCGCGGATTTTTATCTTTTCGTGATGCTGCTTTGGGCGGCCCGCTTCCACGTCCCTGTTCCCGCGCCTTTGCAAGCCCTTCGCGCCCGAATGGCTGCCCGACCGGCTGTGCGCATCGCAATGGATCGTGAGGGCCTCGCCTAAAGCCGAGGGTGGCCCCGAGCATAAGGTCAGACGCAACATATCCTCTCTCCCCGCCAGAAGATCAGGAGTCATTCTCATGCTGCCGTTTCTGCGGATGCTACATCCTGCCGCTTCCAAGCGCGGGGACGGCCTACATCTCGAATTTCTCCGAAGGGAAATCGAAGAAATGCTGGACCTTACTGACATTCCGTCAGAACTCGCCGCACTGCCCCCTGGCCGAGTGGTTGCAATACTGGATTCGGCGCAGTCACCATCGAAATAAGCGCAATATTTCCTGTCGGCCGATGCGGGCAGTATAGTCGTTCCCGCTTGTTGGTCGTCATAGAGGCTTCATCATGAATGCGAGTAAGGCCCCCGACACGGTTGATCATCGCCGCCGGCGCATTGTCGGTGCGACTGCAATGACGTTCGCCGCCACCGAACTCGGCCTGAGCGCGCCGCAGCCCTGGACAACCCGGATCACGTCAGCATCGTCATACACAATTACCGCTGGAGGCTCGGCCTGGCACATGGCGAGCCGGAGTATGACGTTCTGGAAAACCGGCTGGCCGAAGCTCCCGTGATCACAGTGCCGACCATTACCCTGAGGGCGATGCCAATGGCGCACCCCATTCGGACAGCAGTTCCTACGCCAAGAAATTCTCGGGCAGATACACGCACCGGATCATCACCGGCGGTATCGGCCACAACTTGCCTCAAGAAGCCCCGCAAGCCTTTGCCCAGGCTGTCATCGACGTTGGCGAATACTGATCAGGCAAGCTGAGTGAGCTGCTGATGCCTGCGTTGGATGGGCGGCGAGGACATGATGGTTGCGAGCTGAACATCGAGGCGTGGCCTTGGTCCACAGCGACGTTGCGCTTGACTCGTCCATATTATCTGTAATAAATCATACATATTGCCTTCAAAAAAGACGGCAGGTCTGGGGGGACCGATGAAAATCACGGCCATCAAGGCGCGCGTCTGCAATGCGGAAATGCGCAACTGGGTCTTCGTTCGCGTCGAAACCGACGAGCCCGGGCTGTTTGGCTGGGGTGAGGCGACGCTGGAATGGAAGACCCGAGCCGTCGTTGGGGCGCTTCAGGATCTTGAGGCCCTGCTCGTCGGGCAAGATCCGCGCAACGTGGAGCAGTGCTACCAGATACTTACGCGCCACGGCTTTTGGCGTCTTGGCGTCGAGGGAATGTCTGCCGTCAGCGGCATCGAGATCGCGCTCTGGGACATCCTGGGCAAGTCATTGGGCGTCCCCGTCTGGCGCCTTCTGGGCGGCCAGGTCCGCGACTATCTGCGCACCTACACGCATCTCGGCCTCGGGGACATGAAGGCGGTCTATGAGACCGGATCCGCGGATGCCATCGCAGAACGCGGACGCATCGTGACGCAAGCAGGCTACGATGCGGTCAAGGTCGTCTGCGTTCCCTACACCCACTACGTATCGCCCGCCAAGGCAGTCGATTCCGTTGCCAATATGGTTGGCTCACTTCGCGAGGCGGTAGGCCCGGATATCGACATCATGGTCGATTTCCACGGACGCCCTGCATCGGTTAACGCAGCGATGGACTACCTCAAGGCAATCGAGCCGGCCCGCATCATGTTCGCGGAAGAACCCGTTCCACCCGAAGATGTTGCCGGACTGGCGCATATCACGGCGCGATCGGCCGTGCCGATCGCTTCCGGCGAGCGGCTGATCGGGCGCCGCGAATTTACGCACTCGATCGCAGCCCGCGCCTTCAACATTGCCCAGCCTGATATTTGCCACACTGGCGGTCTGCTCGAGACGAAGAAGATCGCGGCCATGGCGGAAACCGCAGGCATCGGCCTTGCGCCGCACAACCCGCTTGGCCCGATCGCCGGCGTGGCTGCTCTTCATTTCGGCATATCGACGCCGAACGTTGTCATTCAGGAAGAGATGTCCGGTGCCGTCGCCTGGTACGACGACGTCGTCACCTGGCCAATTCAGCGTAAACCCGGCCGCTGGGATCTGCCCGAACTGCCGGGCCTTGGCGTCACCGTCAATGAGGACGTGATCGCGCGCCACCCCTTCAAGCAGGAAGTGCTGCATGCCCGTAACGCCGTCATGCCGGACGGCACCGTGGTCGACTGGTGAATGCGATGGCAGGCCGGCTGCAAGGAAAGATCGCAATCGTCACGGGAGCGGGCCAGGGCATTGGTGCCGCCACGGCCCGCGCCTTTGCGATGCATGGGGCAAAGACCGTTATTGCCGAACTGAATGCGGCAAGCGGGAAAGCGATCGCCGACGAACTGCTGGCACAAGGCGCGGACGCTCTGTTCGTCGAGACTGACGTCACCGACGCATCCGCAGTCGCGGACATGGTCGCGCGGACGATCACGGCCTATGGCGGCGTCGACATTCTGGTCAACAATGCCGGTGCCAACGTCTTCTACGAACCATTGATGATGCCGGATGAGGAATGGGAGCGCTGCCTCAAGCTCGACCTCCAGGCCGCGTGGTTCTGCGCCAAGGCGGTTTTGCCGACGATGTTGGCGAAGGGCTCGGGGTCCATCGTCAACATAGCGAGCTGTCACGCCTTCCAGATCATTCCCCATACGTTCCCGTACCCGGTCGCCAAGCATGCACTTTTGGGCCTGACCCGTTCGCTCGCCATCGAATACGCCGCACGCGGTATCCGGGTGAACGCGATCGCGCCCGGCTATATCGAGACGCCAATCGCGGAAGCCTACTGGAACACATTCCCGAACCCCGCCGAGGAGAAGCGGCGAGCCTACGACCTCCATCCGCCCAAGCGTATTGGCCGGCCGGACGAGGTTGCAATGACGGCGGTTTTCCTCGCTTCGGACGAAGCGCCGTTCATAAATGCCGAGACGATCACCATCGATGGTGGGCGCTCGGTTCTCTACCACGACTAGCAACCACCAAAGAGCTCAGGGAGGATCTTCATGAAAACCACAACAAAGGCTTTGGCGACATTTGCAGTACTGGCTGCCGGACTGATGAGTGGCGCAGCAAGCGCAGACGAAATCAAGATCGGCTACATCAACAAGATGGGTGACCATCCATGGTTTGTCGCCGAAGTTGGTGGCGCCAGGAAAGCGGCTGAGGCGGCGGGGGCCGCGTTCGTGTCGCAGGACGTCCAGTTCGACGCCAATTTGACGATCACGACCTTCGATACGATGGTCGGCGATGGTGTGAAAGGCATCGCCATCGTCGTCCCCGACAAGGCGCTGGGACCGGTCATCGCGGAGAAAGCAAAGGCCGCAAAAATTCCCTTGGTGGCGGTCGACGACGATATCTACTACCAGGATGGCACCCAGGTCCCCTATGTCGGCATGAATGCCTACAACATCGGTGCGCGGGTGGGCGAAGAGCTCGCCAAGCTCTACAAGGCCGACGGCTGGGCGGGCAAAGAGGTGCGCATCGCCTCGATCGAGGATCGCAAGGCGGATACCTGCATGCAGCGCAACAAGGGCGCGGAAGAAGCGTTCTTGAAGGCGGTGCCCGATTTCAAGCCTGGGAATATCGTGCGCGTCCCCTACGACAACACGATGGTCAACGCCATCGACGTGATGACCACCACATTGACGGCCAATCCCAGCGTCACGAACTGGATATTCTACTCATGCAACGATGATGGCGTGCTGGGTGGTGCGCGAGCACTGGAGAATGCCGGCTACACCGCAGACCAGGGCATGGGGATAGGCATCGACGGGAGCCGCGCCTGCGACGCCTTCGGATCAGGAAAGCCCTCGGCATTCCGTGGCACGATGTGGCTCAATTCGGAAAATCACGGCGCGCTTGCGGTGAAGATTCTGCTGGCCTCGATCAAGGATGGAACGAAGCTGCCGGTTCAATCCTTCACCGACCCGGAATACATCACCGCCGACAATTTTGCGTCGGACTACAAAGCCAAGCTCTGCCACTGAACCGGCTATGCGTCATGCGCCGTAGGGCGCATGACGCTTTTTGGGCCGGCAGGTTGTCAGCGCACACACGCCACCGACACAGGATCGATCCTCGGGAGTGAGCTTTGACGCAATCGGATTTCTTCTCGCTCGATAGGGTATCGAAACGCTTCGGCGTCGTGCAGGCGCTCGACAACGTCTCGATTGCCTTTCGGCCGGGAGAGGTGCTCGCCCTGGTTGGCGAGAATGGGGCCGGCAAATCGACGATGATGCGAATTCTCGAGGGCGTGTTCGGGCCCGACAGCGGCACTGTGCGGCACGGTTCCACGCCGATCGTTTTCGGCGAACCGCGCGACAGCCACAGAGCCGGAATACGCGTCATCCATCAGGAGCCGGAGATCGTTCCGAACCTGACCGTGGCCGAGAACATTTTCGTTGGGGAACTGCCGCGGCTGGCGGGCGTCCTGCTCGACTGGCACAGGCTGGAGGAACAGACCGACCGGGTGCTTGCGACCTTCGGCATGCAACAGGATATGCGGCCGCGGCAACTCTGCAGCACGCTCGGTCCGGCGCAGCGTCAGATGATCGAAATCATGCGCGCAATACGTGCCGGCGGCCAGTTGATCGCGTTCGACGAGCCGACCTCGTCACTGACCGACGACGAAGCGCGCCGTCTGTTTTCAGTAATCCGCCGGCTGCGCGAAGAGGGCACTTCGATCGTCTACATCTCTCACCGGCTGAACGAGATCATCGACCTAGCAGACCGCATTGTCGTTTTGCGGGATGGCCGGCTGGTCGACGATTCCCCCGCGGCAGGTGCCAGCGAGCAGACCATAGCCAAGCTCATGGTCGGCCGCGACATCGCCGATCTGTTTACGCGCGAGACGTGGCAATCGGGAAAACCGTTGCTGGACGTGGCGGGCCTGACCACCGACCGCGTCACCGATGTGAGCCTCAAGGTCCGCCGCGGTGAGGTGCTCGGCATCGCCGGCCTTATGGGGGCGGGCAGATCCGAACTGGCGAAGGCGATCGTCGGCTATGATCGGCGCCTCGGCGGAACCATAACGATGAATGGCGTGCCCGTTGGCCCTAACAGCCCGCATGCAGCGATCGTGGCGGGCATCGGCTTCGCCCCGGAAGACCGCAAGCACGAAGCCCTGCTGCTGTTCCGCAGCATTCTTGACAACGCTTCGCTTTGCGTGCCCGACAGGACGTCGACCTTCGGCTTCTTCAACCGGCGCAAGGCGCTGGAGATTGTCTCACCGCTCGCAGCAAAGATGTCGATCAAGGCGCCTAACCTCGACGAACCGGTTTCGAAACTGTCGGGCGGCAATCAACAGAAGGTCGTTCTCGCGCGCTGGCTTGCGCGGCAGCCTATGCTTCTCATCCTCGACGAACCGACCCGCGGCATCGACATCGGCGCCAAGGCGGAAATCTATCGCCTGATCGATGAACTCGCCGCCAGCGGCATCGGCATAATCCTGATTTCCTCGGAAATGCCGGAACTGATCGGGCTCGCCGACAGGGTGCTCGTCATGGCTGGAGGCCGGATCACCGCCGAACTTTCCCGCCCCGACATCGACGAGGCGACGATCCTGAAACACGCAATGCCGCAATCTGTACCATCGCTCGGAGGACAAATTCAGTGAATAGCCTTGAGCTCAGGACAGCAACAGCACAAACCGACAAAAGGCGCGCCTCCTTGCGCATCGCGGAGCGCATCGGCATTCACAACATAAGCCTTCTGGTTGCTCTCGCCATCCTCGTGCTCATCTTCGGCACGATCAGAGGCGATGTGTTCTTCTCCAGCCGAAACCTGCTGAACATCGGCCTCGGCATCACCATCCTGGGCGTTCTGGCGATGAGCCAGACGGTGGTCATTGTCGCGGGCGGACTTGATATCGCCGTTGGGGCAATTGTTGGTCTGACCACTGTATCGACGGCAATGGCCATCCAGTCGACGGGCTCGCCTGCGGTGGGCATTGTTGCCGGCCTGGTCCTGGGCGGTCTTGCCGGTCTTGTGAACGGCATCATCATCACCTATGGGCGGGTCAACGCAGTCATCGCGACTCTCGGTACGATGGCGATCTTCCGCGGCATCGCATTCATCATGTCCGATGGGCAATCGATCGCGATCTTCAGCGACACGTTCCGCTTCATCGGGATCGGGCGAATCCTCGGCCTGCCTCTGCTGATCTGGATTCTTTTGCTGACCGCGATCGTGTTCCATCTCTTCCTTGCCCGGTCGATCGTTGGCCGTAACATCTATGCCTTGGGCGGCAATCCCGTTGTAGCGCGCTTCTCCGGCATCAACATCAACCGCTACCGCGTCGGCATCTACATCATGAGTGGCGTGGCGGCCGGATTGGCCGGGATTCTGTTGGCTGCCCGTACCGGCTCGGGGCAGCCCGTATCCGGTTCCCAAGGTCTGGAACTCGAGGCCATCACAGCGGCCGTGCTGGGTGGCTGCGCCTTGCAGGGCGGCAAGGGTACGATCATCGGCGCGCTGCTGGGCGTCGCCATCATTGGCGTCCTCAACAACGGGATGATACTGACGTCCGTGCCAACCTTCTATCAGTTGCTTGCCAAGGGCTCGCTGCTGATACTTGCTGTGGTAATTGCCGAGTACCACTTGAACAGGACATGACGATGGACGCGGCGATCGCTTCGACTGGCCAGGGCAAGCAGGACATTCCTGCCGCGGATGGCACCACGTCATCGCTCAAGGATCGCATCGCACGCGATCTAGGACAGCGCATCCTCGCCGGTTCCTACGCGCAGCATTCCGTGCTGCCAACGGAAGCCGAACTTTGCGTCATCTACGGGGCGAGCCGCACTGCACTTCGCGATGCTCTTCTGACGCTTTCGGCGAAAGGACTGATCGAGGCACGCAAGCGGGCCGGGACGCGTGTGCGCGCGTCGAGCGAATGGAACAGGCTGGATGCACAGGTTCTGGAATGGATGCGCGATATCGAGCCCGACCTCGATTTCGTCCGCGGATTGATCGAAGCGCGACTGGTCATTGAACCCGCTGCCGCCCAACTTGCCGCCAAGATGGCGACGTCAGGCGATCTCGCAGTCATCGAAGCGGCCTATGAAGCCATGCGCATTGCTCCGCAGGACGATCTCGCTGCGTGTCTCGACGCCGACGTCAGGTTTCATACCGCCATCCTTCGTGCCAGCCGCAACCCGGTGTTCGCCAATCTCGGCAATATGCTTGCCGCCGCCCTCAGCTTCTCCTTCCGCTTGACCACATCGGCCACCGCCAATTACCAGCAGACGCTCAGCGCGCATGGCGACGTGCTGGAGGCAATTAGGATGCGCAGGGCCGACGACGCTCACGATCAGATGAAGGCGCTCATCGGGATCGCGTCGAACGACCTTCTTGCAGTGGCTCGCAAAGGCCGCCGTCAACAGCCGATCGCCGCTGCCAAGGCCGATACCGTCTGAACGTGATGGTCGGGACGATCAAGATCAGAAGCGGAGACCTGTCTGCTGAAATCGTCCCAGCGCTTGGGGCCGGTCTTGCGAGACTGGTCTATGGGCGCGTGCCGCTCTTCAGGCCTTGGCCAAACGGCGGGAGCAGCAACCCGTTCGACCTTGCCTGCAACCTGCTTTTGCCATGGTCGAATCGCATCTCAGGCGGCGGGTTCACATTCGACTCCAAATTCCACGAACTGCCTGCCAATGTTGCAGGCGAGCCATTTCCCATCCACGGCAACGGATTTTCCAGCGAGTGGGACGTCGACAGCGTAGCGCAGGACAACGCGAAGCTGTCCCTCATCAGCAACGGGCCCGGCCCATACCGATATCGCGCCGAGGTGAGCTACGCGCTGGCCGGACAGGGGCTCGAGTTGAAGCTTCGCATCGTCAATCAGGCATCGATCAGATTGCCGTTCGGGCTTGGCATCCATCCATGGTTCCCGAGAACGGCACGAACCGCGCTTCATGCGCCGGCCTCGCAGGTTTGTCTCGAACTGCCCAACCATCTCCCTGAACGGTTTGTGGAAGTCAAAACCCATGCCGATTGGGATTTCGGCGCCCCACTCGTATTGCCGAGTGGATGGATAAACAATCTGTTTGCCGGTTGGAGCGGCGTCGCCACCATATTGTGGCCGGAGCACAGTTGCAGCCTGCGGATTGAAGCTTCATCGCCCTTGAATTTCTACCTGGTCTATTCGCCATCGGACGAGAGCGACTTCTTCTGTTTTGAACCGGTCAGTCATGCTGTCGATGCTCACAATCGTGGTTCGATCGACAAATGGAATGGACTGTCGGTGCTTGCGCCTGGCGAGGGCCTAGTAGCCCGTTGCAGCTTTGCCGTCAGTTAGGCGGACCTCAGCTGCGCCCTCGAATTGGCGGATCTCGGCCAGGGCTAGCCGTCGGCGATCCAATCCGCGAGGCTGCGGGCAAAACTTCGCGGCACGATAAGTTCGCACGCGGTCTCGCCGGTGCGCAGGAAGAGCACGGACACGTGATGGAAGGATGTCAGCACGGCGCGGCCCGGAGCGGCGGCCGGCGCGTGCCAGTCGACGGCAATGCAGCCGGACAGAAGCCTTGCGATACCAGCGCCGGCCATTTTCAAACGAACACGACCTTCCGCGAGGGGAACGGAACAGCCGAGATCGGGGTCGACGACGAAGGCAGGCGCTTGCGTGCCGTCGTCGAGAGCCAGCCAGAGGCGGCGAGGTGCAACGCGGATAATTAGAAGCCCCTTGCGGCGAACCGTCTCTCCGACAGAAGCGGGAAGTTTCTTGCCCAGCGGCGCCGAGAGGCTCTTTTCGAATTGCGTCAATGTCGCGTCCCAGCCCTCGATCTGGATAAGCGGACAATCTGCCACGGACAGGCTGAAATCCCGAGAAGAGGTCAAGCTAGCCATGCAGCCGCTCTCCCTGTGGATCGACGAATACCGGCGAGACAAGGCGGGCGCGAACCGTTTCGGCCTTCATCGGATAAACTGCTACGACCTCGCTTCCTTCTGCCGCGACATCACCGGCAAGCAGGGCCAGCCCGACATAATGGCCGCGTTCGGGGCTGAAAGTGACGGAGGTGACGCGACCGCGCCCATGGCCATAGGGTTTCTCATCCGGCAGGAACAGGATGGCGCCGCCGCGCAGGCGTTTTCCGTCCTCAATGCATTCCAGTCCGACCAGGCGCTGTCGGTTGGGGGCCTGGAGGGCAGGGCGCCGTCGCAGGACGTCGCCGACGAAGCCGCTGCGCTTGCCGGCCATGCGGCCGAGGCCGAGATCGTCGAGCGTCGTGCGCCCGTCGATCTCCGGTCCGGCGACATGGCCCTTTTCGACCCGCAGCGCGCCAAGCGCCTCGACGCCGTAGGGCTTCAGCTCGAGCAGTCTGCCGGCTTCGAGCAGACGGCTCCAGAGCTGTTCACCGGCAGTGGCGCCGACATAGATTTCGCAAGCGCGCTCGCCGGAATAACTGAGACGCAAGATGCGGAGCCCACGGCCCTCCCACTCGCTTTCGAGTAGTCCCATGTGCGGAAGTGCCTCATCGGAAACGTCAAGGGCAGGAAAAGCAGCACCGAGGATTGCGCGGCTGTTAGGCCCGGCAACCGACATTGCCGCCCATTCATCGCTGACCGAGGTGACGGCCACACGCAAATCCGGCCAGGCCGTGTCGAGCAGGAATTCGAGACGCGACAGCACATCGGCGGCCCTGGCGGTCGAGGTCGTCATGAAGAACCGGTTTTCCGCCAGCCGCGTCGTGGTGCCGTCGTCGAAGACGATACCGTCGTCGCGCAGCATGATGCCGTAGCGGGCGCGGCCTACCGCCAGTCTGGCAAAGCCGTTGGCGTAGACGCGATCGAGGAAGATTGCCGCATCCGGGCCCTGGACATCGATCTTGCCGAGTGTGGAGATGTCCATCAGCCCCGCGGCCTGGCGCACATTCCGCATTTCGGCGACATAGGCGTCGTTCACGTCACGTCCCGACTGCCGGTAGAAATAGGGCCGCATCCAGAGCCCGACCTCGAGCATCTCGGCGCCGTTCGCCACGTGCCAGTCATGCATCGGCGTGCGGCGGATCGGCTTGAAATGATGGCCGATGGCGCGCCCGGCAAGCGCCCCGATGGCAACCGGCGTATAGGGCGGGCGGAAGGTCGTGGTGCCGGTCTCAGGAATCGTTGTGTTGCGCAGCGCTGCCATCGCGGCAAGTGCGGGAAAATTGCTGGTCTTGCCCTGGTCGGTGCCCATGCCGAGCGTGGTGTAGCGTTTCAGGTGCTCGACCGATTCATAGCCCTCGCGATGGGCGAGCTCGATATCCCCGGTCGTCACGTCCATCTGGAAATCGACGAAGGCTTTTCCACGTCCAGCGGGCAGGGCTTCGCGAAGGACGCTCGAGCCGGTCTCACCGAGATCGAGTTTCGATGGAGCGGACACTGGCGCCGACTTGCCGCAGGAGGCTGCCGCTTCGATGCCGGCGCGATGGCCGTCCTCGACGGCAGCGGCGGTCGCGTAGGCTCCTATCATTGCGCCGGCGCCGAACTGGCTGGCTGAAAGGACGCCCGGCACGAAGCCGTCAATGTCGTCGCGATACACAGGTTTGACACCGAGATGTGAGGTGAGATGCACGGTTGGCGACCAGCCGCCGGAGATGCAGACCAGGTCGCAGGCGGCCGAAGATTGTCCCTCCGGACCATTGAGCGTTACGCGCCTGATCGCATGGCCGCCATGCAGGTCGACGATGCGCGTTGCGGCCCGCACCACCACGCCGAGCCGTGCGGCTTCTGCGGCAAGTGCTGCGGGCGGGACGGGGCGCAGATCGGCAACCGTCACCTCCGCGCCGGCTGCGGCATAGTCGAAGGCGGTGCGCCAGGCACCGTCATTGGTGGTGGCGACGACGATTTTCTTGCCCGGCAGGACGGCGAAACGGTTGAGATAGGTCCGGGCGGCCGAGGCAAGCATGACGCCGGGCCGGTCGTTGTTCGAGAACACCATCGGCCGCTCAATGGCGCCAGTGGCGAAAACGATCGAGCGGGCGCGCAGCATGGTGACCGTCTGCCGTGTCTCGCCATTCGGCTGCGGATTGGTTGGATCGCGCTGTTCGACCAGTCCAAGGACATTGCCGTCATAGCTGCCGAAAGCGGTCGTCCGCTTCATCACCCTGATGGTTTCGAAGCCCTCCAACTCGGCCTCGGCCTGCCGCAGCCATGCGGCGGCTGCGCTGTCGGACGGTTCCGCCAGAAGCTGGCCGCCAAGCAGGAAATCCTGCTCGATCAGCGCGACCCGCGCGCCGGCCGCGGCGGCCGCCCGCGCCGCCGACAATCCCGCCGGGCCGCCGCCGACGATGGCGACATCGGCGAAGGCATGACGAACCTCGTAGTGGTCGGGATCCGCGCCGGTGCCGGCTCTGCCCAGACCGGCAGCCTTGCGGATAAAGTGCTCGTAGAACATCCAGGCGCGGCGCGTTGGGCCCATGAAGGTCTTGTAGTAGAAGCCGGCGGACAGAAACGGTGCTAACAGCCCGTTGACGCTTTGCATGTCGAAGGCAAGCGATGGCCAGCGGTTCTGACTCTCCACGACCATGCCGTCGGCGAGTTCCAGTGTGGTCGCCGGCAGGTTCGGCTCGCGCCTGCCGGCGGTCCCGAGCGTAACCAGCGCATTCGGCTCTTCGGGCCCGGCGGAAAAAATGCCGCGCGGGCGATGATATTTGAAGCTGCGCCCGACCAGCGTGACGCCATTGGCGAGCAGCGCGGAGGCAAGTGTGTCGCCGCGATATCCAGCCAGCTTGCGGCCGTCGAAGGTAAACTCGACCGGCTGCTCGCGAATGATGCGGGCACCCACCGACAGCCGTTTGCGGTTTGAACTCATGCCGGTGACTTCCTGAGAGTTGATTTCCTGGCCCGCAATTTTCTAGCGAAGTCGACGGCTGCGATGGCATGGTTGCGGGTGTCGCGTTCGACCACCAGCCATTGCCGGCAACCGGTCACGTGCTGCCAGAATTCACGGTGCGGGCCGGCCGGGTTTGTCCTGACATAGACATAACGGTACCAGGCCTCCGGATCGGGATCGTCATGGGCCGGACGCTTGACCGAGGCATCGCCGCCATAGCGGAACTCGTCATGGTCACGCGGGCCGCAGCAGGGGCATTCGATGCGCAGCATTTTGTCCCGCCTCCTATTGCAGCCAGGCTGAAGGGCCGGCGCCGGCCTCGTCGAGCGTCTGGCCGGTGCGGAAACGATCGAGCCCGTAGGCCGCGATCAAGGGATGCGGTTTGCCGGTGGCGATCGTGTGGGCGAAGCACCAGCCGGAAGCCGGCGTCGCCTTGAAGCCGCCATAGCACCAGCCGCCGTTGAGATAGAGACCCTCGATCGGCGTCGGGCAGATGATCGGGCTAGCATCGGGGGTCATGTCCATGACGCCGCCCCAATGTCGAAGCAGGCGGACGCGCGAAATGCATGGCATCAGCGCAATCGCTGCCTCCGCCACTTCGCGCACGACGCCGAGATTGCCGCGCTGGGCGTATGAATTGTAGCCGTCGAGATTGCCGCCGAAGACCAATCCGCCCTTGTCGGACTGGCTGACGTAGAAATGGTCGGCGCCATAGGCCACGACGTGATCTACCAGCGGCTTCAGCGGCTCGGTGACGAAAGCTTGCAGCACATGGCTTTCGATCGGCAGTTCAAGCCCAGCCTTGGCGCCGAGCACGGACGTGTGGCCAGCGACCGCGAGGCCGACCTTGCCGGCGCCAATCCGGCCTTTCGTCGTTTCGACGCCGACGATGCTGTCGCCGTCACGGACAAAGCCTGCCACCTCGCAGTTCTGGATGATGTCGACGCCATAGCTGTCGGCGGCACGCGCATAGCCCCAGGCGACGGCGTCGTGGCGTGCCGTGCCCGCGCGGCCCTGAAAGATGGCGCCATGGATCGGGAAGCGGGCGGTGTCGGAAAAATCGAGATAGGGCACCAGCCGGCGCACGTCTTCGCGATCGAGGATGTCGGCGTCGATGCCGTTCAGCCGCATGACGTTGGCGCGGTGGCTGAAACCGTCGAGCTGATCGGCCGAATGCGCGGTGACGAGTTGACCGCGCTGGGAGAACATTACGTTGAAATTCAGCGCCTGAGACATGTCCTCCCAAAGCTTCATCGAGAATTCGTAGAACTGGGTGTTGCCGTCGAGCAGGTAGTTGGAGCGGATGACGGTGGTGTTGCGGCCGACATTGCCGCCGCCGACATAACCCTTTTCGAGCACCGCGACGTCACGGATGCCATGGTTCTCGGCGAGGTAGAAGGCGGTGGCGAGGCCGTGTCCGCCGCCGCCAATAACGATCACATCGTAGGACGATTTTGGCTCCGCTGCCCGCCAGGCTCGCTGCCAGTTCTTCTGGCCTGACAGCGCGTTGCGGAAAACCGAAAATGCCGAGTAGCGCGCCATGTGTGCAGGCCTATCGAATGATCGGGCCGGCCGGCGTGCGGGTAAGCACTTCGGCGCCCGCATCGGTCAACAGCACCGTGTTGGAGACGAAGTCATTGCCGCGACCAGTGCCCATCAGCCACGACAGGATGTGGAAGCTCATCCCGGTTTCGATCTCGAGGTCGGAATCGTGTCGCAAGCCGGTCACCGAATTGCCGCCGGTCCATGACGGCGGCTGGCCGGCGCCGACAAGGTAACCGCAGTGATGGCGGCGATAGTGGGAAAGACCGGCCTCGTCGGCGACGGCCTGCCAGGCGGCGTAGACATCGCGCGCCTTGGCGCCCGGCCGTAGCGCCTCGACGACCGCGTTGAACGCCTTGGCGGTCACCTCCGCCATTGTGGCGTCTTCATCGCTGATGTGGCCGATGCGAACGAGCCGGCCGAGCGGGGCGTGGTAGCGCGAGATGCACCCGGACAGTTCGACAAAGACGGGCTCGCCCTTGCGGTAGATCCCGTCGCCCCAGGTCGTGTGCTCTTCACCCAGGCGCGCGGCCGGGCGGATGAACGGTCCGAAGCCCGGCGCATGACCGCCGGCGCGGATCATTGCCGCAACACATTGGGCGGCGACCTCCTGTTCGGAAGCGCCATCGGAGATCGCCGCGATCGCGGCACCGGCGGCGGCGTCCGTCACCTTGGCGGCCCGCCGCATCAGCGCCTGTTCTTCGGCGCTTTTCACCCGCCGCATTTTGTCGATCAGACCGGAGACATCGCTCCACTTTGCATCGGCTTTCATCTGGAGTGCCACGGCAAGTCCATGGCTAAGGCCGGCTGTCCAGTATTCGAGGCCGATCCGCTTGCCGGATAGGCCGAGCTCTGCCAGCACCCGCGCGGCAAGGTCGGCCGCCGTTTCGCTGTCGGAATGGCCACGGAATTCCGCTGCCTTCACCTGCTTCTCGATCGTCACCTTCTCCATCGAGCGGGTGACCAGGACAGGTTTTCCCCCGAGCGAGACAATCAGCAGGTGAGGGGCAAAATACCCCCAGTGATCAAGCCCGGTGAGATAGAAGACGTTCTCCGGCGAGGCAAACACCGCTGCGTCGAGCTCACGCTCAATCAGTGCAGTGCGGACCTTTGCCAGGCGGCCTGCGATTTCGGCTTCGGAAAAAGGATTGCGATCCATCGGGCGTCCTCGTGCTTGTTGCCGGCTTGCTGGCGGGCATGGTCTTTTCGGCAGCCGGTTTCCCGGCCCCCATGTCAGTCGATGACGATGAGTTCGCGCGCCACATCGCAGAGGCGTTCGCTGCCGCTTTCCGTGACGACGAACGATTCCGAGATGGCGATGCCGAAATCGTCGAGCCAAACGCCGGCCATGAAATGGAAGCACATCCCAGGCTGCATCTCGGTAGTATCGCCCGGACGAAGGCTTGCAGTGCGTTCACCCCAATCGGGCGGGTATGCGAGCCCGACCGTATAGCCGACGCGGCTGTCTTTCTTCAGCCCGTTCCGTCGCAGGACTGCCTGCCAGGCGGCTTCCACCTGTTCGGCGGTGTTGCCGGGGCGCGCCTTCTCGAGGCCAGCGTCGACGCCCTCGACGATCGCCTTGGCCATGTCGAGGATGGCTTGCGGCGGCTTGCCGAAATGTACCGTCCGGGTCAGCGCCGCATGATAGCGGCGGCGCACGCCGGCGATCTCCAGAATGGCGAGGCCGCTGTCCGGCAGCGGCGCGTCGGACCACGTCAGATGTGGCGTGCTGGTGCCCTCGCCAACGGGCATAAGCGGACAGATCGCGGCATAGTCGCCGCCCGCTCCGGGCACGCCCATGATCTGCGCGTGATAGATTTCCGCAATGACATGGTTTTGCGGCACGCCGGGCCGCATTTTCTCGATGGCGCGGTTCATCGCATGCGTGCAGATCGCACCCGCCTCGCGGATCAGCACCAGCTCGGCTTCGGATTTGACCAGCCGCGCCCAGTTGACGAGATCGTGGTTGTTGGCGAAGTGCGCGTCGGGCAGTCCCTCGACAAGGTGGGCGTGGCAGCGCGCAGTGTAATAATGCGCGTCCATCTCGACGCCGATACGGGCCTTTTCCCAGCCGCGCGACCGGATCAGTCGGGCGAGTTCGTCATAGGGGTGTTCGACGGGCTGCTGCACCAGCCGCTCCGAGAACGGCACGATGTTTGTCTCCGGCAGGCCGGTTGTCAGGCGCGCGCTCTTGGCATCCTGTGCCCTGCCGAACCAGATCGGCCGATCCTCCTCCAGATGGACGAGGACGCACTGCGGAACATAGAACGACCATCCGTCATAGCCGGTCAGCCAGCACATGTTGGCTGGATCCTGACAGACGATGAGATCGAAGCCGGCTTTTTGCATGCGTGTCTCCACGCCGGCGAGGCGCTGCCCATACTCCGCTTGCGTGAATGTCCCGAACCCGTTCGCAGTCGCCACCGAAATCCTGCCTTCCAGGTACGCCGCTTGCCCTTTGATCAACATGGGCAAACAGGCCAAATTGTGCACAACTCGACGTCAATTTGTTGGCTGACTACGAATTATGGCCCAATTTTCATGGTTTCTATATCTCTGCTTGCGAAATGTCTAGGGCAGTTGTATACGTCTTATCAAGCAGGCGTCGACCTCGAAGAAGGCCGCGCCCTGGGAACCATCCACAGTTGTCCAATGGGAGAAAAGCATGCTCAATTCATCAATATCGCGCCGCATGGTCGTGAAAGCGGCTGCCTGCATCGCGCTCGCCGCGACGTCATTGACATCGCTATCCGCTCACGCGGAAACCACCCTCGAACGGGCCAAGAAGGACGGCTACATCCGCGTCGGTTTCGCCAACGAGGCGCCGTTCGGTTACGCCACGCCTGACGGCAAGCTGACCGGCGAGGCGCCGGAAGTCGCCAAGGCGGTGCTCGCCAAGATGGGCATACCGCAGGTCGACGGTGTTTTGACCGAATTCGGCTCGCTCATTCCAGGTCTCAAGGCCGGCCGCTTCGACATCATCGCCGCCGGCATGTTCATCACTCCGAAGCGCTGCGCCGAGATCAACTACTCCGAGCCGTCCTACGGCATCGGCGAGGCTATGCTGGTGGCAAAAGGCAATCCGAAAGGCATCAAGGATTTTTCCAGCATCAAGGACAATCCGGATCTCAAGCTTGCCGTGATGGCCGGCGCCGTCGAAGGCGGCTTCGCCAAGGAAGCGGGCGTTGCCAGTGGGCAGATTGTCTCCTTGCCCGACCAGTCCAGCCTGGTCGCGGCCGTCCAGTCGGGCCGCGCCGACGCTGCTGCGCTGACCGCTCTTTCGATCGCCGATATGGCCAAGAAAGCCGACGGCGTCGAATCGACCAAGCCCTTCGGCGAGGTTGCCGGCAAATCGGTGAAAGGTCATGGCGGCTTCGGCTTCCGCAAGGAAGACACCGACCTGCAGCAGGCGTTCAACGCCGAGCTGAAGAAGTTCATCGGTTCGCCGGAGCATATTGCGCTGGTCGAGCCGCTCGGCTTCGGCAAGGACTACCTCCCCAACAAGACCACCGCGGAGCTTTGCGCGGGCAAGTAGGTTCCCAACTGCCGGCGGCGCGAAAGCGCCGCCCTTTTTCTCCGGGGGAATCGCATGGGTATCCGTACGCTCGTTGCCATGCTGGTCATCGCGCTCGTCGTGATCGGCGCCTTGGCAACACAGGAAAGCTATCGAGTGTTCATGCCGGGGCTGCTGCAAGGCGCGGTCCTGACAATCGAGATCGCCGTCCTCGGCAGCCTGCTCGCAATCGTCATGGGCGTGCTTGCAGCACTTGCACGGATGTATGGCCCGACGCCGCTCAGATGGCTGGCCACGGTCTATGTCGAGATCTTCCGCGGAACGTCGGCATTGGTACAATTGTTCTGGCTGTTTTTCGTGCTGCCGCAATTCGGCGTCACGATCAACGCTTTCGTGGTGGCAGTCCTGGCACTCGGCCTGAACGTCGGTGCCTACGGGTCGGAGGTCGTGCGTGGTGCGATCCTTTCGGTCGCTCGCGGCCAGTGGGAGGCATGTACGGCATTGAATATGAGCCGGCCACAGATGTTGCGCCGGATCATCCTGCCGCAGGCCTTTGTGGCGATGATCCCGCCCTGGGGCAACCTGTTCATCGAGCTTCTGAAATCGACAGCGCTGGTGTCGCTGATCACGCTTTCCGACCTCGCCTTCAAGGCGCAGCAAATGAACCAGAATACGTTCAAGACCATTCCGATCTTCACACTTGTCCTTTTGATGTACCTGGCAATGTCGCTGGTTCTCACCATCGGCATGCGGCTTCTCGAAAGGCGGGCATCGATCGGACTGGCGCGAGGGAAGGCAGCATGATCTGGGACTGGGCATTTGCTTTTGAAATCCTGCCGGTGCTCGCCCGCGCGGCCATCGTCTCCATCGAGGCGACGCTGATCGGCTTTGCACTTGCCGCCTCGCTTGGCCTGGTGCTGGCCGTCGTCCGTATCGCCGTGCCGTGGACCGGCTGGACAATTTCGGTGCTGGTTGAACTGATCCGTTCGACCCCGCTGCTTATCCAGATATTCTTTCTCTATTTCGTCTTTCCGAAATTCGGTGTCGTGCTCGACGCCTTCACCGCCGGGGTGCTAGCCATCGGCATCCACTATGCCGCCTATTGCTCCGAGGTCTATCGCGCCGGTTTCGACAACATCCCTCGCGGCCAGTGGGAAGCCTCGATCGCACTTAATCTTTCGGCCTGGACAACGTTCCGCGACATCATCATTCCGCAGGCGATTCCGCCGATCGTTCCGGCGCTCGGCAACTATCTGGTTGCCTTGTTCAAGGAGACGCCATTGCTGTCCGCAATCGCCGTGCTGGAGCTGATGCAGACGGCCAAGATCATTGGCTCCGAAACCTTCCGCTACACCGAGCCGATGACGCTGGTCGGTCTGTTCTTCCTTGCCATGAGCCTGGTTTCTGCTGCGCTCATTCGCTCCCTCGAAGGCCTGCTCAACCGGAGGACCATGCGATGACGGAACAACCGATGGTTCGCTTCGACAATGTATCGAAACGCTACGGCACGTTAACCGTTCTCGACGGGCTTAATCTGGAAATAGCACGCGGCGAAAAGGTCTCCATCATCGGCCCGTCCGGCTCCGGCAAGACGACGGTGCTGCGCATGCTGATGACGCTGGAGACGATCAATGGCGGTGTCATCTGGGTTGAAGGCGAGCCGCTGACCCATATGGAGAGGAACGGCAAACTTGTTCCCGCCGATCTCGCCCACATCCGTAAGATCCGCGCCAAGATCGGCATGGTGTTCCAGTCGTTCAACCTGTTCCCGCACATGACGGCGATGCAGAACTGCATCGAGGCACCGATAACCGTGCTCGGCATGAAGCGGGCCGATGCGGAGGCGCGTGCCGCCGAACTGCTCGACATGGTCGGCTTATCGGATAAGAAGGACCACTATCCTTCGCAGCTCTCGGGTGGTCAGCAGCAGCGTGTCGCCATCGCACGCGCTTGCGCCATGCGGCCCAAGATCATGCTGTTCGACGAGGTGACCTCGGCCCTGGACCCCGAACTCGTCGGCGAAGTGCTTGAAGTCATCCGAAAACTTGGTAGGGAGCATGACCTCACCATGCTGATGGTCACCCACCAGATGGGATTTGCCAAGGAATTCTCCGATCGTGTCTGCTTTTTCCACGCGGGCAAGATCTGCGAGCAAGGGCCGCCAGGCGAGTTGTTCGGCACCCCCAAGAACGAGCGGACACGGCAGTTCCTGCACGCTGTCCTGGAGGCTGGATGACGCTTGAGACAGATGCCACGCCCACAGGCGTGACCGCCGCGCCGCCACGTCCGCTCTCGGCCCGGGAGCGATTTGAACGCATTTACCGGATACTGCGCGACCGCATCTGCCTGCTCGATTATGCGCCGGGAAGCCATCTGTCCGAGGAAGAACTTGCCCAGGAATTCGAGATCAGCCGCACGCCGGTCCGGCGTGTCCTGGCCCGTCTCGAATCCGAGGGTCTGGTTCAATCCGTCCACGGCGTCGGCACGATCGTCACCGATGTCGATATCGAGGAATTGCAGCAGGTCTATCATTTGCGCCTGGAGCTGGCGCTCCTCGTCGGCAAGCTTTCGCCGATCCCGCGCACGGCGGACGATCTCGACCGGATACGGGCGCTCATCGCGCGTTGCGATGCCGATATACTCAATCCCGACCAGCGCGCTTTCCTGCGCCTCAACATGGATTTTTTCTACGAGCTCACGGCGATGACCGGCAACCAGCCGCTGCGCGAGATCAGCGAGCGCCTGTATTTTCAGGTCGCGCGCGTCGTCCTGAAGATGATGCCGCAATTGGGCCTTGTCGAGGAGTTCACCGCGTTCCGCCGCGAAATGGAAGAGGTCCTTGCCGCCGCCGAGATCGGTGACTGGGAGTCCATAGGGCACATAAGGCGGGCGCATATCTCAATGAGCTTTCGCCGCATGATGCGTCATGCAGGCGAGGCCAATCTGGATGGAGCAACATAGTCAGCCCCTCGGGGTTGTGCTGGCCGCCAAGGTCGGCGACAGCGATAGTCAAAACCGAATGTGCGGTTTCATAGCAGTCTCCTCTGGTCGAAGAACGCGCCGAGAATTCACTGGCAGTGCAGCAGATGATGAATCTGTCGCGGGGTGTTTCCCGTCAGGCGGCGGCTCTCGCGGACAAGATGCGCCTGGTCGGAATAGCCCGCTTCGGCCGCCAGCATGGCGGTGGAGCTGCTGGAGCGGCTCGAAAGCCGCAGAAAGCGCTGGTAGCGGAGGATACGGTCAAGCGTCTTGGGGCCATAGCCGAAGCTCGTGTCGAAGCGGCGGCGCAACGTCCTTTCGCTCATCTCGAGCGCGCGCATCAACCAAGGGACGAGCGGCGCGTCGGGTGGCGGCCCGCGCTCGATCAAACGATATGCCGCCTGCATGGGAACGTCGGTCGCGGGCGCGGGCACCTCCTCGGCGACGACCTGTTGGAGAGAGCAGGCCAGATCCTCGAGACTGTCGCTGGGGCGCACGCGGCTGGCGAGCCGGCGGGCTCGCGCCCCCCACAAATCGTCGAGCGACAGCCTCTTGCCGACCAGCTCGATTTGCGGCACGCCGAGCCATGCCGCCGCCGCGGCAGGATGGAAGCGCAAGCCGATCACGACCTCGTCCGCCGCTAGAACCTCGGTCTGCGGTTCCTTGTCAGGGCCGGCAATTCGGAAGCTGCCTCCGATCCATTGCAAATCGATCGTCGTGTCGGGCATGATGACGATTGGCGGTGAGCCCGCCGGGTCCATTCGATGCACCCACACCGAAGCAAAGCTCCCGCGGAGCCGCGCCGACGCTGGACGTTGCTGAAATGAACCCGTTGCCTGCGCTGGGACGGGATCGCTCATCTCGCTCCCCTTCGGATTAGCGGCGGTGAACCTACGGCGCAGCGGCTGCGCCCGGCCGTCGCTCGAGACAACGTCTTCCAATCGAGAACGGTTGCAAGAATCGGTTGTTTTCTTCCGGCCGGAACGAAGAGGGCAGGTGGAGGGCGATGCCACGTGCATCGCCATCGGCAGCGCCGTGTGCGGCTCATACGTCAATGGCCGTTCTGTTCAATAAGGCAAGCGAGATGCGTGCTTATCTTTCGGCGTCGTACATCACATGAGAGGTATGCGTCATGAGCAACAAAAACGACCAACGGATCGACTACGTCGAATTCAACGTGAAAGACATTCAGCGGTCACGCGACTTCTACGGAAAGGCGTTCGGCTGGACCTTCACCGACTACGGCCCGCAATATTGCGAGTTCAACGACGGGCGCTTGTCAGGTGGCTTTGCTGCTGGCCCAGCGAGGTCCGGAGGAGGCCCGCTCGTCATTCTCTATGCCGATGACCTGCCGGGAACGGTCAAGCGTGTCGAGGAAGCGGGAGGCAAGATCGTCAGGCCGATTTATGGGTTCCCCGGTGGCCGGCGCTTTCATTTCGCGGACCCGGACGGTTACGAGCTAGCGGTTTACACCGAAGATGGCAGCAATGAATGATCGCGTTCCTCCCACCTCGGGTTGGTTTTGCTCGGCGGCGTCTTGATTTGGGAGGGCGCCGAGCATGTCCTCAGATTCCGGGCGATTGCAGCGTCCCTGGCCGGGCGGGGCTTCCTGCTCCCAAGCCTCTTCTCGCGGCCGGATCGTTTGCCTCGCAACGGGCCTTGGTGGACCCTTTCCCGCCGCGGCCTTGGCCGTATTCACCATTACGGCGTCGTTCATGGCGCTCAACTTCTGGCCTACAGCGGCGATGAACGCGAAGCGCTTCGTACCGGCTTCACCAATGTTGCCGTCTTGGGCGGGTTGATTGTCGCCGCGACCACTAGCCTGTGATCATCATTTCGGGGCGGCGGCTTCGTCTTCATCTGCAATCAGCCGCTGGTCGTTGGTGATCCGGTGTTGTTGCAGCATCCGCCTATCGCTGCCAGAAGGGCAGCTTGGCGATCTCTTCCTCGGCCTGTCGCCTCGTCAGACCGATATCGTCGATCAGATGGGGATTGGTCTGCGCCAATCGCTTGAGATCCCAGCGAAAGCGTGTCGGCTCGCGCCAGGCCGCGATAATGCTTCGCAGCGTCGCCAGGCTGTAGCGCCGAGGCGATGCTTCCGCCGGCCGCGTTGCCTCAAGCGGGGCCGAGGCAAAGGTGGGAATATCGTTCATGGCAACCTCCATATGGTTTGAGGGGGCCCATACGATTTTGGGAGTGTGGGGCCCTCGACCTGAAAGAGGCTGAATTCTGCAGGATACGAACCGCGCCGTAATTAAGCTCTCCCAAATAGTTCTCAAAACTTCCAAACGGGCTATAGATGCGCCGTATGCAGGGATCGCGCTTTGCCTTTGGTCCGTTCGTGCTTGATCCGGGTGCGGGAACGCTTATTCGGAACGATGTCCCCGTTGCCGTTAGCTACCGCGGGCTAAAGCTGCTTGCGGCGCTCGTCGGACGGTCCGGCGAAATCCTTGAAAAGGCTGAGTTGATGGACGCGGCGTGGCCGGGTACAGCCGTCGAGGAAGGCAACCTAACCGTCCAGATCGCGCTGCTGCGGAAGCTGCTTGGCCCGGCCGCCGACGGCGGTGAATGGATCGCCACGGTTCCGCGCGTCGGCTACCGCTTCACGGGAGCCGTCGAACAGCTCGGCGTCGCGAAGCGAAAACCTTTGCCGCTGCCCGACAAACCATCGATAGCCGTGCTGCCCTTCGTCAATGTCAGCAACGATCCCGAGCAGGAATCCTTCGCGGATGGGTTGACCGAAGACCTGATCACCGACTTATCCAGGATCTCCGGCCTGTTCGTCATCGCACGCAACTCGGCCTTTGCCTACAAAGGAAAGGCGATGGACGTGCGCGGGATCGCTGAGGACCTTGGCGTGCGCTACCTGCTGGAGGGTAGCGCAAGGCGCGCCGCAGGGCACGTGCGCATCAACGCACAACTGGTCGACGCGGTGAGTGGCGATCATGTATGGGCGGAACGCTTCGATCGCAGCCTGGAAGATATTTTTGCCGTTCAGGACGAGGTCACCGGCAAGATCGTCGAGGCGTTACTCGGCCGGCTGCGTGCACCGCCGCCGCGCAATCGGCCCCAAAATCTCGAGGCCTACGATCTCTGCGTGCGAGCGCGCAAGCTGATGGATGATTCGCCGCAGACGGCGCAGGAAGCGCATCTGATGCTCACCCGCGCGGTTTCGCTCGATCCGGAATATGCCGAGGCCTATCGCTGGCTTGCCATGAACCACTGGATGGGATGGGTGCATTCCGGCGGACCAACCGAAACATCCCGTAGCGCTGCTTTGGAACTCGCGCGCAAAGCCGTGGCGATCGACCCCAACGATGCCGGCTGCCGCTGGGTTTTGGCTTACCTGCTTGCCTACGAGCGCAGCTTCGCCGAGGCGGATGCGGAATTCGCCAAGGCGATCGAGCTTGACCCGAACGAGGCCGATGCCTGGGCGGCATTGTCCGACATCGCGGTCCTGGCCGGACGGGTCGAGGAGGGTCTTGAGCACATTCGCAAGGCGTTCCGGCTGAATCCGTTTCCGGCAAGTTGGTATTATCTCGCGCTCGGCCAGGCGCAATATGCAGCCGGCGAATACGAATCCGCTGTTAAGACACTGCGCAGGGACGAGACCTATCGTACAAGCTCACGCCGTTTCCTGGCGGCAAGCCTTGCCCAACTCGGCCGGCTCGACGAGGCGCGCGCAGAGGTCGAACTGTTTCTCGTCGGCAACCCGCATTTCACAACCCGCCACTGGGCGGCGACGGAGCCATTCCGCGACGCTGCGACGCTTGAGCATTTCGTTGACGGCTTCCGTAAGGCCGGCCTTCCGGAGTGACGCGCCGGCGCCGTCGCACGGTTCGTGCGACCTATTCCTCAAAGCGACCCGTGGCGTCACGATCGCGCTCGTATCGTCTCGTGAGCGGAAACGGCGGCAACCAGGACTCGCGACGGATGATCCAGCTTTCGTAGGTTGGCATCAGTTGGTCAGGCGCATCCAGGGATCCCAGGTTCACTTCGATTTCATCGCCGGTGCGTCCGAAAATGGACGATCCGCAGCGGGGACAGAAAAACCGCCCGGCGTAGTCGCGTGTTTCGCCGTCGATCGTCACCGCATCCTGAGGAAATATCGCGGAAGCGTGAAAAAGGGCTCCATGATGCTTGCGGCAGTCGAGACAGTGACAAAGGCCGACCCGGTATGGGCGTCCCGACGCGACAATTCGGACGTTGCCGCACAGGCACCCGCCGGTGAATCGGTCCATGCTGCGTCTCCTCCAAAATCAAGCGGCCGCAATGGTTACAACGACCGGCACTGTTGTTGCAATCGGCGCGCCGCGGGCGGGGACACGTCGTTCTTCCGTGGCGATGACATTGCAGCCGCCTCTCTATGCCTTATGCGAGCTTGCCGTCGAAAATAGGCTTTGGTTTGTCATATGGTACGAAACGGCGCCTTCCATTGAGCCGCCAACTCGGCGGCCGAGGCGAGCTTGACTCCGCAGTCGGCGAGTATGCGTGCGACCGCCCCTACCGCCTCGGCGTTGGACGAGGCTATGCTGCCGTTCGGAAGGAAAAGATTGTTTTCGAAGCCGACCCGGACATGGCCCCCAAGCAATGCGGCGGCGGTCACGCACGCCGCTTCGTTGCGGCCGAAGGCGCAGACGCTCCAATGGTCGAAGCGCGGCATGTTCGCCGCGAGGAATGGCAAGAGATCGGCAGGAACGGACGTCTGTCCCGGCGTGTAGCGGCCCAGCACGTAGAGAACCGGTATGCTTGCCCAAGGGGTCAGTCCGCGTTGCTGCATGTCCGAAAGCCTGACGGCCTCCTCGGGCGAATAGAGGATGATCTGTGGCGCAACCCCCTCGGTGTGCAGCCAGGCCATGAAGCGCACGAAGGCGAGTTCCGATCCGGCATCAGGAACGATTTCGCGAAGCGCCAGGGAGACAGCTTGCGGCTTCACATCTTGTACGACGGCCATCTGTTGGGCCGGCGAATAGATACCGAGTGCTTCGGAGGTGATCTGGATTACCAAGCGGTCGCCGGCAGCACCGCGGATGGCGGCGATCGCCTGGCGGTAGGCGTCGGCGTCGAGCAGATGATTGCCGCTTCGGTCGCGGACATGAACGTGGATCATAGCCGCACCGGCATCGGCGCATTCCGCGGCCGTCCTCGCAAGTTCGGCTGGTGTCAGCGGAATCGCCGGATGGTCGGCCTTGCTGCGACGTCCCCCGTTCGGGGCGACGGCTATGGCGATGCCGTCGACACCATGGGCCGGCTTCATGGGAACGTTCTGTAAGCGACAAGATTCATATGAATCATCTTTGATCACACTGAAACAGACGTTGCAATCGCTGGTCTGGCGAGCTAGCAATATCCATGGACCAGGAAGAGCTTGCTGGACAGATCGTCACTGCCTTCGACGGCATGTCGGCGCAGCTTCGGTCCGCCGCGCGCTATGTCCTTGATAAGCCGTATGATGTCGCGCTGTTGTCCATGCGCGAGCAGGCCCGGCACGCAGGAGTGCAGCCGGCGACGATGACGCGGCTGGCCCAGCATCTCGGCCTTGATGGCTACGAGGCGGTACGCGATATCTACGCCGCCGCGATCCGGGACGGCGAAATCGGTTTCGCCGGCAAGGCGGGCCTTCAGGTCGCCAGCCAAAAGCTCAAGGGCGACCACGCGCTGGCGGCCGATATTCTGGATTCGATTTCCAGCCAGCTTGCCCATCTCGCCGAAGGCAGGTCGATCGACCGTCTGGTCGAGACGGCCAGGGCGCTCAGTGCGGCAAGGCGCGTCTATTGCCTCGGCCTGCGCTCGAGCCACGCAGTGGCCTGGCATCTGCATTACATCCTGTCGCTGATCGGCGAGAAGTCGGTGCTGCTGCACGGCATCGGCGGAACCGATGGCGACGCTCTGGCCCATGCGACCAGGGACGACGTGCTGATCGCCGCCAGCGTCCTGCCCTACACGCGCTTCACCATCGAGCTTGTCGAGTACGCTGCCGGCCGCGGCGTACCGGTCATTGCGATTACCGACAGCGGGGTAGCGCCCTTGGCGCTGCTTGCCGATCACCTGGTCGTCGTGCCGACCGGCAGCCCGTCCTTTTTCCACACCATGACGCCAGCTTTCATCGTTGCTGAGGTCCTCGGTGCTCTTGTCGCGGGGCAGGCAGGCGAGGGCGCTGTTGAGTCGCTGCGACGTTTCGATGAGCAGGGCGCCGCCCTCAAGACCCATCTGAACCAGCGTCCGCCGAAGAAAATGCCCATCAGGGACCGTCGATGACACACATTCTTCATCGAACCATCCGCTCGACGCTGCCGGTCGCCGCTCGCGGCCAAGGCATCGAACTGTTCGATGCCGAGGGCAAGTCCTATATCGACGCGTCGGGTGGCGCCGCCGTGTCCTGTCTCGGCCACGGTCATCCCGACGTGATCGCCGCGCTGCACGCCCAGCTTGACCGCATCGCCTACGCACACACCAGCTTCTTCACCACCGAGGTGGCGGAGCGCTTGGCGGATCGGCTGGTCGAGGACGCGCCGAAAGGGTTGGACCACGTCTATCTGGTCAGCGGCGGCTCGGAGGCGGTCGAGGCCGCGCTCAAGATGGCCAGGCAATATTTCGTCGAGAAAGGGGAGCCGCAACGGCGCCATCTCATCGCACGCCGGCAGAGCTATCACGGCAATACGCTCGGCGCTCTCGCCACCGGCGGCAACGAATGGCGGCGCGCCCAGTTCAGGCCGTTGCTGATCGAGACCCACCATATCGACCCCTGTTACGCCTATCGCTATCAAAAGCATGGCGAAAGCGACGAAGCCTATGCGGCGCGCGCCGCTCGGCAGCTCGAAGACAAGATCCTTGAACTCGGCCCGGACGAGGTCATCGCCTTTGTCGCCGAGCCGGTGGTGGGTGCGACACTCGGCGCCGTGCCGTCGGTCGCCGATTATTTCAAGCACATTCGCGCGATCTGCGACCGCTACGGCGTGCTGCTCATTCTCGACGAAGTGATGTGCGGCATGGGCCGTACCAGCACGCTGCATGCGTGCGAGCAGGACGGCATCGCTCCCGACCTGCTGACCATCGCCAAGGGGCTCGGCGGTGGCTACCAGCCGATCGGCGCGGTGCTGCTTGGCCGGCATATCTTCGAAGCCTTTGCCCAGGGCTCGGGCTTCTTCCAGCATGGACATACCTATATGGGGCATCCAATGGCGGCGGCGGCCGGCCTCGCCGTGCAGGAGGTCATCCGGCGCGACCGCCTGCTCGACAACGTCAGTGCAATGGGCGCGCAGCTCGACGAGCGCCTGCACCAGCGCTTCGATAATCACGATCACGTCGGCAACATTCGCGGACGAGGTCTGTTCAGGGGAATCGAGCTGGTGGTCGATCGCGCCAGCAAGGAACCGTTCGACCAGAGATTTGAACTCAACGCTCGCATCAAGCGCGAAGCAATGGCCCGCGGCCTGATGATTTATCCGATGGCCGGGACGATTGACGGTGTGCGGGGCGTTCATGTGCTTGTGGCGCCGCCTTTCATCATTTCCAGACAGGATATCGATCGGATCGTCGAACGGCTCGGTGAGGCGATCGACGCTGCGATCGCTTCAGCGGCCTGAACCGCACGACGCGGACCGCCTCAATCAGTTCCAACGCGTCATCGGCGATGGGCCGGGACACCCACCAGAGAGGTAGCAACCATGTACAGTTCAATGAGAACCCTGATCGGCGCGGCGGCTTGCATGCTGCTGGCGCTGCCGTCCGTCAGAGCCGAGCAGCGCTTCGTCACGGTCGGCACCGGCGGGGTCACCGGCGTCTACTATGCCGTCGGCGGCGCCATTTGCCGGCTGATGAACAAGGACCGGCAGAAAACCGGCATCCGATGCTCGACCGAGTCGACCGGCGGTTCGGTCTTCAACGTCAACTCCATCCAGACTGGCGATCTCGATTTCGGCTTGACCCAATCTGACGTCCAGTACCAGGCCTATGAGGGGACCGGAAATTTCGACGGCAAGCCGTTCAAGGATCTGCGGGCCGTCTTCTCCGTCCATCCCGAGCCGTTTACCGTGCTGGCGCGGCCCGATGCCGGCGTCACCAAATTCGAGGACTTCAAAGGCAAACGCTTCAACGTCGGCAACCCCGGGTCAGGCACCCGCTCATCGATGGAGGAGTTGCTGAAGCAGATGGGCTGGACGCTCGGCGAGTTCTCGCTTGCCGCGGAGCTGAAGGCGGACGAGCAGGGCAGCGCGCTGTGCGACAACAAGATCGACGGTTTCTTCTACGGCGTTGGTCATCCTTCCGCCGCGATCCAGGATCCGACCACGGCCTGCGGCGCCAAGCTCATCCCGCTGACCGGTCCGGCAGTGGACGCGCTGTTGGCAGCTCATCCGTACTATTCAGTCGCCACCATCAAGGGTGGCATGTACGCCAACAACCCGGACGACGTGAAGACATTCGGCGTCCGCGCCACCGTGGTGACGAATGCCAGCACGCCCGATGAGGTGGTCTACGAGCTGGTGAAGTCGGTCTTCGAAAATTTCGACGACTTCAAGAAACTGCATCCGGCTTTCGCCAATCTCGATCCCAAGGAGATGATCAAGACCGGTCTGTCGGCGCCAATGCATCCGGGCGCGGAGCGCTATTACAAGGAGAAGGGCTGGCTCTGAGGCCTTCAATGCGAGGCGCCAAGGGCGCCTCGCATCGCAAATAATTGTGGGGAACGATGACAGATCAAAGCCAGCGGGCGGCAGCGCCTGACCAACCCGTTATCGACATCGACAAGCTCAGCGAGATCGTCGCGGAAGCCGACACCGGTGGACGCAAGCCGACCGGCCGCACCGCGAAGCTGATCCTCGGCGTATCGCTTGCATGGTCGCTGTTCCAGCTCTGGTATGCTTCGCCCCTTCCGTTCATGCTCAATTTCGGCGTTGTCAGCGACGGCATCGCCCGCTCCATCCATCTGGCCTTCGCCTTGTTTCTGGCGATGCTGACGTTTCCGGCCTTCAAGACCTCATCGCGCAGCCGGGTGCCGCTACCCGACTGGGTGCTAGGCATCGCCGGGGCGGCGTCCGCCCTCTATCTGCTGGTCTTTTATAGCGATATCGCCCACCGGCCGGGTCTTCCCACTACAGCTGACCTGGTCGTATCGATCGCCGGCGTCCTCATCCTGCTCGAGGCCGCCCGTCGCGCCGTCGGACCTGCCATCACTGTCATCGCGGCGATCATGCTGATCTATATTTTCGCCGGGCCTCACCTTCCTGGCCTGCTCGGCCACAAGGGCGCGACGTTATCGCGCGCAGCCTCGCAGATGTGGCTGACGTCCGAGGGGGTGTTCGGTGTCGCCCTCGGTGTGTCCACCAATGTCGTCTTCATGTTCGTTTTGTTCGGAACATTGCTGGAGCGCGCCGGCGCCGGCGGCTTTTTCATCCAGCTTGCCTTCTCGCTGCTCGGCAAATACCGCGGCGGTCCGGCCAAGGCCGGTGTCGTGGCTTCCGGCCTGACCGGCATGATTTCCGGCTCTTCGATCGCCAATGTCGTGACCACCGGAACCTTCACCATCCCGCTGATGCGGCGGGTCGGATATTCTGCGGTGAAGGCGGGTGCCATCGAATGCGCGGCCGGCGTCAATGGTCAGCTGATGCCTCCGGTGATGGGCGCCGCCGCGTTCCTGATCGCGGAATATGTCGGCATCTCCTATGCCGAGGTGGTCAAGCACGCCTTCTATCCGGCGCTGCTGACCTACGGCTCGTTGTTCTACATCGTCGATATCGAGGCGATGAAGACAGGGATGAAGGGCCTGCCGTCACGCCGCACGCACTCCGCATTTCAGGGTGCACTGCGCGGGCTGATGGGCATATGCGGCTTCATCGTCCTCGCAGGGCTTGTCTATTACGGCATTGGCTGGACGAAGATCGTTTTCGGCGCGGCCGCGACCTGGATGATCACTGCCGCGCTGATCGCCGTTTACATCGGCCTCGTTGCCTACCGAGCGCGCTATCCCGACCTGCCGCTCGAGGATCTGGAGGGCGAGATCGTCAGGATTCCGCACTTCGGCGAGACGGCGCGCACTGGATTGCATTTTCTGCTTCCGGTGATCCTGCTGATCTGGTGCCTGATGGTGGAGGAGCTGTCGCCGGGCCTCTCGGCATTCTGGGGCGTTGTCGCCCTGATGGCGCTGATCGTCACGCAACGGCCGCTCACCGCCTTTTTCCGCAAGGACCGAGCGCTGGCACGGCATTGGCTTCACGGTTTCGACGATCTGATCGGTGGCCTGTCCGCCGCTGCGCGCAACATGACGACGGTCGGCATTGCCACTGCGACGGCCGGCATCATCGTCGGCACGGTCCTGCTCACTGGCATCGGGCTGGTGATGACCGAGCTCGTCGAATTCATCTCGGGCGGCAGCTTCATCGTCATGCTTTTGTTCACCGCGGTGATCTGCATCATTCTCGGCATGGGCATGCCGACCACCGCGAGCTATGTCGTCGTCGCCACCTTGATGGCGCCGGTCATCGTCGATTTGGCGGCGCAGAACGATCTTGCCGTGCCGCTGGTCGCCGTCCACATGTTCGTTTTCTATTTCGGGCTGATGGCGGACGTGACGCCGCCGGTGGGGCTGGCGGCTTATGCTGCTGCGGCAATTTCAGGCGCCGATCCGGTGAAGACCGGGATTCAGGGCTTCAAGTACGAGATCCGTACCGGCCTCTTGCCATTCATCTTCATCTTCAACACCGGACTGCTGATGATCGATCTCGAAGGGCCGTTCGACTTCGTTGCGATGGTCGTGACATCGACGCTGGCCATGGTCTCGTTTGTAGCAGCGACGCAGAATTGGATGCTCGTGCGCAACCGCTGGTACGAGACGATTGCGTTGCTTCTGGCCTGTTTCATCTTGTTCAGACCGGGATTGTTGCTCGATCAGGTGAGCGAACCTTATCGGGCAGTGCCTGCCTCCGAACTCAGCCGTATCGTCGACGAGACACCCGAAGGCGGAGCGGTTCGCCTGCGCCTGACGACACTGAACCTCAACGGCGATGAGATATCGAAGCTGGTTCGGCTACAACTCGGGCCCGCAAATTCATCGGCCGAACGCCTGAAGGCTGTGGGGCTGGACGTCAGCGCGCTCGGCGACAGCGTGACAGTCGGCGTCGTGCGACTGGGCAGCCAGGCGGCCAAATTCGGCCTGCAGCCCGGCGACGAAATCAACCAGGTGCTAGTGCCCGCGGAGCGGCCGTCGCGCTATTGGTTTGCGATTCCAGCCCTGCTGTTGCTCGGTCTCGTCTTCTGGATTCAGAAGCGGCGAAGGCGGACAGTCGGCCCGTAAGCGTCTTGTGAGCGGAAGAGGCTCGCCAGCATGTCAGTAACAAGAGAACCAAACGGCGCCGCGGAACCGGCTAATGCGGAAATGCGCATGACGACGCGCGACCGCCCCTTCGAACCCGTCGACTACGGGCTTTACGCGCTGACGGTCATTGCCTGGAGCGCATCGTGGTTCGCGATCGAACTTCAGGTCGGCAGCGGCGTGTCGAACGAGGTCAATCTGGTCTGGCGCTTCGCCATCGCCACGCTGCTGATGTTTGCCTGGGCGGCTTTTTCCGGTCGGCGGCTCCGCTTTCCGATCACCGGTCATTTGCGCTTTGCTGTGCTTGGCATCCTCATCTTCTCGTCGAACTTCCTGTTTTTCTATTATGGCGCCGGCTATCTCGTCAGCGGCTTGCTCTCGGTCGTCTTCTCGCTCGCCTCGGTCATCAACATGCTGCTCGGTGCCTTGGTCATCGGCGAGCGCCCGGCGCCGCGCATTCTCGCCGGCGGCGTCATCGGCTTCGCCGGCATAGCGCTGATGTTCTTCCCCGAAATCGCTGCCAACGGGCTTTCCGGCGGCACGTTGGTGGGCCTTCTTCTGTGCCTCTGCGGCACCCTGAGCTTCTGCGCCGGCAATCTCGTCTCCGTCGCAAGCCAGCGCCGCGACCTGCCGCTCGTTTCAACCAACGCCTGGGGCATGCTCTACGGCACTTTGTGGTCGGCGTTCCTGGCCTTCCTGTTCGGTGAGCCGTTCGTGTTCGCGACGACCGCCTCTTATATCGGCTCGCTGGTCTTCCTCGCCGTCATATCGACGGTCGTGGCTTTCGCCGCCTACCTGACGCTGCTCGGACGCATTGGCGGCGCCCGCGCCGGTTATGCGACCGTCATATTTCCCGTCTTTGCGCTTTTGATCTCCACGGCGCTGGAAGGCTATGCCTGGACTGCGTATGCGATCATCGGGCTCGTCCTCGTCGCCGCCGGAAACGTCCTGGTCATTCGAGGAGGACGACGCTGACGCATGCAATGCGTCGCAATGCGCCGCCTTCCGCTGCGCGGGCCCCGCCACATAGGTGCACCGGATAAATCGGGCGGGGCGCCTTCTTCTTCTGTCTGTTTATCCAGCTTGACTCTCTGGGTCGTCAGTTTAGGCTGCGGTCAATGGGTCAGACCAATGTACCAGGGCGGCCGGGGAGGGGAATTAGACGCGCATGCCGATCCAGGCTGTTGAACCTCGCCGGCTATACCGACAGGTCGCCGATCAGCTCAGGCAGCTGATCGATGCCGGCGAGTTTTCCATCGGCGACCGTCTGCCGACCGAGCGGGATCTGGCCGACCAGCTCGGAATTTCCCGCCCGACGGTCCGTGAAGCGCTGATAGCGTTGGAGGTCGAAGGCCGCATACGCATCCGCGTCGGCTCGGGTATCTACGTCACCGATCCGCCGAACGCCGCCGCCTCCGAACCCGAAGTCGAGGAAGGCCCGTTCGAGCTGTTGCGCGCGCGCGAATTCGTCGAAGGCGCGATCGCCGCCGAAGCGGCCCTCCATGTCCGGTCTGCAGATATCGAGCGGCTCGACGACGTGCTGCGCCGGATGGAGGCCATGCGCCACCCCAACAAGATGACCATTGCGCTCGACCGGGAATTCCATACCGCTGTCGCCGGCATTCTCGAGAACGCGGTGCTGGTGCGCTTCATCGGCGAGCTTTTCGACCAGCGCATGAACCCGTACTTCGAACGCCTGTCGATCTATTTCGAGACCAGCGATTCCTGGCAGGTCGCGGCAAGGGAACATCGTGCCGTGCGCGATGCAATTGCCGCGCGCGACCCCGAGCGGGCCAAGGCCGCCATGCAGCAGCATCTGCGCCAGTCGCAAATCAGATTCTCACGCAATTTCGATGAGAGAGCCGCAGCCAAGGAGGTTGCGGAATAGCAGTTGGCCTGGGGGAGATCCGGCCGTCAAGTTCAACCAGGGAGGAATTAGATGCTGAGAAAATACGCAGTTCTGCTCGGTGCGATCGCCGCAATTGCCATACCCATGGCGTCGGCCTCGGCGGAAACGGTCCTGAAATGGGCACATGTCTACGAGACGACGGAGCCCTTCCACACCGAATCCGTGTGGGCTGCCGACGAAATCAAGAAGCGCACCCAGGGCCGCTATGCCATCGACGTCTATCCGGCCTCGCAGCTTGGCAAGGAAGCAGACATCAACCAGGGCCTGATGCTCGGCACCGTCGATATCATCATTTCCGGATCGAGCTTCGCGGCGCGCGAATATCCACCGATCGGCGTCACCTATTTCCCGTACACTTTCCGCGATGCCGACCATCTGCTGAAATACACCAAGAGCGACGTCTACAAGGCCCTGACCAAGGGCTATGAGGACAAGACCGGCAATCACATCGTCGCCACCACCTATTACGGGACGCGGCAGACCACCTCGAACCGGCCGATCGCCAAGTGCTCCGACATGCAGGGCTTGAAGATGCGCGTTCCCGACGTGCCGGCCTATCTGGCCATGCCGCGTGCCTGCGGGGCCAACACGGCGCCGATTGCCTTCGCCGAGGTCTATCTGGCTCTGCAGAACGGCACGGTCGAGGCCCAGGAGAATCCGCTGACCACCATCGAGGCGAAGAAATTCTACGAGGTGCAGAAGAATATCGTGCTAACTGGCCATATCGTCGATCATCTCAACACCATCATATCGGCGTCCCGCTGGGCCTCGCTGTCCGACGAGGACAAGAAGATCTTTACCGAGGTGATGCAGGAGGCTGCCGCCCGCGCCACTGCAAAGATCGTCGCCCGCGAAAAGGAACTGGTGCAGGTATTCAAGGACCGCGGCATCACCGTAACGGATGTCGACCGTGCCGACTTCGAGAAGAATGTGTTGGAGAAGGTCACCTTCGACGAGTTCGGGTACAACAAGGCCGATTGGGAAGCGATCCGCGCTATCAAGTAGAGCATCGGAAACTGGATGCTCAATCAAGAGGATAGAGCGGTAATCGGATTCGCCGCTTTAACCTGCCTATCCGTCCGGGCTCAAATTGCGCCGGACGGCCTTCCAATCCTTGACGATCCACCAGCTTCGGGAGTGCGCGCCAATGGCCGAGGAACACCACACCGAGATCACCGTCGAAGAGATTGCGCACGCCTTCGAGGAGGTGCCGATGCGCGTCGACCTGTCGGACCACGGCATCGAGGACTGGGTCACGCTTGCCGTGTTCTGGGGCATGGTCGTCTGTGTCTTCCTGCAGTTCTTCACCCGTTATGCGCTGAACAACAGCTTTGCGTGGACCGAGGAGATCGCCATCAACGCGCTCGTCGTCGTTGTCTTTCTCGGCGCCGCCATGTGCGTGCGCCTTTCGCGCCATATCCACGTCGACGTGCTTTACCACTATCTGCCGGAGCGTGTCGGCCGCTGGCTGGCGCTTGCCGTCGATATCATCCGCATCGCATTCTTCGCCTACGGATCCTGGCTGATGTGGCGCTACGTCACGATCGTGGCGCATGAGCGCATGGTCACCGTCAACCTGCCGCGGCGCTGGTTCTTCTACGCCGTATTGGCCGGCTTCGTGCTGATGCTTCTGCGCTCGATCCAGGTCTTTATCGGCAATTACCGGCGCGGCTATTCGGTGCTCGAGCGTCCTGGTGCGTTCGAGACGGCGGGGGTCTGAGCGATGCTGCTTCTGGTCGGGGGCTTTCTTGTCCTGATGCTCATCGGCGTGCCGGTCGCCGTTTCGATGGCGGCCGCGTCGATCCTTTACCTCGTCATCTACGGCGTCGCGCCCGACATCATCGCGGCCCAGCGCATGATCGCCGGGGTCGAGAGCTTCCCGCTGCTCGCCGTGCCCTTCTTCATCCTGGCCGGCAACCTCATGAACATCGCCGGCGTCACCGGGCGCATCTATTCCTTCGCCCTTGCCCTGGTCGGCTGGATGAAAGGCGGCCTGGCGCAGGTCAACATCATCGGATCGGTGATCTTTTCCGGCATGTCGGGTACCGCGCTCGCCGACGCCGCCGGTATCGGCACCATCGAGATCAAGGCGATGAAGGACCACGGCTATCCGATCGACGCCGCGGTTGGCGTCACCGCCGCTTCCGCCACTCTCGGGCCGATCTTTCCGCCCTCGCTGCCCTTCGTCATCTACGGCATGATGGCCAATGTCTCGATCGGTGCGCTGTTCATGGCCGGCATCCTGCCCGGCGTGGTCATGACCATGCTGATGATGATTACGGTTGCCATCTTTGCCTACAATCGCGGCTGGGGCTCCGACACGCCTTTCGAGCTTCGGCGGCTCGCCGAAGCAGCGGGCGAGGTGCTGGTGGTGGCTGCCTTTCCGATTGGCTGTTACGTGCTTGTGCAGCTTGGCCTGTCGATCAACGTCGCGGTCGGCATCGCGCTGCTGCTGCTGATCGCCGCGGACTGGTATTTCGATTTCTCCGCGGTCATGGCGCTGATGACGCCGGTCATCCTGATCGGCGGCATGACGATGGGCTGGTTCACGCCGACCGAGGCGGCAATGGCGGCTGTGATCTGGTCGCTTTTCCTCGGGCTGGTGCGCTACCGCACGATGACGCTGCGTTTGCTTGCCAAGGCCAGCTTCGACACGATCGAGACGACCGCCTCCGTACTGTTCATCGTTACCGCCGCATCGATCTTCGCCTGGCTGCTTACCGTCAGCCAGGCGGCACAGCTGTTTTCGAACTTCATTTTCGCGCTCACCGAAAACAAGTGGGTCTTCCTGATCCTGGTCAACATCCTGATGCTGGTGGTCGGCTGCTTCCTCGATACGATCGCCGCGATCACGATTCTGGTGCCGATCCTGCTGCCGGTCGCTGCCGTCTACGGCATCAACCCGGTGCATTTCGGGCTGATTATGACGCTCAATCTGATGATCGGGCTTTTGCACCCGCCGCTCGGCATGGTGCTGTTCGTGCTGTCACGCGTCGCCAAGCTCTCGGTCGAGCGCACCACCATGGCGATCCTGCCGTGGCTGGTGCCGCTTATCGTGGCGCTGCTTCTGATCACCTTCATACCCGCCATCACGCTTTGGCTGCCGACCGAGATGGGCTTGATCCGGTGAGTGGCCAGGTGATCGCCGCAACGCTGTTCGGCCCGCAGGACCTGCGCGTCGTGGAGCATCCGCTCGAACCGCTGGCACCAGGCATGGTGCGTGTGCGCTTCGGGGCCGGGGGCATCTGCGGCTCCGACCTGCATTATTTCCGCCATGCCCGCACCGGCGACTTCGTTGTGACCTCGCCGCTTGTCCTCGGCCATGAAATCTCCGGCGAAATCGTCGAGATCAACGGCGCGGCACCCGGCCTGGGCGTCGGCGACCACGTCGCGGTCAATCCGTCACGCTGGTGCGGGCATTGCGCGCGATGCCTGGAAGGCCGCGCCAATCTCTGCGAAAACATCTACTTCATGGGCTCGGCGTCGAAGACGCCGCATATGCAGGGCGGCTTCGCCAGTCTGTTCGACGTCACGCCCGCGCAATGTTTCAAGGTTCCATCTGATGTGGCCTACCAGGCGGCCGCACTTGCCGAACCGCTGGCGGTCAGCCTGCACGCCGTTGCGCGGGCCGGCGACATCAGGGGCCGCAACGTCGTCCTGTTCGGTGCCGGTCCCATTGGCCTCTTGACCATGCTCGCGGCCAGGCTTGCCGGCTGCGCTGAACTGACCGTCGTCGATATCGCCGCCGCGCCGCTCGCCTTCGCCCGCAGGTTGGGCGCCGACAGGACGATCGACCTTGCCAGCGGGGACGCCGAGATCCAGTCGCTCGCGGCCGGCGGTTCGCTTGATGTGGCGTTCGAGATTTCAGGCACTGCCGCAGGCCTTGCCGCGGCAATCGCCAGCGTCCGGCGCGGCGGCACGGTGGTCCAGGTCGGCAATCTTCCCGGTGGCCAGATCCCGCTGCCCGCCAATGCGGTGATGGCCAAAGAGATCGACCTCAAAGGCACCTTCCGCTTCGGCAGCGAGTTCGCTCGCGCAGTCGACCTCATTGTGTCGCGGGAGGTGGACGTCCTGAAGCTGGTGACGGCGGAGCGCACGCTTTCCTCCGCCCCCGATGCCTTCCGACTTGGCGCCGACCGCGCTCAAAGTGTCAAGGTCGTGCTGACCGCGGACTGATTGAGGATTCGCAACGTCCCTGTTTTTTACGAGCCCATTGGCGCTTCACCGTGCAGGTACAAACAGAGGATGTGCGACGGACCGTGCCGGCTTCCCAGCATCAGGATAGAGCATACGCGTGTAACCATCATAAGCCGATGCCGCGCTTCTTTCCCAGGCTCCAATCCACGCCCCCCGTATCTGAACACACGACCCCGGTAACTTGATTGCCCAATCGCTTTTCGAGCGACGGCGACCAGGGCACCAGCTTGAATTCGAGTCCATTATCGATCATTGCGAGCCGGCCTGAAGCCAGCAAGAAACGCCGCCGGTAAATCCCAGCCACATGATTGCCGTTGGCAGCCTTCGTGAATGACAGGCCCGTCTCGGCGGCGATGCGGGCACCAAGCGATTCCACCTCATGATCGTGTAGTGTATCGATCAGTTTGCGGGCAAGAATGACGCGCTGTCCCTCGCGCCTGGCCAGATCGCGGCTGACAAGGTGATCTACCCGATCTTGCAGTGCCTGTCTTACGTCCTTGCCAAAGCCGCCGTCACCGAATTCGGCGGGCTCGCGTGCAACGAGTTGGCGATCGAGCCAAGTCGCGCCGGAAGCATGGACCTGCTGTTCGATTGAGAGGTCGGAGCGGACGGCGAGCGTGACCCGGCCACCGCCATTTGCACTCGCATCGCGACACAACTCCACGACCGAGCCCGGGTCGGAATCTCCTGCCGCATCAGGATCATAGAAGCGAATGTGGTGCGTGCGTCCATCGATGCCATCGACGATGGCATAGGCCGCGCCGCGCCGTTCGTCATCAAGGCCGCGTTCGAGCAGTCGGCCGATCACGGGCGCATCAATTTTTTCGGCGGCCAGCACGTAGTCGACTGTCCCCTTTTCTAGCCCATGCACGGTGAGACTGCGGTGCATGCGCTTGATGATGTCGCCGCGTTCACCGAGGGCGCGCAAAGTGGCCTCGGCCTCTTCGACCACCATCCATTGGCCGGGACGGATCTCGTTCGCGAGACCCAGGCATTCCAGTTGCCGCAGCCGGCCGACTTTGAGCCCAAGGAACTGGTCGGGATGGCGATCAGGGTGTGGCGCGAGATCAATGATACCATGACGGTCGGCGTCACGAACAAGCTGGCGATCGAGCTGCGTCCAGCGCTCATTGTCGACTTGGTGCTCGATGGCCTGGCGGATGTCGGGGTCGGTGCGGAGCCCAAGCGTCTGGGTGAGAATGTCGCTCGCCCGATCGCGCATGCCTTGGCGGATGTAGTCGCGCGAGATGACAAGACTCTCGCCATCGTCGGCAACGCCGCGAACGAGGATATGAACGTGCGGATGTTTGGTGTTCCAGTGATCGACGGCTATCCAGTCGAGCCTCGTGCCGAGGTCGCGCTCGATGTCGACCATCAGGTCACGAGTGAAGTTCTTGAGGTCGCCGAGCTCCATTGCGTCGTCCGGTGAAACGATGAAACGGAAGTGATGCCGATCGTCCTTGCAGCGATCGCAGAAGGCGTCATGATCTGCCTCTTTGGTCTCAGGGCCGAACATCCTGGCCTTCTCACCATCACGTGTAACACCTTCGCGGCGAAGATATTTGAGATGGGTGGCGAGTGGCGCAGACCCTCTGAACTGCCGCACCACACGGGTCTTGACGACGGCGCCGCGTGAGCGGTCAGAGATGAGGCGACTGGCGCGGATGCTCGCTGACCTGCCGCGGCCAAACGTTGAAGCTCGCGGGGAGGTGATCCGACCCTCGCACGTAAGGTGACCGCCGGCGCGCTGTGTGGCCGCAAGAGCCTGGAAGATGAAGGGTCGTGCGCGCTGGCCGGCGCGGGAGCGGATACGACCGGGGCGGACGCGAAAGGTATCGTCACGCTTCATGCTAGGCGGCCACGAGGTGCGGTTTCCATTGAAAGACTGAAAAAATGGGGATAGCGCACATCGCTGATTGTGGCAGCACATCGCGAAATGAGTCGAAAATTGTAAGGAAAACAATCGGCCGAACCGAGCCGCACCTCGCGGCCCTTTATCCTGCCACTCTCTCTGTCCTCATCTGCGGCCAACCCTTCCGCCGCAATTTCCGCGACGGAACAGGCCGGAATGGAATTGAGGAGGAACGTGGCGATCATCGCGATATGGCTAAAGAGGGCTGAGCGAATAGGCCGGAAACAGCGTGGTTCGATTGGAAATCGGTTTCACTCCGCCGTGGCTCGATCGCGGTCAGGTCCGCAACAGGATGGCCCATTGGCGACTGCATCGCTGACGAATGAATCGCCGCAAAGATCGTCTCGGCATAACCATTGCCATCCGATACAGCGGCGTTCCGAATGTCATGGGGATGCGCAAAGATCGTTGCACGGAGTGAGCTGGCTCTGCCCCTTCTTTGCCGCGGGCGCCGCGGACTGAGAACTGCACCATCGAGCAGCGGCGCGAGTTTCCTAACGTAGTCGACCGTCTCGCGTGGGAGCGGACGGCCGGTCGAGAGATGTTCCGTGTACCGACCAGGACCGGCATTGTAAGCGGCAAGAAAACCGCTGCGCCCGAAGCTGTCGAGCATTTCGCGAAGATATGCTGCACCTGCAAGAATGTTGTCACGCGGTCGATAGGGATCGTCACCGAGACGGTATTTGATGCGCAGTTCTTCCCACGTCGCCGGCATGATCTGCATCAAGCCCATTGCGCCCTTGCTTGAAAGCGCACGAACATCGCCGACGCTCTCAACATGCATGACGCCGCGCAGCAACCGCTCTGGAATCGCGAAGCGTTTTGACGCTTCCCGGATATGCCGCGACCACGGGCCAGCCGACAAGATCGTCGACTCGGAGTGCGCCGGCCGTTCACCAGAGGAAGCCGCTGCACCAGTTTCGGGCGCCACGAAGCCGAGCATGACACATGCGGCAAACGTCGTCATGCCTCTGTGGACTGCATCCCGCAGACCGCAGAACCGATGCACCGCCAGCCTGCGACGGTGTTCGCTTCCGTTAACGGCAGGGGCTCGCCGATCGAACCGGCTTTGCCAAAACTGTGATGAGATCGGTGTCCGGAGCCACAGGCAAGTGTCCGGCCCCCTCTGGGCTGTGTCGCGGGCGATCGGGTCGAAGGGTTTGACCGGCACGCAATGGATCAAAAGGGTTGGCGAGAAAGATTCGTCGAAGGGCTCCAGAAGCATCTGTTCAGCCTCGCCCGTCGCGCTTCGAGGATCGGTTCCAGTGCAGGCTCCAGACGCTGTTCTCTGCATCGGACCGGAACAGCTTGGCGCGGATCGGCTGCGTAAAGGACGGGTCGTCAATTGAGACGGAGAGGTAATCCCCCGCCTTGTCTCCGGCGCGGTCCCAAGCCGCACCGACCGCCATCCCTTCGCAATAGATCAGATAGTCGGGCGCGTTTTCGGTTTTTGATTTCTCGGCAGGCAGAATGGCAATCTTCGCCTCGATTGTTAGCGTGGAGAGATTGCCGAAGAAGCCGTCATCATTGCGCGTGAAGGTTCCGATCTGGGTCATTGCAGTGCTCCTTTCATGAGTGTTAGTGCGCGTTCAGCCGAGCCGTCACGGCTCGCTAGAAAGGGGATCGTTGGTGACCTCCAGCACCGGAGTGGTGGGCTCCGTGGTCCAGACGGGAACCGCGCGGCCAACGATTGATGAGAGCGGGAGCGGGCCGAAATAGCGGCTGTCAAAACTGTCGGCCGCACCCGGGTTCATAAGGAAGACGTCCGCCTCGGCAATGTCGCGGCAGCCCTGCCAGATGGGCAGGGGTCGACCGCGACTGTCACGCTCGCGCGCATGTCCATACGTCTTGCCGTTGACGATGATCGTTGTGCCTTGGCGACAGACGGTTGCGCCCCCCAGTGCTAAAATACGCTTCAGGAGCGGCACATTTTTCGGCAGATACCCGCGTCTTGCCATGAAGGCCGCCAATGGCTCGGGCGGCATGATGACGGCGATATCGGCAATACCGATTTTGTCGGCCGGCTGGACGCGATAGAGCCCGACGGGGATGCTCGCCGATGCGTTCCAGATGGACAGCGGCGGAGGGCTAATCCATGCCGGCGCCGCCGCGAGCACTGCGCCGCCAATCATCGTGGCGATGATCTTTGTGCGCTTGCTCATGACTCGATCCCGGGGCGCAGCAGGCAAGTTTTACGACGCTGGGCCGTGTATCGGCTCGGCTGCTCGCGTGGGGCTATCCGGCTGTGGACATGGCGCCGATTACGCGGCGACATGAACGTCAGGGTTTGCTGCTGTTTCGCCGCTACCACGCGCCGCAGTTGCAATCTCCTGGCTTGCGCGTGGATGGTTTGCGACGCAGCCCAGACCAGGATGGCAGCGTTCCAAATCGCTGCTATGCCGTGCACGCTTGCCGCCTCAACGCAGGTCGATTCTTCGCCCGCATGAGAATGGATCGGTCTCAGGTGGCGGGATTTCACCAACAAGACGAGTTGCCACGCCACAACGTCCTGCGTGCCGGGTGGAGGGAAGCCGGATGAGGGGACATGAGGCAGCGCAAATTGCTGCTGAACGGTCTCGCGATACTGCATTTCGGTGCGCCACAGATCAGGAGCTGCGGTCGCGCCTGCCGACATAGGCGGGCGCGCGGGCTGCATGGGGTTTTGCCGGCGGAACATAGGTCGCGTTGGCATCGCTGGTGGAGGTGCGTGCGCCCAGATCTATCCAAGCGTGCAGGTCGTTGATGTCGTAGAGAACGCGCCCGCCGACCTTTCGGTATTTTGGGCCGGTGCCGTAGGTCCGGTGCTTTTCGAGTGTGCGGGCGCAGAGCCCGACGATGTTTGCTGCCTCCTTCGTGCGCAAATACTTTTGGGGCGCGTCCGCGGGGCCCTTCGACATCGCTCGATCTCCATTCGGTTCTGCTGTCGTCCTGGCCTGCCGGGACGCGCGAAGTGGACCATGATCGAAATGAGGAAAGGCGAGGGAGGGCAAAGATTGGGGGGTGCGTTTTTGCTACCCCGAAGAAGGACTTCGGCGGCCGGACTTTTCGCTGCGGTTGTGGGGGTAGAAGAGAAGATCGCGATAGCCGCCGGCGACTAAAAAAGCTGCACGGCGTAAGATAGCTCGGACCTTGTGGCGGAGATGATGATCACGCCAATCTCGCGGCACAATCGACTCTTGCGAGAACAGCACCTCCGCGAGCTGACGATAGGTTGCACCCGTGCGGTGACCATCATGTGCGCGTAAATTGAGGATATGCCTGGTCTTGGTCTGTTGCGGCAGTGCGCCGTAGGATGGACCGGCTGCCCGGCCGTTCAGTGCGCGCCAGAACCGGCGCGCTGCATCGAGCCGCGTCTCGAATGCAGCGTCGAGCGGCAGAAGGATAGCGTTGAATTCACCGGCGCGGTCGTTAGCGACGAGATGACTTTTCCCAATTAAGGTAGACCAAATAATGTGAAGGCCTTCGTCCTGCGGCCAAACGCTGGCTCCGCCAAGGCTGGAAGGTCGAACTGTCTGATCGGATGCAGATACCCGCATGACCCGGAGCACGCGCGGCGAGGCCTGTTCCGTCCAGATGATATTGTCAGCTTTCGGAACTCCGGCAGCGGCAGTTTTGAAATCGCGCGCCCCAACGGGCGGCGAGATCGGGCTGACCGGCAGGTTCTCCAGAACCAGCGGGTTGCGATGCAAGCTGGCTGCACTCTGCCACGAATTCGTCATTCCGGATCAGATACTCGGCAGCGAACTCCGTGGCCTGGTAGCTGCACATATGTGCATACGCCGCCGGATCGGTCCAATCGCCTTGCACTGTTCCTGTCCCCGCCGTGTACCCGGATGTGAGGCGTCGGCGTCAACATTCAGGGGGATAAGGAAGTTGGATAGTTGGAGAGTCGGCAAAACATTATGCCGATTCAGCCAAGTGGAGCGCCGGTCGCGTCAGTGCGGAGCGCCGCCGGCGAGAAGATATCGGTAGCCGCTGGTCGTCATCCATCGCGCGCGGGCAAGATGGGTCTCCCAGGACCGGAACGCTCGTTCCGGCTCCTGCTCCGGGTCTATATGCAAGACGATCCTGGCCACCTCTCGCCAATCGGCATCTTCGGCTGCCGCGTCAAGCAGGCGAATATAGGTGAGCAGACGCTCCTCGTCATAGCCGGTCAGGACCGGTGCATCCGGCGCAATGTCGGCGACATCAGGATCGAGCAGCGGTTTAGGCATGGTATTTGACCGTTCATATTTCGATCGCGATCTCGAAGGAGCCGTCCTGCAGATCGAGCACCAATCATAGCGAATAGGAACGATCATTCCTAGAACGATAGTTCCCTTTCTGATCCCTAATCCGTCATGAACCTCAAGGAGATCATGGCGGCCAACATGCGTCGTCTGCGCCATGACCAGAACGTGACGCAGGAGGAACTGGCCGCCCGCTCTGGACTGAGCATGCGTTACGTGGGATCGATCGAGCGCGCTCGGGTCTCGGCCAGCATCAGTGTTCTTGGCAGGATCGCCACTGCGCTGAATGTGGACCCATGCGAGTTGATCAGAAAATCGGCACCGTGAGTTGACGCGGGAAGCACCGCGAATTTTCGATGATCGGCGAGGCAACATGCAGGAATGAAGTCTCCAGTCGCGAACACGACCGGTAGTCGCCCCACAGACCGACGGAGCTCGTTGCGCAGCGACTGCGCTCAACTTGTCGGGTAAAAGGAGAGCGGCCCCGCCCTGTTCGTCCGGGCGGAGCCTTGGTCGGGGCCTTACTCGGCGTCGCGGCGCCCGTTGGGGCGGGACCAGATGAGGCTGAAGCCTTCGCCTTCCTCATCGTTGAAGAGGTTGGCGTAGATCGGAGCAGTGAAGCTCGGATCGTCCAGCTTCATGCCGAGATAGTCGCGGCCGTCATTGGAGCGCTTGGACCATACGGCGCCGATCTCGACCTGCCCGACGAAGACACGGTGGCTGGGGGCGCTGTCGCCAGAGCGGTTGGTCTCGGGCACAACCCGGACGTTCTTGGTCTGGAGCGAGAGGGTCACGATTTCGCCGGTGAACTCGTTGTTGCCGGCCCTCTTGAAGGTTCCGATTATCGCCATGAGTTTTCTCCTTGAACTCTGTTTCGAGCCCGCACCATTGCGGCCTCGATGGCGATCGGCGGGCCGGAGGCGATCGACGCCGCATCGCTTGCGACCGCAGCGCCAGCGGAGGATGGCAGCCAGGCGACTTTGTTGTTTGGCGAGGAATGACGGCGCAGCCGGCAGGGGAAGAAAGTCGATCGGCGCCATTGCGGCTTAGGCGATCGAGGCGCAGCCGACCTTCGGCCGGATCAGCCCATTAAAGAGGCCGTTTGGAGCGGCCCACCAGATAGAGACATCAACGGAGAACCTGGCGATACCGTCGCTGGCGAAATCCCGGCTACGACGATCAGCGGCGTCGATGCTCCTCTGTACAGGCATTGCGAGTCGCAAGCTGTTGTCAGCACCGCGCTTAAGCCAGGGTTCAAGTCACGGCTGACGTGCATCACCGGATATCCGCTATCTCTGGAACGAGACGGCACGCCGTGGTGGATTCGAACTGTGCGTCGCGCGATGCCGTGTCAGCGACAACGCTAACAATGCGACGGCCGCTCAAGAACAAGCATCCTGCCCACGCCGGTGTTCGATGAGTTCGGCCAGATCCGGCCCCTGTTCGGTTGAACAGGCGTCGTTATTCGCAGCTGTGATGCCAGCTGCGACGCAGCTGAAACGTTGACGGCAAGCGTGACGGCGTCGCGCGCCTTTGCCAGGGCGCGGACTTGAGTATCGCATAAGACGGGCGGCGCCGCGCCGCCCGACCGTATTGTACAATCGACAAATGGTAGGGCGGGCAGCGCTTACGCGCCGCCTCCCTTGGGGCGGAAGTCGAGGACTGGGATGCCGAGCTTTTTTGCCTTGTCAGCAAGATTGTCCTGAATTCCGGTCCCGGGAAAGACGATGACGCCTATCGGCAGCAACTCCAGCATTGCGTCATTGCGCTTGAACGGAGCGGCTTTGGCATGCCTTGTCCAATCAGGGGCAAAGCCGATTTGGGGTACCTTGCGATGATCTGCCCAACAGGAGGCGATTTTTTCGCCACCCTTCGGCGATTTCCCGTGCATCAAGACCATGTCGGGATGCCGGGCGTGGACCTGGTCGAGCTTGGCCCAGATAAGCTGGTGGTCATTGAAGTCGAGCCCAGCGGTGAAGGCGATTTTCGGGCCAGGTGGCAGAAGGACTTCCTGCGAGGCACGTTTCTTGGCGCTGAGAAAGTCGCGGCTGTCGATCAGCGCAGAGGTCAGGTTGCGGTGGTTGACCATCGATCCGCTGCGCGGTCGCCAACTGGATCCGGTGTGGCGCTCATAGTCCTCCGCGGCCTGATCACGCATCAGTTCGAAGGCGCTTTGGCGTTCGATCAGCGTCTGCCCTTCGGCCGTCAGGCGTTCCAGCTCGACGGATTTCACTTCGCTGCCGTCCTGCTCACACTGGCTGCGGCGTTGCGCCTGCTCGTTGTGGTCGAGCTCGCGCTCGATCCGATCTGCGGCGCGGTGAAAGATGTTGACGGTCGACCATAGAAGATCGTCGAGATCGGGCTCGAGGCGAGTGTCTTGCAGTGCCACGATGAGGGCGTCGAAGATGTCGGCGATCGCGCCGGCGACGCAGTGGCCCTCTGGAAGCGGTCGAGGATCAGGCTCATCTGCGAAGGGCCGGTAGCCATAGAGCTGGAGTTCGGTGAGGACTTGGTCGATGGGTGAAGACGAGTGCTGTGGTTCGTAGTCGTTATGCTCGCTCATTGGATGCTCCGCCGGTTGGACCGCGACCCTCGCGGCCTTCATGGCGACGGAAGCCGGCGGACGGGACGGACCTGCACCCGCAGCGAAGCGAAGGGCCGGAGTGTCAGCGGAGGAGGGGGAAGGCCGGCTATTTTGCTTCGCGATGGAAAGCGCTCCCTTGGGAGCGCGCCGGAAAATAGTCGGCCGAAGACATTGCGGGTCTGGCTCGTTTGCTGGCCGATCGCCCTCTCGAAGGCCCGCAGGCGCGGTTCTCTCCGACTTCGGGGGCATCCGAGCGATGCAAGCGACAGCGGACAGGTTGTTCGTTCCAAATTATCCCGCCACTGCCATGAAACGGGCGATGTCCTGCGGCGCGAGCTGGACACGCGCGCGTGCTCGAAGATCATCCACGCCAAGCGTACAGAGATCTTCGTTGAAGTCTCCAAGTGTCGGCGAGAGCACAATCGCCTCAATCCCGGCAGCATTCGCTCTTTTGATCAAGGTGTCACGTGCGCCGTCGCCGGCTGGATCGGCATCGCGCACGATGTAGAGCCGTCTCAGCGTGAGGGGGAACAGCATGGCAGCGAGATGGGCTGCCGAGAGTGCCGCTGCCATAGCCATATCGGGCAGGATGCACCGAAGCGACAAGACGGTCTCGATGCCTTCGCCGCCCGCCATGACGTCGCCCGGCAGGCCAAAGCGAACCGCGTGACCAAGAAGATCGCCCATCGCGCGCTTCGGCGTACCGACCGGTGCCTTGCCCCTGCCGGAAGGATCAAGCCAGGTGCGATGTGCGCCAGTCAAATGGCCGTCGAGATCGGTGACGGAAGCGATCATCGCCGGCCAGGTCTCGGTCGGCGCGTGTTCGTCGGGCCGGTAGTAGCAGTGCGGGTGAAAACGCAGGCTTTCGGTCCCGTGCAAAGCGGTAATACTGCGGTTGCGCAGATACGCCTCTACGACTGTACCCGCAATCGGCTGCGACATCGCAAACAGCCGACGCGCTGCTCCCGATGATCCGGATGGCGTGTCTACCGATTTCGAAGGGGGAGACGTCTGCTCTGGTTCGGGATGCGGCAAGCCGAGAAACGTCATTGCTTCATTCGCGACGTCCTTGAAGTTGCTGAAGCCGCGGCTTTCGCGGATGACGTCTAGAAGGTCGCCATGCTCGCCAGTCGCCGCATCGGCCCACTTGCCGGCGGCTCCTTTTCCGTTCGCTGACCCGACGAGACGCACGAACATTGAGCGGCCCGGCGTGTTTTGCACATCGCCGACAAGCCAGTAGCGGCCCTCACGATGCCCGTTCGAAAGATAATAGCGACAAACCGCCTCAGCCTGCTGGCCGAGGCGGTGCGCCAGTTCTGACGCACCGTGGCGGGCCATCACGCGTCCTCCCGCGTGTCGATGCGCTGGACTGGATAAGCCTTCAGCAACTTGCCCAGAATTGCGGGTCCAGATGAGTCGGCGGGCACGAACATGCGCAGCTTCCAGGAGATGATCTCTCGGAAGAGGCCGTAAGCCGAAAGACGGTCACGCATTGTGTCATTGAAGCCCGTCAGCTCGATTCGGCTGACGCCCATGAGGCGGCTGCGCCGAAGCTGCAGACCATCGGCGAGATCGAGGATCGTTCGACCGCCCAGAAGCGCAACGAAAGCATCACTGGCTGTGATCGAAGGCGAGCTTGTTGCCAGTGCGCCCGCGATCCATGCTGGCGGGACCTGACGACCGATGATGCGCTCGCCATCGTCAGTCTGGAGCCGGTACACACGTGAGAATTCCCTGGGCAGACGCTTCCAGATCGGCAGCAGCATGCCGGCAACGACATGGATAGTGCTGTCCGTGAATTCGGGCACGTCAGCCGTCTCGACACTCCAGGCGTCAGCGAATGCAGCCTGCTCAGCCTCAACCCAGTGGCTCTCCGCCATCATCTTCAATGAGGCCTGATGGTGCTCCATCGGCCGGATCAGCCGGACGCGCCATTCGATCTCGCCGTTGTCCAGCATCAGCGCGGGCGCTGGCACCTGTACGGCGGCGCGGCCGGATCGGTTGTTGACCAGGAGCTTCGCGCGGGGATCGTGAAGCTGGGCAAGGGCATCGGCAAGTGAAACGGGTCGATTGCGCTTGCGCTGGGCGATGGTCAGCAGTCGCGTTTCCGCACCGGTGGCGGCATGGACATGGATGACGCGTCGCTCGGTGACGACGAAGCTCTCCGCACGCAGTGTTTCCAAGCCGATGTCGTAGGCGCCGGAGGCGATGGCGCCCTCGATTTTCGCATTTAGCAATTGCTCGAAGGCCGTAAACAGGACGGTTTGAAGCGCGATGGTGAGCGCCAGCAGCCGATTGAGGAAGGTCGTGATCGGCGGCAGCTCGTCCTTGATGCCGGTGGAATCCGTCAGCGTGAGGCCGGTCGCCTCCTCGAACATCTGGAGTGAGCAGCCGTCCACCTTGCCGCGAACCAGCAGCAGGTAAAGCTGCCGCAGCGCGTCGCGGGCATAGTGCGACTCCAGATTGTCCTCAGGGCGAAATAGGCCCTGTCCGCCGGTCTGGCGCTGGCCGCGAGTAATGGCGCCCAATGTGTCGAGGCGCCGGGCTATCGTCGAGAGAAAGCGCTTCTCAGCCTTCACATCGGTTGCAACCGGCCGGAACAGCGGCGGCTGCGCCTGGTTCGTGCGGTTGGTGCGCCCCAAACCCTGGATGGCGGCATCGGCCCTCCAGCCCGGCTCGAGCAGATAGTGAACTCGAAGGCGGCGGTTCTTCGCAGTGAGATCAGCGTGATAGCTGCGGCCAGTGCCACCGGCGTCGGAAAACACCAATATGCGCTTGCAGTCATCCATGAATGCCTGTGCCTCGGCGAGATTGGCCGATCCGGCGCGGTTTTCGACGATAAGGCGATCGATGCCTCGAGTGCTGGTCTTGGGCACGATGCGGCGCGACCGGCCTGTCACTTCCGCTACGAGGTCGGTACCGAAGCGCTGTACGATCTGATCGAGAGCCCCCGGGACGGGGGCCAGTGAAGCGAGTTGCTCGATGAGGCGATCGCGGCGGGCGACCGCTTCGCGGCTCTCCACGGGCTGGCCGTCGCGATAGACCGGACGTGACGACAAATTGCCTTCGCTGTCGGTGAACGGCTCATAGAGTTGCACCGGGAACGAATGCTGCAGATACGAGAGGACATATTCGCGCGGCGTGATGTCGACGCGAACGTCGTTCCATTCCTCGGTTGGAATTTCAGCGAGGCGCCGTTCCATCAGTGCCTCGCCGGTCGAGACGATCTGGATGACGGCGGCATGGCCTTGATGGAGATCGCGCTCGATCGAGCGTATCAGGGTCGGCGTCTTCATGCCGGTGAGCAAATGGCCGAAGAAGCGCTGTTTCGTGCTCTCGAAAGCCGAACGTGCAGCCGACTTTGCCTGACGGTTTAGTGTGCCGGTCTCGCCTGTGATGTTGGCGGCCCGCATCGCGGCGTCGAGATTATTATGAATGACACTAAACGCTCCGGCGTAGGCGTCGTAAATGCGGGTCTGCTCGGGGGTAAGCTGATGCTCGACCAGCTCGTATTCGACACCGTCGTAAGAGAGCGATCGGGCCGTATAGAGACCGAGTGCGCGAAGGTCTCGGGCCAGCACTTCCATGGCGGCAACGCCGCCAGCCTCGATCGTCTCGACAAATTCGGCCCTGGTCGCGAAGGGCAAATCGTCGCCACCCCACAGGCCCAAACGCTGCGCGTAGGCGAGGTTGTGGACGGTGGTTGCTCCCGTCGCCGAGGCATAGACGACGCGGGCGTTCGGCAGGGCGTTTTGGAGGCGGAGCCCGGCGCGTCCCTGCTGTGAGGCGGCGACGTCGCCGCGCTCTCCCTTGCCGCCTGCCGCGTTCTGCATAGCGTGGCTTTCGTCGAAAATGATCACTCCGTCGAAGTCGGTGCCCAACCATTCGACGATCTGCCGCACGCGCGACATCTTCTCACCGCGTTCGTCGGAGCGCAGCGTTGCGTAGGTGGTGAAAAGGACCCCTTGATCGAGGCGGATGGCCTTGCCCTGCGGGAACCGCGACAGCGGCGTGACCAGCAGGCGCTCCATGCTGAGAGCAGACCAGTCGCGCTGGGCGTCTTCGATCAGCTTGTCGGATTTGGAGATCCACACCGCCTTGCGGCGGCCCTGCATCCAACTGTCCAGGATGATGCCTGCGGACTGGCGGCCCTTGCCGGCGCCCGTCCCGTCGCCGAGCATGAAGCCCCGGCGGAATCGCACGGCGTGCGCGGCATCGTCGCGCGCGGCAGAGACAAGGTCGAAGGTGTCGTCCACCGTCCAGGAACCGGCGAGGAACTCCGAATGGGCCTCGCCGGCATAGATGACTGTTTCTAGCTGCGCGTCGGACAAGAGGCCGTCGCTGACAACCTTGGCAGGAAGAATCGGCCGGTAGCTCGGCTTCGGCGGAGCAACGGATGCCATTGCCGCCGATTGGACCAGCTTGGTCGGATGCGGATGGGCGCCCGGAATACGGATCGCCTGCAACCCGTACTCCTCATAGATGCCATCGGTGATGTGCCTACTTTCGGCAGGCGTCCAGTCCAATGTCTCGTAAGCAAGCTCGTTGCCTTCCGGCGTGGCAAGGCTGCGCACCGGAGTGGAACCTGCGGATCTGGCGAGATCACCGCGCACGATGCGCGCTGTGGGCCCCAGTGCCTTGACGGCGGGCGCAAAGACCGAAGCGCTGACCGGCGGCCGCGCGGGAACATGTTCGCCAATCCAGGCGATCAGGGTGGCGACATCGGGCGCCGTGCCGGCTGATGCTGGAAAGGTGCCTGGATTGTCGGCCGGCAGTTTGTCGATGACGGTCAGCCGGGTCTCGACGGTGGTGCCATGCCTGGCATAGATGGCGCCGTCGATCGCGGCGGTGAACACAACGCGACCGCGCTCCTGGAGCCTGACGAAGGACCCGCGCCAGATGGGCAGCTCTGGGGAAAAATTTGCCCCAGTGATTGCGACAAGCCGCCCACCCTCGGCGAGCCGGGCCAGCGCAGAGGCGACGTGGCGGTAGGCAGCGTCGGGCATGCGGCCGCTGACATTAGCAAGCACCGAGAATGGCGGGTTCATCAGCACGACGCTCGGCACTATGCCTGGATCGAGATGATCATCGATATGCGCTGCGTTGAAGCGGGTGACGGGGATGGCCGGAAAGAGCAACGAGAGAAGCCCGGCGCGGGCCTCGGCCAGTTCGTTGAGCAGCAGTGTGCCGCCGCTGATCTCGGCCAGAATAGCAAGTAACCGGTGCCGGCGGAGGGCTCCAGCACGCGATCGGCAGGGGTGATTGCCGCAGCAGTCACGGCCGCCAGACCGAGCGGAATGGGGGTGCTGAACTGCTGAAGCGCTTCGGTCTCTTCGGAGCGGCGCGTGTGAGTTGGGAACAGGCCGGCGATCTTGCCCAGCATCGGAAGTGCGGCGGCCGGAGAACCGGCTTTGCGGAAAAGCGACTTTCCGAATTTGCGCAGGAACAGCACCGTCGCGACTTCGCAAGCCTCATAGGCTGATTTCCAGTCCCATGCTCCGGATGCGTCGGAGGCACCGAAGGCAGCTTCCATGGCCAAGCGAAGGTTCGGGGCGTCGAGGCGCTGACCGCGTTGGAGATCGGGTAGAAGGAACTGCGCCGCGCGGTGGATGGCGGCAGCTGGTTCGACCGCGGGGGATGAGACAAGCGGAAGCGGTACTGCCGGAGCGGCAGTCTTCGAAGAAGCATCAAGCATGGAGAAAACCTCAAGGAGAGCGGAACGGGAATGAACCGGGCGGCCCTCTCTCTCGACCAATCCGGCTCAAATCCGCCCTGGCGGCCTCTCCCCTCTGGACTGCGGTCCTGCCGATAACGATCCTTCTTCGATCCAGGCGCTGCGCCGCTACCCGCCGTCAGTCCAACGACGACAGCGGCAACGCGGTTGGCAGCCCCGGGGCGACACCTTGGCACGCTGTGGGGACTGCGGGCAGCAGCCGCCGAGCGAGAAGGACGCGGCAGAAGCGGCCAATTGGCTTTGCCAGTGTGATCCGGTAGGGGTAGGAAAGGGCGCGGGGGGGGCCCCCCCCCCCCCCGCCGGGGGCGGGATTTTTGGGATTTTAACAAAAACCCGCCCCCCCGCCCACGGTACAAGGGGGGTTTCGGGGTGTTGGTTGTAAAAAA